>MFCV01000001.1 GCA_001777015.1 Candidatus Daviesbacteria bacterium RIFCSPHIGHO2_02_FULL_36_13
TAACGGGTCCTATAGGACCACTTTCTACTGCCATACAATCACCTCCTTTCGAATAATTAGAAATAGGCAATTGAGGTGAAAGAAATGTTATTTCTTCAAACATAAGGGATCTAGAATTCACAATATCATGAGTTGAAAAGGTAAGTCAAGTTCAGTACAATCAACCTCATGCTTCTCTATGAATTTGAGGGAAAAAAATTATTTAAATCCTGTGGGATAGAAATTCCAAATTCCCAACTTATTGAACCTCCTGATGAAGAAATTAAAATTAAGGCTCCTCTGGTGCTTAAGGCTCAAGTTTTATCTGGCAAACGCGCTGATTCAGGTGGAATAGTTGTGGTGGATGATGAGTCAAAACTCAAGGTAAGTGTGTTGGCATTATTAGGATCTTCAGTTAATGGAGAAAAAGTAGAGAAGATTCTGGTAGAAGAAATGGTAGAAATTGATAAGGAATATTATCTTTCATTTTCATATAGCACAGAGAATAGGGGACCAGTAATGAGCTTTGGAGAAGGTGGAACAGGGGCAGAAGGAAAAGAGATTAAAATATATCCTGTAGATATTTTAGAGGGATATAAAGGAGAAAATGTGTCTGATTCTCTAAAAGAAACTGCTAAAAAGCTTTGGGAAGTATTCATAAAATATGACTGTGAATTGGCAGAAATTAATCCTTTGGTGGTTACTAAGGATGGAAAGATTATGGCCTTAGATGCCAAAGTGATTTTGGATGATGATGCAAATTTTAGACGAGAAGAAAAGTTCCCTGAAAGAAATCTTTTTGGCAGGCCTCCAACTGAGGCTGAAATTGAGGCTAGAAAGATTGATGAAGGAGATCACAGAGGTACTTCTGGATCTGTTTATTGGGATTTGGATGGGGATATTGCTGTGATTGCTGCTGGGGGTGGAGGATCTGTGGTTTGTATGGATGCGCTCATTGCTTATGGAGGAAAGCCTGCTAACTATACTGAGCATTCTGGAAACCCACCTAGGGAAAAATTAAAGAAATTAACAGAAATTGTTCTGGCTAAACAGGGGTTAAAGGGATGTTGGTTTGTTGGAGGGACAGCTAACTTTACTGATATTTATGAAACTTTAATGGGATTTGTAGAAGGACTAAGGGAAGTAAAGTTTAAAGGTCCTATTGTGATAAGACGCAGTGGGCCAAATGATAAAAAAGCTTTTGATGAACTAAAAATAATAGGGGAAAAAGAAGGATTTGATTTTCATATTTTTGGCAGGGAAACTCCCATGACAGCCACAGCTAAGACAATAGTGGATTTAGCATATGGAAAGGAGGAAAAGTAGTCGCTCGATACCGCAATTTACTCGGCCTTGTCACTCGCTAATCGCTCGTCCGGCCAACTCGTAAATTGAGTATCTTCGCTCCTTAATCTATGGCTATACTAGTTAATGATAAAACAAAAGTATTAGTGCAGGGAATAACAGGTAAAGAAGGGTCAAAAGTAGCCTTGCAGATGAAAAATTATGGAACTAAAGTTTTAGCTGGGGTAACTCCTGGTAAAGGTGGGCAGGAAGTACACGGTGTGCCTGTTTATAACACTATTGCAGAAGCGCTAGATTCTCATCCAGGTATTAATACCTCTCTTATTTCTGTGCCTAATTTTGCAGTTTTTGGTGCTATGCAAGAGGCTATAGCTGCCCAAATTCCCCTTATTAATGTTTTTACTGAACATGTACCAATTGCAGATACTGCCAAAGCTATTGCCATGGCCAAAAAAGCTGGAGTTAGGATTGTTGGTCCGTCATCTATGGGTATTATTTCTCCAGGAATTGGAAAGGTGGGTCAAATTGGTGGGGAAGACCCAAGAGGAGTTTTTTCCAAAGGAAATGTAGGAGTTATTTCAAAATCTGGAGGAATGTCATCTGAGGTTTCTTGGATTTTAACTAAAAATGGAATAGGGCAGAGTACAGTTATAGGAATTGGAGGAGATATATTGGAGGGTTCAACTTTTACAGATATGATGGAAGAATTTGAAAAAGATGAACAGACAAAATCTGTGGTTATTTTTGGAGAAATAGGGGGGACCTATGAGGAAGAAGCAGCAGAAATGATTAAATCAGGAAGATTCACTAAAAAAGTAGTGGCTTTTATCTCAGGATTATTTGCAGAATCCTTGCCTCAAGGAACCAAGCTGGGACACGCTGGAGCCATAGTTTATGGGGATAAAGGTTCCTATAAATCCAAAATAAATAGTTTGACTGAAGCAGGGGTAACTATTGCCAAAACTCCAGATGAGATACCTGACCTCTTGACAATGTAATACAAATGTAATACAATATGACTAGGATAAAGATTAAGAAATTGGTTTGGGACGAGTGGAATATTAAACATATAGAGAAACATAATGCTACAGTTAGAGAAGCAGAGGAAGCTGTTAAGAATTTTATTACGCATATAAAGGGTAAAAACGGAAGATATATAGCTATGGGTAGATCAGGTACAAGATTGATGTCATTGGTGGTGAGAAGGATAAGTGCAGGTGTATATTATCCTGTAAGTGTAAGAGATTCTAGTAGAAAAGAGAGAAAGGAGATCTATGAAAAAGAAAAAGTTTAAATTTCCTGATTTTAATAAAATGAGTTATAAAGAGGAAGTTGAATGGTGGGATAAACATGATTTTACTGAATTCTGGGATGAATTAGATGATGTAAAAGTCATAGTAGATCTTGAGAAACCAAAAGAAGAGACTTTAGTCTTACGTCTTCAAAAAGACACCAAAGAAAAATTGGAAAAGGTAGCTAAGAAAAAGGGGATAAATGTTTCTTCTCTTGCGAGATTGTGGCTTACCCAAAGACTTCAATCCAGTTAATTTTGCCAAAACTCCTGATGAAATACCGGATCTGATATAGTGAATGTTATACTAATATCATGCAAAAAGGATTTATTAATGCACCTGTTATTTTGACTGTTGTAGTTTTAATGGCAGTATCATTTTATATAGGTACAAAGTATCAGGATTCAAAGCTGAATATTACTGATAAAAATCAAAAAGTTGTAGAAAATACTCCAACTCCCATGAAAGAAGATCTTGAGGAAAGATGTGGGAAGATTCCACCTGAAGCTTATCCAAAAGGTAATAGCGGTTGGATAGATCTTGTTGGTCCATACTGGTCTCCTGACTGTAGGTATGTTGTTTCTTCTGTTGCTGTGGTGGGAAGGGGTGGGACTGAGATTCCCCAGAATGTACCTGTGGGAATTCATCTTTATAAGGATGCCATTAAAACTTTAAATTTGGTCTATAAAGCTAAAGAAGGTGTTGCTAATTTCACAGAATGGACAGATAGAGAAAATTTTACCTTTACAATCGGGAGTAAAAAATATAACTACAACATTACTAATAAAGAAGTTACCTCTTTAGGTGAGTAATATCTTAAATAGAGCCTGTATTATAGTATAATCAATAAATGGATAAGAAATGGAAGACATCTTTAGCTGGAATAATTGATGGGGAAGGCCATATGCATGGCTACAAAACTACAGATCTGATAGATAAAGTTAATTTTACTGATGCTATTTGGTTAGAGTTAAAAGGTGAACTTCCAACTGAGAAAGAAAGAGCCATGTTGGATTCTATACTTATCTCCACAATTGATAATGGCATGGGCCCACCTTCTGTTACTAATGCCAGAAATTCTGCCTCAGCAGGTAATCCAATGCAGGCAGCAGTGGCTGCAGGAGTTTTAGGAGTTGGGGAATCTCATGGCGGAGCAATAGAAGAGTGCGCCAGACTTCTGCAACTGGGTTTATCAGCAGATAAGTTAGTAGAAAAAGTAATTTCTTCTGGTGATAGAATCCCAGGTTTTGGACATAAAGTTTATAAGGATGAAGATCCCAGAGCAACTCAAATTTTTAATAAAGCAAAAGAGCTAGGGTTTTATGGGGAAGCTTGTGAGCTAGCCCGCGCAGTTGAAACCAAATTAGAAGAGCTTAAAGGAAAAAGGATTGTGATAAATGTTGATGGAGCTATTGCTGCAGTTATTTCTGATATGGGCTTTGACTATAGATTAGGCAAAGGATTCTTTTTAATTGGAAGAATAGTAGGGTTAGTAGCTCATGTGTTTGAAGAATATGTCCGCGAAAAACCCTTCAGAAGAATTGCTGATGAAGAGATAGAATATGACGGACCCTCACCTCGTAAACTTCCTTCTTGACAGATTCTCTTACCTTATGCCTACAATATAGGCATGTTATCCCATTCTTTCAGACAAATTATGACACACCTCAATAAAATTGATAAACGTCATTGGCCAATTAAATTTGGGTTACGGCCGAAGTGAGAAACTAAAAAAGTCTAATCTCACCCAAGCCGCGCCGCAAAAAAGGAGCGGTTTTTTAGTTCGAAGCGCCTAAAAGTGAGAAGCGCGAACTTTGCTTAAAGGAAAATATGACAGAAAAAACCAGAGAAATATCTATAGATACAAAAAATTTGAGAAAAGGAAATGTTATAAGAGGACAAATTCCAAATGCAGTTGATCCTACAAAAATAGAAAAAAGACTACTTTGGATTAGAGGGGATAATGGAGCTTCAGGTATAGGAGATAAAGTTTTAGAACTGGAAGACCAGCTTCTGCGTCCAGAACAAGCTGCAGTACTGGATATTTTAAGTGGAAAAGTAGGGCCGTATGATGTTGAAGGGGTATATACTCCAGAACAAATTGGTGTTACTGATCCAAGAAAGCTACTAAAGGATGAGATTCCTGAAGGGTTAGAACCAATAGATGCTTCAAAATTAGGACCGAATACTGTAGTAAGACTCAGCACTCCTAGAACAGATATCTGGCCTGATATATTTCATGCCAGGTTAACTGGCGAGAAAGTAATCAAAGGTAGAAGGTGGTTTGATATGGAGGATGAATTTGGAAACTTGTATCCAGGTATCCCAGAGAAAGATGTTTTAAGAGGTCGGCATGATTGGATGAGATTTGATGGAATTGTGCCCCCAAACGATCCTCCTAAATAGGCTTTTTTATCGCTTTACAGTATAATTACTATATGAAAAGAGTTTTATCGGGAATTAGAGCAACAGGCAGGCTTCATCTAGGTAATTACCTAGGAGCTGTAAAGGGCTTTTTGGAGCTTGCCAAAAGTGGCGATGAAACCTTTTATATGGTTGCTGATCTTCATACTTTAACTACCCCTTATGATAAGAATGTTTTAAAGGAGTCTGTTAGAGATGTTATTATGGACTACTTGGCTTGTGGATTAGATCCTAAGAAAAGTACTCTTTTTATTCAATCTCAG
>MFCV01000002.1 GCA_001777015.1 Candidatus Daviesbacteria bacterium RIFCSPHIGHO2_02_FULL_36_13
CAGGAATAAAATTTTGCCATGATCACGCCTGTTATTAACAAATCCGCAGATTTTTACTTCTTCCTCTATTTTGTTCTTAGTATCTAAAATTAATGTTCGATCCATTAGAAGCATAATAGCAGTTTGTGCGGATAGTTGACAAGATGAAAGTATTTTGATAAATTTACAAAATACATATGCAAAACCGAGTAGCTTTTAACTTTGCTTACTTTACCTTCGTTTAAACGGGGGCGGTTTTTTGTGCGCGCCTCCGACTTAATAATAAGCGGAGGTTTTTTTTGTGGTTGAAAGGAGGTGTTAAAAAAATATGATAGGAGAAGAAAGAAGAGAATGGAGACCATCTGCAAGGATTGGTAATGTTGGGTGGAGATCAACAGATAGAGTTGATACAATCGATCCAGCTACAGTAGTTACAAAGGTTATCACATCAATACCAGAAGCCCATATGGATATTTCAAAAATGGTCGCAGGTGTTGAGGGAGTAACAGTTACCCCTTGCGCAACTTTGGATGGCGGAAAAATGTGTGAATTTGCAACCATCAAAGGGTGTGTTGAGAAAAAAATGGAAGGATTAACATTTGATCCTGAAAGAACAGAGGTTTTGTGTTCTAGAACAAGAGAACCATTAACAACAGTTCAAGAGCAAATTTGACAAATAAATATTATGGACTTATAATTTAAGAGCTAGTCTGATTTTGGGCTAGCTTTTAAATTAATAAAATGTCAAAAACATTAGTGTTAAATCAAAATAGTTTACTACTTAGCCTCCTAACTTTAGTGGTCCTCTTGGCCACTATCTCAGGGAGGTCTTTTTAGATAATTAAAATCTAAAAAAGAAAGGAAACAGACCTCCTGAAATGGGAGGTTTTTTTATGGCTGAAAGATTTAGACAATTAGGAAAAAATGAGGTTAAACAAGATTCTTTTGATGTTATGAACGAAGCTACTAGCACAGAAGTTGGGTCTATTAATGGCATGCATGGGCATGATCTGAGAAATTTCATATACAAATACTATAGACGTAGAGGAAAAATACCAGTTGGACATCATATTAAAAGATTAAAATGATTACGAAAGGAGGTGTTTAAATTATGGTAGATACATTTGAAAGACAATACGGACTGCCATCAACTATTGAATCAAGTGAAATACATATGCCTGCAAAGGGAGTCATACATTTTGCTGATGTAAAACCAGTTGTTGATCCAATCTCTGAAAAAATTATGGAGATTGTTAGAGGTGAACGAGAGGTAACTCCTGAGGCAGCAGCAAAACAGGCATCATTTAGAGTTTCACATCAGATGAGACGAGCTCCTATAGTAGGTGCTGTCAGTCCAAAATAGAAATGTCACCCCCTAGGTAATGGATTTTTGTATCTTCTCCATGGATGATTTGGTGGTGGTTTGTAGTTTAAGGGGTGGCTGGTAAGAATGACTGGTTGCCTGAAGATCTTTTCAGGTTTCCCTGGTAGGATAAAACATTTAAGATAGTGTTCTCTGAACCTAAAATGGATGGTTTTGTCCAGCCATTCCTCAACTAATAATGTATTTTTAGGTCTGATTGTTGTTGGTTGGATCTCTTCCAGCTGGTAGAAATGGTTTTTAAACTGAATGGTAAAGTCCTGATTGATTCTTCTGGTGGATTTGATAGAGAAGATGCTTTTAAGGCTTCTTTTTTCTCTTTGGGTTAGCTGCCTGTGGATATTTTCATCTAGGGTAGGAATAACTGAAAACTGTGCATTAAATTTTGGGATGAACTCTTTTAGGAATAAGTTAGCTTCAGTTATAGAGCTTAAATTATTTAACCTTAACTCTTTAACCAATCTGTCCTGCAATGTTCCAAAGAGCCTTTCAATTCTGCCTTTGGCTTGGGGAGAGTTAGCATTGATTACCTCAATACTTAAAAGTTTCATGGCCTTTTGAAATTGAGTCATCAGCTCAAAGTTATCTACAGCTGATTTGTGATTAATCTTGTAGGTAGAGAATTTATCTAGGTAAATAGCCAATGGTTTACCCACAGTAAGCACATATTCCATCCAGAAATTAAATACAGCTACAACTCCCTCATTAAAATCAAACTTGGCATGAGTGATTTTACCTGTAGCATCATCTATGGAGGCCAGTAAGCATACTTCTTGTGGAAATCCAAACTCATTAAGGAGTCTTTGCTCAAACCAGAAATGGTATGAACCATCAAACTGCTCCAGCTCTCCAAAATAGTCCTTCCTTTCCCTCCAGGCATGGTAATTGACCTTTCTTTGTTGGTGGGGTTTCCATAAACCTTCCTCACTCATCCAAAGCCTTAAGGTTTCAGGATTAACAATAAGACCATGATTTTCTTTAAGTTTCTCTGCAGCAAATGAGGGTTTAAAGTCAGGATAGGCTTGTTTAATGGTTATGAGAACATTTGATTTAACTGATTTTTCAATGCTGTGATTACCTGGTTTCCCTTTTAATTTATGAATTACAGCTAGAACTCCATGTTGGAAGACTTCTTTCTTTAATCTCTGCAACTGTCTAACTGAAATATGAAGCAGTTTGGATGCCTGATTATTGGTTAATTTACCATTAATTGCTTGAGTAAGCACTTTAAACTTGTACTGTTCATCCGGATTAAGAGGGGGCATAACATAGGCTGTCCGCAATCATACCTGATTTACCATCAATTAATAGGATGACATTTTAAATTTGGAAATGCGACATTTCTAAATTGGTCTAAGACCTATAGTAGGTGCTTGAAAAAATTGAGATAATTTGTTATTCTTTATCAGTAAATGAAGAGAAGTTTCTCAATTATTATTGAAATTATTATTACCTCAAGAAAGGGAGGTTTGAAAGCGTAATCTAAAATAAAATTAGATTCCGCCACAAGCCTCCTTTATAGGAGGTTTTTTAATGGTATATGGCAAATCCTGAAAGAAAACAATTTGAAGAACCTGTAGAAAGATTTGATTGGGGTCCTGACCTATACACTAACCTCTCCCCTGCACAGGCAGTAAGTCAATGGTATGAAGATAGAATAGCTCAAAAGAAGGACAAATGGCAGAAAAGACGCGAAAGACAAACAAAAGAAAGATTAGCCAAGCTTAATATCTCTGACCTTTAATTGTAATTTTTCAAAACCGTTATAATTATCAAGCTCCAAATTATAAGCAATAGCAACTTGCTGACCATTTTGTAATACTGTGGATAAATCTCCCATGCTAAATGCTATAGCATCTATGGGTCCTTCGACAAGCTCAGGATCTACGACCTTAAATTTAAGGTGCTTTCCATTTCCTACTGTTCTTATATCAGAAATTTTCATACCTTTACTGGCCAATACTGGCTTTGGATTTCCAAAACCAAAAGGTTCAAATTTTCCCAATTCATTCACCAAATTTTTCGTTAATTTATTACTTTCAACTTCTGCATCTATCTCCAGAACCTTTTCCTCAGGTATCACAATTACTTCCTCTTCCAATCTTTTTTTAAATATTTCTAACTTTTCTGTAAGAATTGAAAATCCTGCAGCACCAGGGTGTCCTCCAACATCAATTAAAACATCAGAATGTTTTCTGATAAGTTCTATCACATTAATTCCATCAATAGATCTGGCAGAACCTTTGGAAATAGTCTCTCCAACAGAAATGGCAATAGAAGGCCTGTAAAATTCTTCTGTAATTCTTCCTGCAATTAAACCGATTATTCCTGCAGACCAATTAGAACTGTACAAAACATGAACTGTATTTTCTCCTATAACCATAGCCTTGGCTTCTTCTACTGCAATTTGAGTCATCTTTTGTCTTTGAGTATTTGTTTCACAAAGTAATTTGGCAAGATTTCTGGCCTTACTTGCATCTTTTGTACAAAGAAGTCTAAGAGAATCTATGGCATGCTCAAGCCTTCCCATGGCATTAAGCCTTGGGCCAATTATATGCCCTATCTCGTAAGAGGAAACATCGGAAATTTCTATATTGCATTCATTAACCAAAGCTAAAAATCCTAGATTGGTAGTTTTTTTAAGCTCTTTTAATCCTTCTACTAAAAATGCTCTGCCTAAATCTTTTAAAGGAATTAAATCACAAACTGTCGCAACTCCCACAAATTGTAAAAGCTCCTCCCTTAAACTTTTGGGGATTAAACTTTGTATTAAACACCAGGCTACTGCGGCCCCACACATTTTTGTTGAATGAACTATCTCAAAAGCTTCAGGTTTTATATTAAGTGGGATGTGATGATCTGTAATTATTAAATCTAAGTCCAACTGTTTGGCAAACTGCGCCTGCTCTATTGCTGTTATTCCATTATCAACAGTAATAACTAAAGTTGCACCCGAATCCCTGGCAAACTCTAAACCTAATTTGGAAAGTCCATATCCTTCTTTTTCCCTGTGAGGAATATAGGGTAAAATCTTTGCCCCCAAAGAGGTTAATCCTTTGTATAAAATAGCAGAAGCTGTTATTCCATCAACATCATAATCTCCAAAAACAATTATTTGCTCACCTTTTTGAATTGCTTCCAAAATCCTTTTTTGAGCATTAGGGATTCCTGAAATTTCCAAATCTTTTTCAAAATCAGAAATTTTTGGATTAAAAAAGATTTTTTTATCTTTGATTCCACGATTTATTAAAAGCTGTTCAGTTAAGTCATCACTTTTTTTAAGTAGTATCTTCCACTTCATGAAGGTATAATTATTCCATGAACGATTATACACTACCAGATGAGGTTCAAAATATTATAAAAAAGTTTAAGGATAAAGAGTTCCAAATCTTTGTGGTTGGAGGGGCTGTTAGAGATTTATTAATGGGAAAAGGGGCACACGACTTTGACTTTACAACAGATGCTAAACCAGAGGAAATCTTAAAACTTTATCCAAAGGGGTTTTATGACAATAAATTTGGAACAGTGGGAATACCTGTTGGGAAAGAAGTTTTTGAAGTTACTACAATGAGAAAAGAAGGTCTATATAAGGATTCCCGTCATCCGATTGATGTTTCCTGGACTAATAAAATTGAGGAAGATCTGGCCCGCCGGGACTTTACGATTAATGCTATTGCCCTATCTGATTCAGAAATTGTTGATCCATATCAAGGGCAAAATGATATAAAAGATAAGATTGTTAAAGCTGTAGGAGATCCCTCTTCCCGTTTCCAGGAAGACGCTTTAAGATTAATGCGAGCAATAAGAATTGCTACTCAGTTGGAATTTGAAATAGATGAAAAAACTTTTCAAGCTATAAAGAAAAATGCTAACTTAATAAAAGATATTGCCTGGGAGAGAATAAGGGATGAACTTTTTAAAATACTTGAGTCAAAAAATGCTTACGAGGGAGCATTACAGCTTAAGAAGTCAAACATTCTTCAGATTATTCTTCCGGAGTTAGAAAAATGTTTTGGAATAGTACAGGAAGGCCCAAAACATGACAGAGTTTATGATATTGGGGAACATTCTTTGCTTTCTCTAAAATTCACTCCATCCACAGACCCTTTAGTTAGATTTGCAGCCCTTTTACATGATATTGGAAAAGTACCAACCGTAAAAAAGGATATCGATGGAAATGTAACGTTTTATAACCATGATTTAGCCGGAGGGAAAATTGTATTAGAAATAGGAAAGAGATTTAATCTTTCAAATAAACAAACTGATAAACTTTATAAGTTGGTTAGGTGGCATATGTTTTCTGTATCTGAAGATCAAACCGATGCCGCCATAAGAAGATTTATAAAAAATGTGGGATTGGAAAATATTGATAGCATCATGACAGTAAGAGTTGGCGACAGATTAGGAGGAGGGACACAAACGGAAACTTCATGGAGAATAGAGAGATTTAAAGAAAGAATAAAAGAGGTTCTTAAAAAACCATTTTCTATTTCTGATTTAAAAATTAATGGTAAGAATGTTATGGAGACTTTAAAAATCAAACCAGGACCAAAAGTTGGAGAAGTTTTAAATAAACTATTTCAGGAAGTTTTAGAAGATTCATCTAAAAATACTAAGGAGTATTTACTTAAAAGAATTAAGGAATTAGTGGCCTAAACGCTCTTCCCACCAGACAAGCAATGCTGTGGCGTTAAATATTGAAGAGTATGTTCCGGAAACAATTCCCACCAGAAGAGCTACTACAAACCACCTAATAGTTTCCCCACCAAACAGCAGAAGTGCTGTTAATACAAATACCACAGTCAAAGAAGTATTCAAAGATCTGGCTAAAGTTTGTACTATAGAAAGATTGGCAACATCTGTAAATTTTTTGTCCATATTTTTTATTAAGTTTTCTCTAATCCTGTCAAAAACTACAATGGTGTCATGAACTGAAAATCCAATTATTGTAAGCATAGCAGTTACAAATAGAGTATCTATCTCAACTTCTAAAAATTTTCCTAAAATTGCAAAAACTCCCAAGACTAATAAAACATCATGAACTAGCGCTACAACTGCACAAATACCAAAACGGAGTGAGGACGCAGGTTTCGGCACTTTCCGGAAAGAAAAAGTTATGTATAAAACAATGAAAAGAGAGGAGAGAAATACTGCATAAATTGCCTTTTGTCTAAGTTCAGATCCCACAACTGGCCCCACAAACTCTTCTCTTCTAACCTCAATTTTGCCAAATTTTTTATCCAAACCTTCTTTGAGTTTTGATATTTTATTCTGGTCCAGTGGTTTTGTCCTGATAACATATGTGTTACTCCCTATCTCTGTAATTTGTCCAACTTCCACACCTTGATTGGTAATCTCACCCTTTAGCACATCCAGCGGAACTGACTTTTCAAATCTGTACTCAAGTAATGCTCCTCCCGTAAAATCGATTCCAAATTTTATCCCGTCTGTAAAAAGAAAATAAAGACCAGGCAAAATAATAAGTATGGAGATTATAAAATATACAACTTTATACTTCATGAAGTTAATCATCGACTTTTGTTGTACTCCTCTTTTGGCGAGCCTCTTTCAGATCTTTATGCATTTCAACTTTTAATTGTTCTGCAGATTTTTTAATTTTATCCTCAACATTATCAACTTTTCCATTTAAAAATTCCCATAACTTATCATGCTCGCCATCGTGAACATGCTTCAAGAAAACTCTCTTATCTTCTTCCTTAAGCTCAGATAAAATTGCATCTAAAATTGTATGGTGCAAACTTGAATCAACCAAAGATGCCAAGTGATGTCTTTGCTCGTCTGATAAATCCAACTTATCAAGTTCTACTATTATTTCCTCTATTTCTACTAAATGTGTATAAAATTGTTTCATGTTAAGAAAAATTCTTGATTTTAATTGGGCCCAAAGGAATTTCATCTTTTGGGTCATCTATAAAAAAGTATAACACTGCTCCCTTTCTTGGACCTCCTGCTAACCCTACCACATCCATTACCTCGGGAGATCCTCCTAAATGCTTTCCTGTAAACTCAGCAGGTCCTGCATCTCCAATAACTGCAACTACAGCTTGTCCTGTTTTAGGATTTACAATTAACATCTTTCTATGTTTAAAAAAATCTCTATATTTTCCAACATTTTCTGCAAAACCTGGAGCTAAAAAAGTTTGAATTGCCAAATAATATCTTTCTTTCTGTTTATCCTTCTCAGTAAACTCAAGCTTTGAAGGAGCAAAATATCCCCAAGCACCCAAGCCAGGAGCAATTCCTGATCCTCCATATTTTGCCCAATCACCTGATGAATCCGCATGTGCCTGCAGATTATCTCCCGGATATCTATATAAATGCTGTTCACCTCCGATTAATCCATAGTTTCTATTTAGTTTTATTCCCTCCAATTCAGAAGTTACTTTAAATCCAAAAACTTGAGATAAGGTTTTTGTAATATCTCCTTCTTCAGTTTTATCTAATGGTCTTACTTCCTTTGGTACAATATCTTTTAGTTGATCTGCAAGTAAAACATTTGTATCCACTCCTTCCAAAACTCCCTGAGTTGAGGCAATCTGAGTATTAAAAGAACCGCTCTGGGGAGCAGTTAAAAGTAAAAGTCCTCCCAAAGAACCCAACGCTAAACTTCTTGGAGAAATAGTCCTGCCAATCCAGGAAAGAGATTCTTTGTGTTTATCCCAAATTTTATCCTGTAAGTTACGATGCTTACTAGTCCATACTTTTCTTAGATGTTCAAATGGCTCATTTTTGCTTGTAAAGTTCATCTTGTAAATTTTATATTATTTAACAATAAATTTGAGAAATGTTCTTGTAACAACTGTCGCTGTAAACATAGAAACTAAAACTCCAATAGCCAAAGTTATAGCAAATCCTTTAACAATCGATGTTCCCAAACTATACAAAATAATAGCTGTTATAAGTGAGGAGACATTAGAAGCCCAAATTGATGTCCAAGCCCTTTTAAACCCTAATTCCAGCGCCAATTGTTTATGTCTCCCCCATCTTATTTCTTCTTTCATTCTTTCAAAGATTAATATATTGGCATCAACAGCCATACCTATAGATAAAATGAATCCTGCAATTCCTGCCAGTGTTAAAGTTATAGGAGGAATTATAAAACCTCCGGTTTTGAATATTGCTAAAACCAAAAGTGCATAAAAAATAAGTGCAACATCTGCAATAATTCCCCAAATTCCGTAATAAAAGGCCATATAAAGGGCGACTATGGAAAGCCCAATAATTCCGGCAATTAAGCTTTTATCAATAGATTCCTGACCTAATGTTGGACCTATGTGACGCTGCTCTAAAATTTTGATTGGAACTGGCAAAGCACCTGCATTAAGTTGAATACTCAAATTTTTTGCCTCTTGGGTTGTATATTGACCGGTAATGACAGCGTTTCCTCCTAAAATTTCTTGCTGCACAGTAGGGGCTTGAACTACTTGACCATCTAAAAAGATTGCTAAAGGTTTTCCGATATTTCTTTTAGTAATTTCTGCAAATTTCTTTGCTCCAGCTTCATTAAATTCAATAGCAACTTGTGGACCAGAATTAGTTCCACTGCCCCCGAAGGTAACAGCAGCTTTTTTTAAATCTGCACCAGTCAATCCTGTTGATTGAGCATATGCTATCAAAGGTATTCCAGATTTTGTAGCCTCTAGTTGTTCTTGAGAAAAAATAGCAGGCAATTCTCTAAACTCAAGCTGAGCTGTTTTACCAACCAATTGAGCTGCTGCAGATGCATCTTTTAACCCTCGCAGTTCAACTAGTATTCTTCTTTCATCTCTAATTTTTGATGACTGAACCACAGCCTCTGAAACTCCATATAGATTAACCCTTTTTTCTATAACTTCCCTTGCGCTATCCAAAGCCTCATCACGGTTTTCAGGGTTAATTTGATCCATTTGAGTTTGCAAAATCAACTCTGTACCTCCCTGCAAATCCAATCCTAACTTTAGAAGAAATTTAATATCAATAAAGATAGAAATTATTATAAGTAAGAAAATAAACCACAATCCTAATCTAGACTTCATACCCTAAACTATTACCCCTTCTAACATTTCATCTTCATCTCCCATCAACATTACTTTAGGTTGAAGTAATACTCTCAAAATAAAAGGATCTCTTCTTTTTACCCTGAATTTGAATTCTGCTTCATCCATAAATGAATAGTTTATTTCCGCCTCTCTTCTTGCCTGTTCATCTGAAATAACCGCTTGCAGTTCAGGCAAAACAATTTGGCCTACAACCAAAATATCCACATCTTCAGCGGTTGATTGCGCCCCTTTCAAAAACCTTGTTGAAATAAAAGCATATTTTATTTTGCCAAGCTTCCCCTTACCTTTAACCAAATTTCCGCCTAAGCCTGATGTTTTTGAAACAAGGGATAAAAGCTCCCTATAGAAAATATAATCCTTTTTAAATCTATAAAGCCTTCTATTTGCCCTCCATTCAGAAGTTACCATACCAAATTTTTCCATTCTGGCCAGCTCGCGTCTTACCGCATTAATCTCTTCAGCCACTCTTCTTACAATCTCACGGACATGAAAAAGCGAATCTTGCGGAGAAGTTAAAAAAAGCTGTAATATTTTTACCCGGACTCTTGATACAAAAAGTTCTTCTAACATTGCCACCTCCTTTCAGGCAGGCAATTCATCTTCAATAAGTTACTTCGGATCCCTCCGGGACAGTCTGGATCCAAATTTGGCCTTTGTTAAATTGAATTTCCTTGCCCGTAGAATCTGTGTATTTAGTTCTTGAGGTTCTGGATTGTTTAGTCCATTTACCCTCTACAACATTTCCATCTTGGAAGAATAAAGCTTTTCCTGTCCCCGTTGTTCCATATAAAAGATGAACATTGCCTGGATAGCCATCATTAGCATGTGATTCTTTCTGAAATTGAACTACAACTACTTTAGAAACTAGTTGAGTATTATTATTTAGATCCATATGGCTATCTCCACCATTCTTTCTTTTATAGGCATTTGCGGTAGAGTCATATTCCCAGTCAACTTGATAACCTGATTGGCTTTCCCAGAAATTAACTTCAATTTTACTTACTTGTCCGCCTGCTTTGTCATCTTTTGACTTCCAGGGAGTAAAGCTTTTATCCCAGCTTAACTGTCCAGATGCTGTTGCTGTCCAGCCTCTTTTTGCCCCAATTTCCCAAAGTTTTTGAGTTGTAGAATACATAGTGTGTTCTGTGGCAACAGGGTGACCCAATCTTTGATAATCCCTCCAAAATACAGGAAAGCCAATACTAAACTGGTTTAAATCTTTAACTTTGTATTTTATAATTTGACCTAAAGCATCTGCAGGTCCTGGAGTATTTGCTCCTCCAACATGTGCATACAAAGCATCATACTCTCCCAGCCAATCTAAAAAGTAAGTTCTGGCAGATCTGACTGGACCAACCTGGATATCTGAAAGATTACAATAAAATAGTGCCATAAATCTGGTAATTCCACCTTCAGCAACAGCTTCATATACTACATCTGCAGAGGTTAAGCCTGATTGAGGTCTTGATTCGCTGTGATTTTCAATCATGACAGCCAGCGGTCTTCTTTTCTCCCAGGATTCTTTAGCTTTTTTGGTGTGCATTCTTCCATTTAAAGGACAACTTTCAGTTTTTGGTTCATTGGGATCTTCCGTTAAGGCATTGGATGGAGTAGGAATGACGGAGGTACTTTCTTTACCCGGAAGCCCGCCCCGTAAATTGCTAAAAACAGAAGCTGAAACAGAAGTTGATAGGCAGAAGAAAAATGTAGCCAATACCACCAGCATCAAAATTCTTTGTATATTAGATAAGCCTTCAAATATTTCAATTAGTTTATTCATGTATTTTTCATAGCAACTTCGATAGCTTGTCGTTCCTCCTCAGAGAACTGATGCTTAGCCGCTTTTGCGCCTATAACAGGCTTTGCAAATATCCTAGTTGCACTCCTTGCATGAAGGCTGGTTATAACAATCCCATTCCCCCCATCATCAAGCAGAGCCAGTGTGAAACTTTGATCCCCTCCTGTTTCATCATAAGGGTTATACCTTAAAAGTTCCACTCTCTGAATATGTTTCAGTTGTAACTTTTCAACTCCGGACAATCTATTCTTTAAACTTCCCAAATCTTTATCAAAATCCCCAACTTCACTAATAAGTTCTTCAAACTTTTTTCTTATATCTCTTTCTCCTGATCTTGGAAAAAGTGATTTTAAGAACTCTCTTTGCCTAAATTCTAAAAAACTTAAAACCCCAAGCCAGATTAAAAAAACCAAACCCAAAAACCCAGCCCAATCCGAATACATAAGTTACTCTTTTATAATAATGGATTAGCCTAATTATTGTCAATCCGTCAACAAAATTACTCCCGACCCCATAGTTTTAGCTTCATTTAGTGCTTGACATGCCTATTTTATAGTGCTAGGCTCAGATAAGCTCACAATCTGAGCCTGAGAGAACCTGAAGGTTCTCATATGTCTCAATTGTGCCTAGGAAAGCTAATATGTCAATCCAGCAAACGAAAAAACAATCAGATCTGGAGAAAAGATTAAGGATAGTTCGTCAACAAATGTATGGCAAAGATTCATATTCCTTAAACTCCGAAAGCCCAATCACCAAATCCAGTACCCCCCTAAAATCTGATACTGCCTACCTTTATCAAGATCTTTTAAAAATCAGCATCCTTTCATCTCTAGCTATTGGAAGCCAAATTTTACTTTTGAATTTGAATTTATTTTGAAAGGAGGTGATTTCAGTTATGGCACAAATGTATTGCGTAAAATGCCGCCAAAAAAGAGATGCAGAAAATGTACAAGAAGTTACTATGAAAAATGGTAAAAAAGCCTCAAAAGGAGTATGTCCTGTTTGCGGAACTTCAATGTTTAGAATTGGCGGATAAAAAAATTAGTGAACGTTCACTATTTCGAAAGATCCCGCGAGACCCTGAATTAAATTCAGGGGAAGTGGGATTTTTCGTGTTTAACTATCATCCCTTGCCCTATACTGCAAAGCCTCAGCCACATGTTCTGTTAAAATATTTTCAGACCCCTGTAGATCTGCAATTGTTCTTCCAAGTTTTAAAACCCTATGATAGCCTCTGGCAGATAAATTTAAAGAGGAAATTGCCATCTTTAGAAGTTCCAATCCTTCAGCAGTTACAGAACAAAACTGCTTTATATCAGAATTATTCATTTCAGAATTAGTAATAATTCTTCCTTTAAATCTGTCCAGTTGCAGTCTCCTAGCTCTTTTTACTCTATCTCTAATAGCTTTAGAATTTTCAATATCAGAATTTCCTGATAATTTTTCTACATCAACTGCCGGCACTTCTAAATAAATATCAATTCTGTCTAAAAGAGGTCCTGAAATTTTCCTTTTATATTTGGCGATTTGTCCCGGCATACAAGAACAATTTCTTTTTCTGTCCCCCAAAAATCCGCAGGGACAGGGATTTTGTGCAGCAAAAAGTATAAATTGGGCAGGAAATGTGAGGGAACCTGCAGCCCTGGAAACAGTTATTCTTTGATCCTCAAGCGGTTGTCTTAAAGATTCCAAAACATTTCTGGGAAATTCCGGAAGTTCGTCTAAAAATAATACTCCTCTGTGTGCTAAAGAGATTTCCCCTGGTCTGATAGTATTACCTCCTCCTAATAATCCGACTGCTGAGGCACTATGATGAGGAGACCTAAATGGTCTTAAGGTTATAAGGGAGGTTTTTGAATCTAAAAGTCCTGCAATTGAATAAATTTTTGTTACCTCTATCGCTTCTTCTAAATTTAAGGAGGGAAGTATGGAAGGAAATGCACGGGCAAGCATAGTTTTACCTGCACCAGGGGGACCTTTAAGTAAAATATTGTGTGCTCCTGCCGCAGCTATCTCCAAAGCTCTTTTTGCCTGCTCCTGACCTTTAATCTGAGAAAAATCATAATCAAACTCACGATCTTCCTCAAAAATGATTGTATTTTTTACCAATGGTTTAAGTTCAATCTGACCCAGTAAAAATTTAATTAAATCCTGTAAAGATTCAACTGCAAATACCTCTATATTGTCTACAACAGATGCTTCATGACCATTTTCTTTTGGAACAACTATCCGCTTCAAACCTCTTTCTTTTGTTAAAATTGCCAGAGGCAAAACACCATGTGTTCTTCGCAATACCCCATCCAAAGATAACTCTCCAACTATTAGACTATCTTTCAGAAATTCATTTGAGGATTCAGGAATTTGTCCGCTAGCCATAAGCAAGCCTAAAGCAATTGGCAAATCATAAGATGGTCCCTCTTTTGGTAAATCTGCAGGTGCTAAGTTTACTGTGATTTTTCTTGCCGGAAATTCTGCTCCGCAATTTCTGATAGCTGACCTAACTCTATCTTTGCTTTCATCTATAGCCCTATCAGCAAGTCCAACGATTGTAAAAGAGGGTAAACCGGCGGACGCAATATCCACTTCACAGGTTACAGGCACAGCATCTAATCCAATATTGGCACCAGATATTATTTTTGCAAGCATCTAACAATAGTATAGAGGGGAAATATGCGCTTAGGAAGATAGTAAGCCAGATTCTGTTTCTCGATGATAATTTATCTAACGCTCCTTATTTCGACAAATGAGCGAGTAACTCTGTCGGTTCTAGGATTGCAGCGGGGAGGATTGCCCGTTTCACCCGAGCATTATCTCGGTTCGTCACTGTTGCTCTAACTAGGTCTTACGACTGGGTTGATCACTCAACCCCACCCCACTCTATGCTGTCTGGACTTTCCTGTACATTCATTTAATTGAACATACTAATCATCCTTCTTCCTAAGCCTATATATTATACCGCTAAACCTTACCTTCTTCAAGAAGGCTTACTTATTCTCTTCAAGGATTTCAGTTACTACTATTTGTAAAACAACCGCAATTGGCACTGCCAAAAGTGCTCCTGCAATTCCCAGAAGCCTTGAGCCAATGGCTATGGCCAAAATAACAACCAAAGGATTTAAACCTACTGCCCTTTGCATCACCTGAGGAACAATTAAATGATTTTCAAGCTGTTGAATCACAAAATACATAGCCGCAACCGCCAAAGCTAAAACAGGGGAGATAGTTAGAGCTATTAAAACAGAAGGGATAGCTGAAATAATAGGTCCTATTACTGGTACAACTTCCAAAATTCCTGCAACAACTGCAAGAGGCAGAGCATAAGGTATGCCTAAAATAAGAAGACCTATATATGATAGTACCCCAATGATTAAACTTAAGAACAATTGCCCGCTAAACCAAGATCCCAACTTCTCTTCAATTTGAATTATTAATCTTTTAACACGTTCCTCCCTCCCCACAAAAAGGGATGATATTCTGCTTTCCAGCTTTTCCCTCTCTAAGATTAGATAGAACGTTAATACTAAAAGAAAGATTATTGTTAACAAATTATCAAAAACAGAAAGAGTAATGGAGAAAATATTTCCGGAAATAGAATTTATCTGATTTTGCAGAACTGACTTATCAAGAGGTATAACTGCCAGAAGATTGTCTATGTTATTAGGAAATGTTGCAAGCAGTTTTTTGGTTTCTTCAATAAGAGGAGGAAACACAATCGCAATTAACCCTGAAACAACCCCTATTATAATAATGTAGGTTATAGCAATTCCTAAGGGTTTAGGAATTTTAAATCTGCCAAAAAATCTTACCATTGGTGAGAGTGCGGACATCAAAATAAGCGATATAAAAAGAATTAGAATTAAATCACGGATCAGAAAAAGCAGCCAAAGGGAGAGTATAAATACTGCAATAAAAATTATTGTTCTATGAGAAATATCTACTTTTCTACGCATTATAGAGGATCATACCATTTAGCCACCATCTTTTCCACTTCAGGCAAAAAATTATCACTTATGTCAAACCACTTAATATTTCTCTCCTTTTTAAAAAAAGTCAGCTGACGCCTGATGTATCCGTGAATCCTACCTTCTAAAATTGGTACTAATTCTTCCTGGCTAATATTTCCTTCCAGATAATCAGCCAACACTCCATATTCAAGACCCAATTGTTTCATTCTTTCTGCAGATACACCCTCTTTGAGTAATTTTTCTGATTCTTTAATCATTCCTTGATCAATTCTTTGCAAAATGCGCAAATTAGCATTTTTATATAAAATCTCTCTCTGAGAAGTTAAACCAATTTTTAGTAAGTCATAGCGGGGACGCAGTAATCTCACATCCTTTAAAGATACGTCTGAAAGTTCTATTGCCCTAATCAATCTCCTCGGATTCTCTCTATCAGAAACATTCATACCTTTCCATCTCTGCGAATTTATCTTTTGTAATTTCTCTTGGAGATTTTTTTTAGTTAGATTTTCTAATTCCTTTCTTAATTTTTTATCAACAGGTACAGAAAGATTATCCAGTCCGTCTGCCAAAGCTTTTATATATAATCCTGTACCTCCAACAACTATTGGCAGTTTTCCTCTTTTATACATGTCTTCAATTATTTTTTCTGCATCTTTTACAAATTTAGAAACATTGTATTGGTCTTTAGGGTCTATAACATCGTACATCCAAATTCTAATCCCATCTATCTCCCAATACATTTTCCTTTTGGAAATTTTAATTTGATCATCAGAAATTCCCGAAGGAGTCTTTCCAGTGCCTATATCAAGTCCTACATATACTTGTCTTGAATCAGCAGATATTAGTTCTCCATTAAATTTTTTCGCTAGGTTTAAAGCCACATCTGTCTTACCAGTAGCAGTAGGGCCTAGAATTACAAGTAGTTTATACATATTATGTAATAAGATGAAAAAAATTAAATTAGGTAGAGATTATATACTTTTAAGCCTATTTTTTGTACTTAATTTTCTTATTCAAAGCTACAATCTTGGTAAATTGGTTTTTGTATTCACTGATGCCGGGGTTTACCTTTATTCAGCTAAGCTTCTTGCC
>MFCV01000003.1 GCA_001777015.1 Candidatus Daviesbacteria bacterium RIFCSPHIGHO2_02_FULL_36_13
AACCCAAAAAACCATAGATAGTTTAATGCATTTAGAAATCCCCGCTGGGGTTGATATAGAAGTGAAGATGTAATAAAATGTGCCTATAATATGGTAGAACAAGGTGAGTTTACCCCAGATCAAAGAAAAGAGATGTGGCAAGATCAGATCATAGAGGAACAGGCTCGATTTCTTGAGAGACGTCCTGTTTCTTTAGAGGAACTTTATGCAGAAGGTTTGTTAATAGATCCAAATCCCTACTCCCCTTCAGACATATTACCGCAGGGAAACTTAAGAGATACAACCGCTGAGTTATTAGCTCCTTTAAGTGAAGTACAAAGAAGAGTATTAGAAATGGATTTTGGAATAAATACCGGTATAGAGAAATCCCGAAGAGAGATTGGCGAAGAAATTGGAAGATCCAAACGTGCTGTTTCTAGAATAAGAGGTAGAGCATTAGTTAAGCTTAGAAAAGAAGTTCTACCCGAACATCTTCGAGAACATCTTCAGTAGTTGCAATTCACGCACAATCTGTGTTAAAATCTCGTAAGAAAATGATAAATACTTCTTAAGGTTACTTAAGATATTTTCAGTAAATCGTGCGTCGTTAAAATGATACGGCGATTGAGGCGGCTTACTGAGTGACCACGCCTTTGGCGGGTCGCTCTTTTTAATGGTTAAATTTATGGTCAACAGTTTACTTGGTATCAAAAAAAATATGACAGCCACTTATGACTCAAGAGGCAGAAGAGTTGGGGCAACTGTGGTGGAGATTACCCCAAATTATATTACTCAGCTTAATGCCTCTTCTGTTCAACTTGGATTTGGCACAAGCAAAAGTGTCAAAAAACCCCAAATTGGACATGGTAAAAAAGCCGGAATAGAACAACCAATTAGATGGTTTAGAGAAGTCCCCACTTCGCTGAAGCTTCGCGGGGTAAATGAAGAGGTTATTGTAGAGGATTTGAAACCTGGAACAGAATTGAAACTGGACCAGGTTTTTTCTATTGGAGACTCTGTAAAAGTAACAGGAACTTCAAAAGGAAAGGGTTTTCAGGGTGGAGTAAGAAGACACGGATTTCATGGAGGTCCAAAGACCCATGGTCAATCAGACAGGCACAGAGCTCCAGGTTCTATTGGTTCTGGTACAACTCCAGGAAGAGTTTATAAAGGTAAAAAAATGGCGGGGCATATGGGTAATGTAACTGTTAGTACCAGAGGATTAGAAATTGTTGGAATAAATAAAGACCAAAATCTTTTAACCATAAAAGGTGCAGTGCCAGGATCTACTGGGGGATTAGTAATGATCACAAAGCTTGGAAGAATTAAGGGTTATACTCCTCCACCTGAAGAAAAACCATCTGAGGAGGAGGAGCAGAGTCTAAATGACTCTGCGAGTAAAGCAGACGAATCTCCAGAACAAGTAGAGTTAGCTCCTGTAGAAGAAGTCAAAAAAGAGGAGGTAGTTGAAAATGCCTAAAGTTGTCAAAAAGGTAGCGTCAATTAAAAAAACTACGTCATTGCGAGCGAATGCGAAGCAATCCCAAAAAGAGATTGCCGCGAAGCCTTCGGCTTCTCGCAGTGACAAATTAAGTGTTCCTGTTTATTCTTTAGCTGGAAGAGCCAGTGGTACCTTGGCTTTACCAAAAGAAATTTTTGGTAAAGAAGTTAATAAAAAATTACTGGCTCAAGCAGTTAGAGTTTATACGACAAACCAAAGTTCTCATCCAGGTAAAACAAAAACCAGAGGTGAAGTTGAAGGGTCATCTGTAAAAATATTTAGACAAAAAGGTACAGGCCGCGCAAGACACGGTTCAGTCCGTGCTCCAATATTTGTTGGCGGAGGAATTGTTTTTGGACCTACCGCTAGAACAGTAAGACTCACTATGCCTCAAAAAATGAAAAAAGCAGCTTTGTTTTCTGCTCTTTCATCCAAAGCAGCTGAAAAAGAAATACTTGGAGTTTCTGGAATAGATAAGGCAACCGGTAAGACTAAAGAAATAGCAGATCTTCTTAAAAAGATGAACACGAAAAATGCATTGATATTAGTCGTAGAAAAACAGGATTCCATAATAAGAGCTGTAAAAAATATTCCACAAACAACTACTTTACCAGTAAACCAAGTGAATGCTTATGAAGTTCTAAAACATAAGATGCTAATTCTAACTAAAGAAGCAGTTGAAAGGTTAGCAAAATGATTATAATTAAACGCCCAATTATTTCTGAAAAATCTATGAAACTGGCAGAGAATGGCCTTTATATTTTTGAGGTCGACAGAGAGGCTACCAAACTCCAAATTAGTAAGAAGGTTTCCGAAAAGTTTAATGTAAAAGTTGTTTCAGTTAAAACAATAACTGTTAAGGGAAAAATAAAATCTCAGAGAAAAGTTAGAAAAAATTATCAGACTCAAGCATTTAAAAAAGCTTTAGTGCTTGTTAAAAAAGGCGACAAAATTGCTATTTTTGAAACTCCGAAAGAAGAAGCAGTAGTTACAACAGCAGAAGGGGAACCAATAAAATTAAAAGAGAAAAAAGATTTCCTAAGAGGAACAAAAGTTAAAGTTGAGTCCTCAGCGGTTGGAGCTGCTCCAACAACTCAAAGAAAGGTCATAACGGGTAAATAATATGGGTTTGAAAACACTACTTAAAAAACATTCTGGAAGATCTGCAGGAGGTATGGTAACTGTTAGAAGCCAGGGTGGAAGACATAAAAGGTATTATAGGGAAATTGATTTTAAGAGAAATAAATTTGGAGTTGAGGGAGAAGTATCAGCTTTAGAGTACGATCCTAACAGAAATGTCGAGATTGCTTTAATTAAATATATTGATGGAGATTTTAGATATATTCTTTCTCCAAAAGGATTAAAGGTAGGAGATAAAATTGAATCTTCTGAAAAGGGAGAAGCAAAAGTTGGAAATGCTATGAAATTAAAAAATATGACTATTGGTGTTTTAGTTCATAATGTTGAACTTAAACCTGGTAATGGTGGACAAATAGGCAGATCAGCAGGAACATCTTTACAGCTTTTAGCAAAAGAGGGAGGCTTTGCCCATTTGAAATTACCATCAGGTGAGGTTAGAATGATACCTTTGGACTCGATGGCAACGATTGGGGTCTTGGGAAATGAAGATATGAAGCAAAGAGTTATAGGTAAGGCTGGAAGAAGTAGGCATATGGGTATAAAGCCAAATGTCAGGGGTGTGGCTCAGGATCCTGATTCTCATCCTCATGGTGGTGGAGAAGGAAGATCTGGAATTGGTAGAAAAACACCTATGACTAAATATGGCAGGCCAGCTGTAGGAAATACTAGAAATAAGAAAAAAGCCAGCAGCAGATATATTTTAAAAGGGAGAAGTAAATGATAAATCTAGAAACTTATGTTGTGGATTCTGGTAGTGCAATAGTTTTTAAACCAAGTAATAACGTATATGCTTTGGGAAAAGATAGATTTACAGGATATCTTATGGTCTATGTAGGTACAGAATGTTCTGGAGATTGGGGAATAGGAAAAGGTGTCGGAATAAATAGAGAGGAATCTGCTGCAACAGGTTTTGTAGCTTATGATCATGACAAAGGTGGTTGGTGGAGAGTGGCAACTCTTAATCCACGTATAATACAAGTTTGCAAAGAAGTAAAAACTAAAAGAGAAAGAGAGATTTTAAAAGGAGCTTTGAACCATGTCTAGAAGTACTAAAAAAGGGCCATATATAGATGAGAAGTTACTCAAAAAAGTAATGATTCAAAAAACAGCTGCTGGTAAAAAAGACCCAATAAAAACATGGGCAAGAAGATCACAGATTCCACCGGAGTTTGTTGGACACACATTTTTAGTTCACCAAGGAAAACACTTTGTAACTGTATTTGTATCAGAATCTATGGTTGGTCACCGCTTGGGTGAGTTTGCTCCGACAAGATTATTTAGAGGTCATGGAAAGGTGACAGAAAAGTCTACAGCCAAAACTTAATATGGAAATACAAACTATACAAAAATACTTACATACTTCTCCTAGAAAACTCAGGTTAGTGGCTGACATGGTTAGAAAAATGCAGCCAGGAAGAGCTTTAGATATTTTGCGAGTTACACCAAAATATGCAGCCTCCGATTTAATCAAAGCTATAGAAACAGTTTTAGCAAATGCAAAATCAAAAGGAATGGATGTTGAAAAAGTAACTTTTAAAAAATTGGAAATTGATGAAAGTATGAAAATGAGGAGATTTAGAGCAGGGACAAGAGGAAGAGCAAAGCCTTACAAAAAAAGAATGTCACATATAAAAATAGTTATTAGTGATGGGGAGGAAAAGAAATAATGGGACAAAAGATACATCCGGTTGGATTTAGAATGGGTATCTCAGCAACTTGGAAATCAAGATGGTTTGCCAAAGGTGATAAGTATAAGGAAAATGTTTTGGAGGATATAAAGATAAGAGATATTCTAATGAAGAAACTGAGACCAGCCAGCATTCAGTCTGTTGAGATAGAAAGGGCTGTAAATAAGTTAAAGGTGATAATTTTTGTTTCCCGCCCAGGAGTTTTAATAGGTAGAGGTGGAAGTGGTCTAACAGAGCTTAAAAAATTCTTAATGAAAGAGTTGAAGATTAAAGAAGAGAATAGCTTGGAAATTGTACCTATGGAACTAAAAGCAGCTGATTTATCTTCATATTTAGTTGCCCAGTCAATTGCTGAACAACTTGCTAAAAGACTTCCTGCTCAAAGAGTTATGAATCAGGCAATTGAAAGAGTGATGAGATCTGGAGCAAAAGGGGTGAAGATTGTTTTATCAGGTCGTATTGGGGGAGCAGAAATTGCCAGAAGAGAATGGAAGGCATCAGGCACCATGCCGCTACATACTTTACGTGCAGATATTGATTTTACAGTTTACCCGGCCTTGACTAAATCAGGGTATGTTGGAGTAAAAGTTTGGATAAACAAGGGAGAAGTGGAGATCTAATATGTCATTATTACAACCAAAAAGAAGCAAGTATAGAAAAATGTTTAAGGGTAAAAGGGGTGGAATTGCCACCCGTGGCAATAGTTTATCTTTTGGTCAATTTGGATTAAAATCCATGTCAGCTGGATGGGTAACAGCCAGACAAATTGAATCAGCAAGACGTGCTATGGCGCACTATACCCAAAGAGGTGGAAGGATATGGATTAGAATTTTTCCGGATAAACCCATTACCAAGCATCCTGCAGAATCAAGAATGGGATCTGGAAAAGGTGATGTAGAAGGATATGTTGCTGTTGTAAAACCTGGACAATTAATTTTTGAAATGGGTGCAGTAACTAAAGATATTGCTGAAGAAGCATTAAGATTAGCATCACATAAATTAGCACTTGATACAAAATTTGTGGAGAAAATTCAATGAAAAGACAAGATTATTTAATTATAAAAGGACTTGATATAAAAGAACTTGAATTAAAAGTTAAAACTCTAAGACAGGATTTAGAGGGATTAGTTTTGGAGAAAAATAGAAATGTATTAAAAGATTTAAAATCAATATCAAAAAAGAAAAAAGACATATCTCAAGTTCTAACTGTTATTAAACAAAAGCAGCTGCTTGCGCAATTAGAACCAAAGATAGAAAAAGGAGATAAAAAATAATGGTTGGCAGAGTTGTTTCAGCAAAATTAAAAGGTACAGTTACTGTTTTAATAGAAAGAGTAGTAACACATCCTTTGTATAAAAAAACTTATAAGCAAAGTAAAAAATACTTGGTTGATGATGCTGTTGGAGTAAAGTTAGGAGATATAGTAGATATTGCAAACTGTAGACCAATATCTAAAAACAAACACTGGAAAGTTGCAAAAGTTTTGGGTAGAGATTTTGCAGAGCTCGCAACAGAAGCAATGATGAAAAAAGCAGAAGAAGCAATAGCAGAAGTTATGCCGGAGGAAAAGCAAGGGGATAGGGTACAGGGTCTAGGGTCTAGTGAAGAAGTAAAAGAGACAAAAGAAGTAGAAGAAAAAGAAACAAAAAAGAAAAGAGTGAGAAAGGAGAAACTAGTCACTAAACCCTAGTGGCTATACCCTAACTTATGGTCCAGCACAGAACAAGATTAACAGTTGCAGATAATAGTGGGGCCAAGATTTTGCAGGTTATACAGCCACTTGGTGGAACCGGAAAAAGAAAAGCTACTTTAGGACAAATTGTGGTAGGTGTTGTGAAAGGCGCTGATCCCAATGGACAAGTTAAGAATCATGAAGTAGTCAGAGTTGTTATTGTAAGATGTAAAAAAGAAATAAGAAGAGATGACGGTTCATATATAAAATTTGATGATAATGCAGGAGTTGTTATTGATAATGATGGGAACTTAAGAGCAACTAGAATTTTTGGACCAATTGCAAGAGAAGTTAGAGATGCAGGCTATTCAAAAATAATATCTTTAGCACAGGAGGTATGGTGACATGAAGATCAAAAAAGGAGATAAAGTAAAAATAATATTGGGTAAAGACAGAGGAAAAGAGGGGACTGTAGAATTTGTTTTGCCTGAAAAGAACAAAGTATTTGTTGGAGGAGCAAATTTGTATAAAAGACATGTTAAAAAAATGCAGAATATGGAAGGTGGAATAATTGATCTTCCTAAACCAATGAATGTTTCTAATGTGTCTCTTATTTGCCCAAACTGTAAAAAATTAGCAAAAATAGGATACAAAATTGTAGGTAAGATTAAATCAAGAATATGCAAAAAGTGTAAGCGAAATTTAGAATCTAACGGTTCTAAAAAGGATTAAAAAATATGACAAACAGACTAAAAGAAAAATATATAACTGAAGTATTAAAGAAATTGCAGGATGAGCTCGGTTTAAAAAATGAGCTGGCAGTTCCACGCGTTGCCAAAGTTGTTATAAGTATTGGACTTGGTGAAGCAAAAGATAACGCTGGAATATTGGATAAAACAAAGACTTATTTAACTGCCTTGTCTGGCCAAAACCCTGTTGTAACTCATGCTAAAAAATCTATTGCTTCATTTAAAGTGGTCAAAGGTCAGCCAATAGGGATGATGGTAACGCTAAGAGGTGTTAGAATGTATGCTTTCTTAGATAAATTTGTATCAGTTGTCTTACCTAAGGTGAGAGATTTTAAAGGGATTTCAGAAAAATCATTTGATAGTTTTGGTAATTTAAACATTGGCCTACGGGAACAAACAATCTTTCCTGAAGTTGATTATAAAACAATTGACAAAACAAGAGGGCTGGCAATAACAATTACCACAACAGCTAAGAACAAAGAAGAAGGCAAAAAGCTTTTAGAATATCTAGGAGTACCTTTCAGGAGTTAATATGGCAAAAACATCGAATGTTGTAAAAGTAAAAGTTAAATATGAAGTACAAAAGAAAAATAGATGTCAACGTTGTGGAAGATCAAGATCTTATATTGGAAAATTTGGGCTATGCAGATTATGTTTTCGAGATTTAGCTCACCAGGGATTACTTCCCGGAGTGAAGAAAGCGAGTTGGTAATATGGATCCAATAGCAGATGCATTAATTAGAATTAAAAATGGTTACAGAATTGGAAAGCCTTCAGTGACTGTAAGGTATTCAAAACTGATCGTAAAACTTATGAAACTTCTAGTGGAAGAAGGGTTTTTACAATCTGTTTCGGAAAAAGACCAACAAGTAGAAGTCCTATTAAAGTATAACGGCCGAAAACCCTCACTAACAGATATTAAAAGAATCTCTAAGCCATCCCTAAGAATTTATAAAGGTGTCTCTGAGATACCTACAGTATTAAATGGTTTAGGTATAGCAATTGTCTCAACTCCTAAAGGACTGATGACTGGAAAGACAGCTAAAAAAGAAAAAGTTGGAGGGGAGGTACTGGCATTTGTCTGGTAAAAATACATGAGTAGAGTAGGAGAATCACCAATTTTAATACCAACTGGCGTCACAGTAGAACATACTGCGGGTAATATTACAGTTTCTGGTCCTAAAGGAAATCTTAATCTTCATCTAGCTCCTGAAATAAAATTTGAACTGGAAGGCTCAACAATCTTATTTAAAAGAAAAAATGATCAAAAAAGAATAAAAGCTTTACACGGGCTTATGAGAAGTCTACTTTCCAATATGGTAGTTGGAGTAACTGAAGGCTGGACTAAAGATTTGGAATTAGTGGGAGTAGGTTTTAGAGCACAGGTTAATGGTAATGACGGTTCTTCGAATAAGCTGACATTAAATGTAGGTTATTCACACCCTGTTGAAGTTGAAGCACCGGAAGGAATAAGTTTTGAGGTTTTAGATAATACAAAAATAAAAGTATCAGGTATTGATAAAAATTTAGTTGGACAGATTGCTGCTAATTTGAAAAAAGTAAGAGTGCCAGATGTTTATAAAGGTAAAGGAATTAGATACTCAGGTGAATATATTAGAAAGAAAGTTGGAAAGAGCGCTAAAGTTGGTGCGCCAGGAGCAGGAGCTAAATAACAAATATATGCAAAAAGTAGCAAGAAAGAGAATACATAAAAAAATAAGAAAACATCTTTGGGGTACAACTAAGTGCCCAAGATTATCTGTGTTTAGGTCAACTAAAAGAATTTATGCTCAAATTATTGATGATAGTTTAGGTAAAACTTTAGTATCAGCAACTGATATGAAAGAAACAGGAACAAAACAGGAAAAGGCATACAAAGTAGGTAAAAGTTTGGCAGAAAAAGCATTAAAGAGTAAAATAACCACAGTAGTTTTTGATAGAGGTGGATTCTTATATCAGGGTAGAATAGAACAGTTAGCAAAAGGAGCTAGAGAAGGGGGACTAAAGTTCTAAAGAAACTTAAAAGATAAATGGCATATACAAATTACAATCGAAATAATCAAAATAACAGACAACCTCGGGAGCAAGTTGAATCAGAATTTTTTGAGAGAGTTGTACAGGTAAACAGAGTTTCAAAAAAGACTAAGGGAGGAGATAAAAGATCTCTTTCGGTTTTAGTGGTTGTTGGAGATAGAAAAGGAAAAGTTGGAGTAGGTTTAGGTAAAGCAGCAGAAGTTCAATCAGCTGTAAGAAAAGCAACATCGTATGCCAAAAGACACTTAATAACAGTTCCTCTTAAAGGCAGAACAATTCCACACACAATTTTAATAAAGTATGGGGCTGCTCAAGTTCTTCTTAAACCAGCACCAGTTGGGACAGGAGTTATTGCTGGGGGAGCTGTCAGAGTAGTTGTAGAAGCAGCTGGAATTCATGATATTGTTTCAAAATCTTTAGGAACTACAAATAAGGCATCAAATGTATATGCTACATTACAGGCATTAAGTAAATTAAGAGAAATCCCTTCACCTGAAAGGAGAAAAAATGAAACTAAATGAGTTAGTAAAAACTAAAATCAGAAGAAAAAAGAGAGTTGGTCGCGGTATTGGATCAGGACTGGGAAAAACTGCAGGGCGTGGTACTAAAGGTCAAAAAGCCAGAGGTAAAATTCCTGCTGTATTTACAGGAGCTGGTTTACCTACTTATAAAAAACTTCCTTTAAGAAGAGGTTTAGGAAATTCTAGAGCTGCTTTAGCATCTAAAATTATTACTTTAGAGAATTTGAATATATTTAAGACAAATTCTATTGTAGATTTAGAATCACTTCTAAAGATAAATTTGATCAATAAGAAAGATCTTAAAAAAGGAGTTAAGATATTAGGTGATGGGGAATTAAAAGTTAAGCTTACTGTAAAACTTCCGGTTTCTAAAAAAGCACAAATCGAAATCGAGAAAA
>MFCV01000004.1 GCA_001777015.1 Candidatus Daviesbacteria bacterium RIFCSPHIGHO2_02_FULL_36_13
CAACACCAACTGAGAATAAAGAAAACAATGCATTTAAACTAAATCTCTACCAACAGTTACAACCTATTTTAAAAGACTTTAATGGTTTGTTCGCCCCTACTCAAGATAAATATGTATTCTTTACAGGTTATGTAGATTTTGAACTATCATTTGGGCTATCCATTTTTGTTAAGAAAAATATTAAAATCTTATCAAGTGGTGATATTTTTGTTTTTAGAAAAAGAAATGGTTTAGATCCGAAAAATGTCAAACATACCATACCTAGAAACATGCAATATATTCAATTCAGTTTAGATGATAAAGATTTTTGGGTCTGTAATCTACATGGATTTTGGTTTCCTGGTCCGAAAACTGATACTCCAGAAAGAATAGAACAATCCAAAAAAATAATAGAATTTCTGGATTCAAAAACAGGAGAAAAAATATTATGCGGAGATTTTAATCTAGCGCTCGATACAGAAAGTGTCAAAATATTAGAGGGAAATTTAAAGAATTTAATTAGGGAATATAATATCTCAACAACCCGAAATAAACTGTATGATAGAACTGATGATAAGTTTGCAGACTATACCTTTGTAAGTCCTGAGGTTAAAGTTATAAAGTTTGAAGTTCCAAATATAGAAGTTTCCGATCATCTTCCGATGATTCTGGAGTTTACCAACTAGTTGGCCCTACTTAACTATTCTCTCCCAGGGGAATTCTTCTCTGCCAAAATGACCATAAGCAGCTGTTTGTAAATAAATTGGTCTTTGTAGATCTAGACCCTTTAGGATTCCTGAAACAGAAGTATCTAAAATCTTTGAGGCAAAGTCATCAATTACCTTGTGACTTTTTTTATCTGTTCCAAATGTTTCTACTTCCAGCATTACCGGCTTTTTTGCTCCAATAAAATATGCAATTCTTACCTCAGCCCGATCTGCCAATTTATTGGCAATGATATTTTTAGCAATAAAGCGGGCTGCATATGCCCCTGATCTATCTACTTTTGTGGGATCTTTACCGGAAAAAGCCCCTCCTCCAACCCTAGCATACCCCCCGTATCCATCAACCACAATTTTTCTACCTGTAAGCCCACAATCAGATGCTGGACCGCCGTTATGCCAAACACCTGTCCCATTTAAAATTAGTGCTGAAATAGAAATCTTAAATCCATGTCTGGCTAAAACTCCCTCCACTACATTTTTGAATATATCTTTTTTAACCTGAGCAATTTTAGTTTTTTCATCATGAGGAACAGCAATTACAACTTGAGCAATACCCACAGCTTTACCATTTTTATATTCAACAGTTACCTGAGTTTTTCCATCAGGTCTTAAATATGGCAAAATCCCCTCTTCCCTAACTTGATCTATTCTTCTTGCTAACTGATGTGCCATTATTATAGGAAGAGGCATTAACTCTTGTGATTCATTACAAGCATATCCAAACATCATGCCCTGATCACCTGCACCTTTATCAGAAGCCACTCCTACAGCAATTTCAGGGGATTGTGCATGTACAAAAACTTCAATGGGAGATTTATATGAAAAATTATAATTTGGATCACTGTAACCTAATCTTTTAATTTGTTCCTGGGCAATTTTCTTAATATCAATTTTGGCATGAGCTGTTATTTCTCCAGCAATAATAACTCTATTAAATCCACAAAGAGTCTCACAAGCTACATGTCCATTGGGGTCTTGAGCTAAAACAGCATCCAAAACAGCATCAGATATTTGATCACAGATTTTATCAGGATGTCCTGCACAGACTGATTCAGATGTAAAAGTTGTATTTCCGTTTGACATAAAGTTTGTCCACTCCGTCAAAGACTTCGCGGACCGCATCATACTTGGGCACCGTTACTTTCCGGTTGTCGCCCCGCATAGCTCTTATGAGCGACGTGGAGACTCTTGATGCATTGTTATTTAATCACACACTAAATATTTTTGCAAGACTACTCTTCAAAAACTGCATGTTTTTTAATAAGATCCATCATTATCTTTTTTCTTTCTTCTATCTCTCCATTAATATCTACTTCTATATTAAGTCTTAAAAGTGGTTCTGTATTGGAAGATCTTAGAGATACTCTCCAGTCAGCATGAGCGATTGATACTCCATCCAACTCATTAATTTCCGCCTCAGGAAATTCAGCTTTCATTTTCTCCATTACTTCCTTGGCATTTTTAACTTTAAAATTAAATTCTCCTGATTCATGAGACCTTCTAAGTCCGTCAACTATTTCTGATATTTTTTTATTTTCCTCAGTCATAACTTTTAAAATTAGGATAATCATAGGAATTTGTGATTCAGCATTACCTGTTTCTTTAAAAAAATAATGAGAGGAGGACTCCCCAGCAAATGCCCCACCTGTTTCATGTAGTTTTTCTGTTATGAATGAATGCCCAACTTTTGTAATAACAAATGTTCCACCTAACTCTTCCACTATTTTTTTAGGAGTCATGATATATCTTATATCCCCCAGTATTGTTGCACCTTTATGCTTTTTTAAAACCTCCCTTGCTACAATTGCAGTAATAATGGATGGAGGAATAATTCCTCCTTTTTCATCAATAAAAAATAATCTGTCTCCATCTCCATCAGGAGCCAATCCTAAATCAGCTCCTTCTTCAACTACTCTTTTTTGTAAATCCACTAAAGTCTCTTTCTGCAAAGGATCTGCCTGATGAGCTGGAAAAGTTCCATCCAGTTCAAAATTCATTTTAACTAATTCTCCTGGAATATGTTTATATAATTCTTCAATATAAAGTCCACCTAAAGCATTAGCTGCGTCAGCTACGACCTTATATTCATTTAACTTTGGATTGCCGGCAATATCTAAAGCATTTTTAACTTCCTCAACAACAACTCCTTCCATATTTTCTAAACTTCCCCCAGGAGCTTCTGGTAATTCTAAGTCTCCCATTGCTAGATTTTTGATATCTAACATCCCTGTACTTCCACCTATTTTTACTAAACCTGTAGGGGATTTTCTGACAATTTTTATTCCATTATATTCACCTGGATTATGAGAGGCTGTAATTTGTACCCCACCATCAAAACCCTTTTTAAAAACTGCATAATAAAAAGTTGGGGTAGAAACAATTCCTAAATCTATTACCTTTGCTCCCAAACTTACTAAAGTTTCTGAAACTGCCTTAAAGATAGCAGGGGAGGAAAGCCTCATGTCACGCCCTACAGCAATAGTTAAAGGTTGATTGGTTTGAAGTTGATCAGAGATCACTTTATAAATGGCTTTAATAATAGGGACAGCAAAATCTTCATTTATTTCTTGCGGGTATATACCCCTAATATCATAACTCTTAAAAATCTTGTCTGGAGGAATATTACTCATTTAGTACTAAAGTATTTTAGCACAAAATTAACGCTTTGGAGACTGCTTCTTAGCTCTAGCTTTACCAGCTAAACCGTATTTTCTTCTCTCTCTAACTCTGGCATCCCTAGTTAAAAGTCCTTCTTTTTTAAGAGGTGTTCTAAGTTCTGGTTCTGCCTTAGCAATAGCTCTGGCAATTCCATGTACCAAAGCTCCCAGCTGAGAAACCTGTCCTCCGCCCTCAATTTTTGCTGATATTGTATATTTTCCAATTGTGTTAGTTACCTCCATTGGTTTATTGTAAGCCCTCTGAAAAATTGCTCCTGCAAAATATTCTACAATTGGCTTACCGTTAACAGTAATTACTCCCTGACCTGCAGATAATCTTATTTTAGCTACTGCTTCTTTTCTTCTTCCAACAACAGTTGTTAACCCTGCGTGTGTCCCTTTTTTTTCTTCCATTATTTTGCCTCCCTTGCCTCGCCTTCGGCGGGTCCTTTAAATACTTTTAATTTCTTTATCATAGCTTTACCTAATTTAGAACCTGGAAGCATTCCTTTAACCGCATGTTCTATTATAAACTCAGGTTTTCTAATTATCATTTTATCAAATGTTTCTGACTTTAACCCTCCAGGATATCCTGAATGTCTGACATACACTTTATCTTGTGCCTTTTTCCCTGTTACTTTTACTTTTGAAGCATTGGTTACAATTACAAAATCTCCATTATCTAAATATGGCACAAAGTTAGGCTTATTTTTTCCCATTAAAAGAGTAGCAATTTCTCCTGCTAATCTTCCTAAAATTTTTCCACTGGCATCAATAATATGCTTTTCTCTCTTTATATCTTTGGCTGATAAAACATTAGTACTCATTTTTTCACTACTTTCTTTTCCACTTTTTCTTCCTTTACAACTTTTTTCTCTAAAGGCTTCAATTCCTCTGCACCAATTAAACTCATTTTAACCATTAAACTTCTATCTCCTTCTCTTATTCCCATTTTCATCAAAGAGGTATATCCTGAATTTCTTCCTGATAATTTTGGAGCAATTTCTTTTACTAATCTTTCCTGTAAGAGTGGATTTACAAAATATGACTGAAGTAATCTTTTAGAAGTTTTGGACTTTGCTAAGGTAATGATTTTATCAATCAATCCCTTTACTGCTTTTGCTTTTGCCTCAGTTGTGGTGATTGTACCATGCAAAAAAAGTTCCTGCACTAAACTTTTGAAGAGTGCAGTGCGTTCATTTTTATTTCTTCCAAGTTTTTTACCATAAACTCTATGCCTCACGAAGAGATAACCCCCTCTCAGAAAGCTTTTCTGATATTAAGGAAAGTGACTTAGTTCCTAGGTTTTTAGCTTTAAGTAATATCTGTCTTGGAACATTAATTAAATCTTCTATTGTGTTTATTTCAATAGCTTTCAGAGCATTTGTAATTCTGACAGGTAGATCCAATTCCTCAATTGTAAGCTTTAGAGTTTCTTCTGAAACTTTTGATCCTTCTTCTACTACTTCTTCCTCTGCATCAGGTTCATAAATTTTTCTGAAAGATTCCGAAAGAATCTTCGCTGCATCATTTACAGCTTCAAGAGGAGTCACGCTGCCTGTTGTAGTAACATCCAAAGTAAGTTTATCAAAATCTGTTGATCTGCCAACACGGGTTGGATCAACAGAATAATTTACAGATTCAACAGGAGAAAATAGAGCATCTATAGCAATAACACCAATTTCATTTGTCTTTCTTTCATCTGCAACAGAATAACCTTTACCGTTTTCTGCAATTGCCTCCATAGAAAGCTTTGCTTTAGCATCTGTAAGAGTTGCTATAACTTGATCGCCATTTACAATTTGTCCATCTCCCTCTACTTCAAAGTCAGATGCTTTTACAACCTTTTTACCTGTTGTCTTAATTGTTAATTTAACAGCTCTTTCTCCTCCAATTTGGAGATGCACTTTTTTCAAATTCAATATAATTTCAATCACATCCTCCATTACACCTTCTATTGTAGAGAATTGATGAGATACTCCATCAATTTTTACAGAAGTAATAGCGGCACCAGAAAGCGCAGTTAAAAGCACTCTTCTTAAAGAATTTCCCAATGTATGACCAAAACCGGATTCTAACGGTTCAATAGTAATTTGAGCAAAATTTTCTGCTTCTTTTTCTGATTTTATCTTAAACATATATTATCGGCTGTGAACAAGTTCTAGCCTAACGGCTATAGAACTCAACGATGAGCTGCTCATCTATTGCTTGTTCCATCTCCTCTCGTGCTGGGATTCTTAAAACCTTGCCTACTGTGGCTTTTCTTTCAAGCCATTCCGGCAAGGCATCAGTCGCTTCCAAGCTCTTTTTAACCTGAGTATTATCTCTCATATCGTCTGATAATGCAATAGTCTGTCCTACCTTCACCTTATAGGAGGGAATCCTCACTTTTTTGTCATCTACTCGAACATGTCCGTGCGAAACATATTGTCTTGATCCAGCCCTGCTTGTGGAGAAACCTAATCTATAAACTACATTATCCAACCTAGTTTCCAAATTTTCAAGCAATGTCAAACCAGTTGCACCTTTGACTTTGGAAGCTTTAACCACATATCCTTTAAATTGTTTTTCCATAATCCCAAAAAGCCTTTTTGCTTTTTGTTTTTCCCTAAGTTGTACCCCATATTCTGATACCCTTCTTCTCATCTTCCCACCATGCTGACCTGGAGCAACAGCACCTTTTTCCATAGCCTTTACATCTTTGGTAGTTAGGGCAATTCCTTCTCTTCTTGAGAGTCTTCTTTTTGGTCCTGTATATCGTCCCATTAAACTCTTCTCCTTTTCTTGGCTCTTGGACCATTGTGAGGAATTGGTGTTACATCTGCGATCATGGTGATATTGATTCCGGCGCTTCTTAATGCTTTTATAGTTGCATCACGACCAGGCCCTGGTCCTTTTATGTATACTTCACAAGCATTCATTCCAAATCCTTTAGCTTTAGTTGCTACATTCTCCATAGCAGAAATTGCAGCAAATGGAGTGGCTTTTCTTGCACCCTTAAACCCTGAATTTCCAGATGATCCCCAAGCTAAAGTTGCACCTTCGCCGTCAGTCAAGGTAACTAAAGTATTATTAAAAGTGGCAGTCACATAGACTCTGCCTGCTGTATATTTTTTCTCTGTTTTTGATTTTTTTACTGGTATAGTTTTCTTTGCCATATATTATGCCTTTGGAGTAGGAGCTCCACCTGTTGCCGCTACAACCTCTTTTCTGACAGTTCCCACAGTCTTTCTCTTTCCTCTTTTAGTTCTGGAATTGGATCTTGTTCTCTGTCCCCTTGATGGCAGACCTTTCTTGTGTCTACTACCTCTGAAACTACCAATTTCTTCAAGCCTTTTAATATTTTGTTCTACTTCCTGTCTTAAATCTCCTTCAACTTTAAATTTATCAACTACTTTTTGTATTTTATTAATTTCATCATCTGTTAATTCTTTAATCCTTTTTGCTCCATCAACACCTGAATCTTTCAAAACTTTAACCACGTTTGAACGACCTATTCCATATATATAGGTAAGTCCAATATCAACTCGTTTTTGTTCCGGTAAATCAACTCCTGCTATTCTAGCCATAAATTAACCTTGCCTTTGCTTGTGACGAGGGTCACGAGGACAGATGACATAAAGCATGCCCTCTCTTTTTACAATTTTACAAAATTTACATCTTGTTTTTATACTAGCTGCTACTTTCATAATTTTGTTCCTACAAAATTTCAAGGTTCTGCGATTAGCAGGTCCTTATAATTTTATCTATTTAATTCTAAACGTTATACGACCCTTGTCTAACTCATATTGTGGAGTCATCTCCACCCTAACTCTATCTCCTTCTAAAAGCCTAATATAGTGCATTCTCATTTTGCCAGAGATATGACAAAGTATTGTTCTCCCCAACAATTCAGGCAGTTCACTTGCTTTTTCAATAATGACTCTAAAAAGAGTATTCGGTAAAACCTCTGTAACTTTACCTTCTACCTCAATAACATCTTTTGCCATAATTAAGGACCAAAGTATTTTAACAAAATTAGCTTCAATTTACAACCCATAGGATTTATCACCTATGTGTCAAAACTTCAGCATTCTGTTTCCCTACTATGACCGTCGCTTCGAAAAGCCCACCGAGAGATTTATCAGCCGTTGAATAAGTCCAACCGTCTTTTTCCAAAACTAATTCATACTTACCTTTAGCATAGATCACTTCAATAGCTAACGTCATTCCTGCCTTAAGAATAAGTCCTGTCCCTTTCTCTCCATATCCAGGAATCTCAGGCTCTTCATGCAGACTTTTTCCTACCCCATGTCCTACTAAACTTCTTACCACAGAATATCCATTTTTCTCTACTTTTTGTTGTATGGCAAAAGATATATCCCCAATTTTATTACCATCAATAGCTTGAGCTATACCATCTTTAAGGGCCTCTTGTCCTGTCTGCAAAAATTTCTCTTTTTCAGGATCTTTTCCCAAAAGCATACTCCAAGCGCAATCTGTATGCCAACCTTTATACATCACAGCCAAATCCACACTCACAACATCTCCATCTTTAAATTCTCTATCAGTTGGTATACCATGAACCACTTGTTCATTTACTGTAATACAAGTTGCATATTTATATCCAGGAACTGTTTTGTAGGATAAATCTCCTCCTAGTTTATATATTTCCTGTTCAACAGCCTTATCAACTTCTAACTCTGAGACTCCTAACTTTATTTTATCTAATGATTTTTTTAATGCCATACCTGCAATTTTGCCGCTTTTTCTCATTAAGTTTAGCTCATATCCATTTCGCTTTTTTATCATTGAATTTTTTCCCTTATGTCGCTTTGTATTTTTTCAATATCACCCATACCATCAATTTCAACCAAAATTCCTTTATTTTTGTAATACTCAAGCAAAGGTTCTGTTTGCTGAAAATAAAGTTCTAATCTTCTATTAATAAGTTCTTCAATATCATCTGTCCTTCCCCTTTTTAAAAGCCTTTTAAGAGTTTCTTCTTTTGGAATTTTGATGTAAATAGCCTTTTCAAAATTTATATCTTCAATACTTTGGGCTTGCTCAAGTGTTCTTGGATAACCATCCAAAATAAAACCAGTCTTGCAATCATCCTTTTGCAACCGACCCTTTATTAGTGAAACAACTGTTTCATCATCAACCAAATTTCCTGATTCCAAAATTTCTTTTAACCTTTTTCCTTCAGCCGTATCAGATCCTGCAATTTCTCTTAAAATATCACCTGTTACAATGAACGGAATATTTAAATAATCTGACATAAGTTTTCCTTGTGTAGATTTCCCTGAGCCCTGTGGGCCTATTAATAATATTTTCATAAATTGTTATTTTCTTTTTGCAAACACCTTGTAGCTTCTTTCAATAAGCTTACTTTCAAATTGTTTGGCAGTATCTAAAATAACTGAAACCACAATTAAAAGACCTGTTCCCCCTAAAACTAAAGTTTGTATACCTGTCACTTGCGAGGCAATAGATGGCAATACGGAAATTGTTCCTAAAAATAAAGCTCCTGCCAAAGTAATTCTTATCATTATATAACTTAAATAACTAGCTGTTTGAGTACCTGGTCTAATGCCTGGGATAAATCCTCCATATTTTTTAATTTCTTCTGAAACCTTAGTAGGGTTAAAAATTACAGCGGTGTAGAAAAATGTAAATCCAACAACCAAAGCAAAATAGACAAGATTATAAACTAAACCTGTAGGATCAAAGTGCGTCACCATGAGTTTTCCAAAATAAGCCAATTGAGGATTAGGCAATTGTGCCAAGTAAGATCCTGCGAAAGATGGGATTAAAACTAAAGAAACTGCAAA
>MFCV01000005.1 GCA_001777015.1 Candidatus Daviesbacteria bacterium RIFCSPHIGHO2_02_FULL_36_13
TATCAAGCTGGCTTTATTTCAAGCAGGAAGACAATTTGATACTGATCCAATATCTTTTAAAACAGAAGTTAAATTGCCGGTTATTTTAAAAGTTCTTTCAACCTTAAGGCTTAAGGATAACCCTTCTGGGGAATATATCCTAAAGGTGAGCGGAGTGGTAGGAGATTTATCACAAAAAGTAACTTTAGGAGCTAATGGTCAATCTAAAGATATTGAGGCCAGGTATCTACTTCCTGATTATTCTTTTGAGTTTAGCCTGGAAAAACCATTCTATTCTTCTAAAACCATCACCCAAAAAGTTTCTCCTGGAGTTAATACCCTGGACTTTGGCACTCTTAACCCAGATATCCTCTCTATTATCCTTCACCCAGTTACATATTTAAAACAAAAGTAATTATGAACCTATAGTTTTGCTTTTTGAGCCAAATTTTGGTAAAATTAAGGCTTATGATAGATAAACTCAGAGAGTTTGCATTTGGAAGCTTTGAAGAAAGACAAGCTGGTCCTACACTTAGAAGACTTAGCCGTAAAAAGGTGCTTAATCACAAAGATCAAGAAGATTTAAAAGTAGCTCAAGGCCTTTCTAGAAGACTTTTCTTAAAACAAGGATCACTAGTAGTAGGCGGAACAGCAGGTGTTGGGACTGGTGGATTTGGTCTATTAAAATTTTTATTTCCCGATGGTATTCCCACTTCTTCTGCTTCATTAGCAGGATCAACTATTTCCCCTGATAATGATGATGAAGCAGTATATGAGAGATATTTAAATGCTTTTGAAGCTGTGGCAGCTGGAGATGATGAGGCCTCAAAAATACTTGGATTTTTTAAAGCCAGAAGGAGAAAAGGCTATTTAAGCGGTGACCTTGTAATTGCAGATGAAAGTGGAGAAGCAGGGACAAACTTTTATACAGCAATTGTTCATCCTATTCGTAACAGACAAGTTTTTCAAAGAATGCAAGGTTTTGCCCAATATAATTCTAATACTTTACCCCAACGCTTATTACTAAGAGATGTTCCTGTTACCTCTTTATTTGCAGGTGTAATGGTAGCTCATGAAGGGCTACATGTTTATCAAGACTTGATAGGTATTGAGAGATCAAGACCTGATGGTTTTATGCTAGGTGAACAAGAAGCTTATGAGCTGGAATTTCGTTTATTAAATAAGGCAACTGGGGGAAGATTTAAAGAAGTTTTAAGACAACAAGTACCAAATATAGAGGCAAATAAATATAGAGGAAAGTTAAGTGATGAAGATTATATGAGGATTGCTGGCTTATTTGAGCCTTATCTTAGTCAGGATGAAGAAGGAATCAGAATACCTATTTATATTCTTGCTCTAAACTTTGAAGCAGCACAGATGAGAGCTACAAGTCCTGAAGAGGCCAAACAGTCTCAAGTGAATTATATGAGAGATGTCTTTAGTGGTCAGATACCTCTCCTACCTCTTTCTTAGTCTTGACATAGTAATTTACTATTTAAATCAACCTATAGTGTTGGGCTCAACAGGTGAGTTTTTTAATTAGGTATGCAAAGTTCCTGCATAACCAAATCTATCTGCTTGGAATGAGGATATTCTTCCAGAGAAATTGGCCCAGTTGAGGCTATTAATAGTCTTGTGCTCTCTCCGGTAAAACCTTGGTAGGTAAAGGCATGGCTAGCCCCCACGTAAAATATTCTCTTGCCGGTCATACTGCCAAAACGAGTCCTTTTAACACCTATAGAATCTACCATTTCCTCGGATTCTGGAGTTTGAGGTTTATGAAAAATAGGAAAATTATCTTCCAAATCAAAGGTGATGGATAAAGATCTTGGGGCAGCTATCAAAAGCTTAGAGCCTTTTCCCTCATGCACAATTTGTAAACCTATTAGCCTATCTACTATTAAGATGGGTTGTTCAAAGAATACTTCTGCTTCTTTTCTTTCAAGTCTTTGAATTGTTCTAAGATCAACTTCTTGCTTCTCAGGCATAAGAGTGAATTATACCAGAGAGAGGGGGGATTATTGAGTGTCAACTTTTTCTTGTACTTCTTGAGGATTGGTAGGTTTAATAAATTGAAAAAGCTGAACTATTCCATAAGCAACAAGGGCATATACAGCCCCTGCAATAAGAGTTGAGTATTCAAAAACTGAACCCTCTACCACTGTTGTTTGAAAAATGCCTCTAAAAGGTAGAGCTAAGGGATTACTTAAAGAGTAAATCAAATTTGTAAATCCACTGTTAGGATTTGCTCCCAAAGCCTTAAGTACCACTCTAAAGACTAATAAAATTTCAATAACACCCAAAATATACCAAATTACCTGATAGGCTCTAAAAATGGCTTTCTTTTTAGTATAAGTCTTTTGAGGATGTTCACCTGGTGTTGCTGGTACAACTGGAGTTTGGCTAACTGTCTCAGTCACTGTTGTTTCTCTTGCTTCTGTTGGCATATCTATATATTAGTATATACCATATTTGTAAGTTTATTGTAAGAATTTATTATACAGTAAGTCAGTGTATAATAGTTTAGGAGAAGTTAAAACAGGATCATTCTAAATTGAAGCTTAGTTCAACATTTTTTCTAAAGGTAGTAATTTTACTTATCGGAATCGGGGTGCTTGCCGGTATGATTTGGTTTCCTCAAACTGAAGGAAGAGCTGCAACTTTAAGTTTAATCAGTATTTATACAGATCCGTTTATTATCTATATTTATATAGGTTCAACCCCTTTTTTTGTTGGGTTATACCAGGCATTTAAATTATTAAACTTAATTGATGCAAATAAAGCCTTTTCGCAGGCGGCTGTTAATACACTAAGGAATGTGAAATTTGCTTCCCTTAGTCTTATCGGTTTTATTACACTTGCAGTTCTTTATATCCGTTTCTTTGTGCACGGTGATGATCCGGCAGGTCCGACAGCGCTTGGAATTTTTGTCTCTTTCACAGCCGCTGTTATTGCAGCCGCAGCAAATGTTCTTCAAAAACTTTTACAAAAAGCGGTTGATTAACGGTGAGGGCAGCCCATCCAGCAGCAAGGTCTACGCATTCCTTTTAAAAGTTCAGTTCGTACCCTTGCGATCCTGCGATTTCTAGTCTCAAGTTGTTTAGCGTTTTCCACCCAACAAATCCACTCATTGCGTGCCAGTGGAGATATCTTTTTTGGTCATAACAAAGTTTCAACCTATTGTTAATTCAGGAGGAGGAACTATTCCCGAGTGACTTTATGCCATCTGTGTGATTTTCGAGCTTAACTTCTATTCTTTCAAGGCTTTTAGTGTGAGAATCTACTGTTTCTTTGACCTCATCCAATTGTACTGTAACTTTTTCGACCTGATCCCAAAGAGTATCGAGTTTCTTCACAACTGGCTCTAATGCTGTATTAACTTCTTCTTTAACTACCCCACGGATTTGATTTAAATCACCATTAGTCATGATTTGATACTAGTATAAATAGGCTTAAAATTCAAGGTAGATTATCTATATCAGATAAGAACTGAAATCCCCTTTGGGGTACTCAATGTTAATACCGTCGAACCACAGGCACAAAATCAGGATGAAATCCTAGAAAAAGTCCTAGCTTGGCTTTTTAAACTTATGGAAGCTTATGGCGTAAAACCTGGCAGTCTGAAAACTTAAGATATCTTTTTGTAGCGAATACTTGATCCTTCACCAATTCGTTCAACCTTTTTCATGTTAAGAAGTTTATTTAAGACCTGATTAACGGTTATACGGGCAACATGAGCATTTTTAGCAATATCATTGGGGGAAGCATCCGTAACTTCTTGTAGATATTGCCAAACTGCCAGCTGTTTAGGTGACAATAAACCCTCAATGTTTTCCTCAGTAATTAGATTTATAGCCATTTGAGACTGTTCTAATAAAATATCAAAGAAGAAATTGAGCCAAGGAGTAAGATCCTCGTTTTTGATCCTGAAAGTTTTTTGACTAGTCCTTAAAGCCATGTAATAGTCTGGTTCATTATCTTCTATTAACTTCTCATGAGATACGTAGGGCATATACAAATAGCCTTCTTTAAGAAGCAAGAGATTAGTTAATATTCTTGAGAGCCTACCATTGCCATCCTCAAAGGGGTGAATATTTAAAAACTCCACTATAAAATTGCCAATGATCAGTAAAGAGTGATACTTTTTCTCCTTTAAGGCTTCTTTGGTCCAGTCAACCAGTTCATTCATTTCCTTTGGAGTTAGATAGGCACGAGTAGTATCAAAAACAATTCCCATATCGCGACCTTGTGGATCCACCATTCTTACTTGGTTTTCCTTACCTTTGTAGTTACCTCTATGAAGAATGTCTTTCTCAACATATTTGAGAAGCTCTTTATGTAGGTGTTTAATACTACCTTCAGTAAAACCTAAATCTTCCCAGGAATTAAAAATATTCTGCAACAGTTCAAAATAGCCTCTAACCTCTTCTTTCTCTCGATCAGTAAACTTTTCTATAGTTATGCCACGCATAAGATTATCAACTGCCTCGTCAGAGAGATTAGAGCCTTCGATGCGGGTTGATGCTCCCGTAGAAGTAATGAGAACCGATCTTTTGAGTCTGTTTAGGAATTGAGGACTTAAATTTGTACCCTGAATCCAACGTCCTTTAAGCTGTTCAATTTGAGCTATTTTTGACCAAATCTCATTAGAGATCTGGCTTAATCTTTTATCAAAGCGGGTTACCCGTAGAGAAGGTTTCCTTATATTAGACATATATATGATTATATAGGGTTATATAGGGGAAGTCAAGTGGCAGGCTCACTTTAGACGAAAAATAGTCGATTATTAGTCGATTGTCAATAATGCTGGGGGTGGCTGACGGGTAACGCTCCCGCTACTCTCTGTTCCACAAACAGATGTTCTACTTTTGAACTACAGCCACCATGCTAGGAATATTCTACCAGCTTGGAGATTAATTCTCTACTGAAGAGTAAAAACCAGGTTGACGATAAGGAGAAAAAAAGCCTCTTACTAATTCATTAGAAGGCCGCAGAGGGATATTTTTTGAGTCCAGTTCCTTAAGAGGGGGAGTTAGGTCATTGAGAACTCTCTGTGCAGTATCCACTAATTCTGCAGAGGCTTGTCTAATTTTCCTTGTATGCCATTCTTCATTTAGATAAAGAGTGAACTCACCCATATTTACTCTATAATAGCACGAAAAATCCCACCTTGCGGTGGGACTAATCGAGAACCTGATAAAAAATTTGTATTGCTACAGATTATTAACAGGTCTAATTACTATACAGCTGAAAAACACTCTGGTCAACTATGATCATCTATGTCAAACTCAGTCAATTTTGGTATTTCTCCCTTGACAACAAGGGAGGTTAGAGTAAGTTTTTAAGTTCCTCTACAGAAATATTTGCAGATTTTAGAATACTCATGACTGTTTTTCTTTTAATGGGTTTATTATGGTAAGCAATAACTGCCCTTAATATTTTGTCCTCATTATACATAACATAATGGCTGCCGCTAACATGATCTATAACAAAACCTTTCCTTTTTAGAGCTTTGATTAAATCTTTGGGTTTAACAATGGGAGGCTTTGGCATTAAGGAGTCGGATACGGAATGTCTACTGTACTCATAACACTTGGACCACTTTCGACAGGTATCTGCTCACCGTGTTTTTCCAGGCTTGCGATATATCCAGAGATGGCATCTTTAACCATTTCCATGGCCTCTTCAAATGTATCCCCCTCCGTAACACACCCAGGTAGAGCAGGTACAGATACAACATAGCCTCCCTCTTCAGCAGGTTCAAAAATTACAGTATATTTGAGAATTTTCTTTGATAATTTTTCTGACATAATCCTATTATATCACTTATTTTGTTCCCGCTCTTCCACCATTTTTAAAATACTCCAATAATTCTTTTGATCTCTTATCTTTACCTGCATTTTTTCTTTTTCATCTGTTTATTGCGGAGCATCAAGCTCTCTGTTTATTATATCAAGTTAAAAGGAAACACAGATAATAATATGTTTATATATAAATAGAAGGGATGTATTTTTAGTAAATTTAGCTTCAAATTTGACTATTTTTACCCCTAGCATCTAGGGGTATTTTAAAATTCATGCCCAATTTGACTCTAAAGAATTAATATCCTATAATATATATTATGATTTCACCTGATAAGCTAGAAAGATACAAAGATTTTATAGATCCTGATTATTCAGGGGTTCCGTATGATCCAAGAAAGGGAATAGATCGCTTGCTGGGAGTTTTATCGCCGGATCCTAAAGGTATAGTTTTGGCTGCCATGGGTAGTGACTGGTATAGCGGCAGAACCTCACTTACATTACCCATTTCGCACTGGCTAGAAGATTTGGGCCTAGATAAAAATATTTGGCCGATCCAGATTCCTTCAGCCTGGAGATATTGCGAGACAAACAATGACGCTGGTGAAGTTGTCGATGGATCCTTAGTAAGTTTGGGTGCAGTTGTGAAGAAAATAGAGAATCCTTCACAAAGACTTTATTCAAGATCAACAGCAGGTGCAGAGCTAGCACTACCTTTAGTACAACAAGCAGTTCTGTTTGTATCAAAGGCTATAGAATATGCAGAAGCTAGAAGTCTAGAAGGTAAAAAGCCTCCTAAATTCGACTCAATGTGGAGGATAATAGGTCCAGTAAACTCAACAACTGATCAGAGAAGACCTTTGGCAGTATATGACACAATTGATTTTTTAATCCATAATCCGGGAAGATATAGGCCGGTAGACTTGCAGGATTCTACACATTTAAGTCAGGGTACTTTGGATTCTGTTCTATCTTCCTTAGGTAATTGCGGAGTAATTGATTACGAGACTCCTAAAATAGAAAGAGAAGGAAAGAGTGCTATCAACTGGTCTGTTTATGAAGTTGATAGTAGGGAATTATTAGACACCATAGATGCTAGTGAGATGAAGAAGAATATTAAGAAAATATATCCCTATTTTAGACAGTATGGTGTTTTGATTAAGGTATTAAACCACATAAGAGAATTTCCTGATAGTGGGTATGAGTATAAGCAATTAGCGAATAAACTAGGTATTGCTAAAAACTATATAAGTTTTGTGTTGTCCGCTTTAGCAAAATTAGGAATTTTAAAGAGACCCAATTTAGATCTTAGAGGAGCCTCGCAAGCTTCCGCATCAGCTAATGACTTAACTCATATATTATATGATTTAGTTTGTGCTCCTACCAATGAAGTCGCCGCTACCTTAACTCCTCTACCATTAAGGATTTGGGATAAAGAGAAAGTAGCTGTATATTTACAAAATTATAATGATGAAAGAAGCCAGAATGGTCTAAAAGGAGGGCAAGAGGCAAGAGATTTGATAACTGATATATTACAGCAAGACACAGAAATGAAATTAAGTCATATTATTGATTCATTCAATAGCAGATTAGAGAGGGAACTTAAAAATGGAGCAATTTATCATCACCTTAAAATTTTAATAGAATCAGGCATTCTTAAACAAACAAGACCAGGATATTATAGATTAATTCAAAAATAAAGCATTCCTTGTTTTGAGGGTATATGAGCGTCAACTTAGGTATTTATCCCTTGATAATAAGGTGAGTCTATGCTGAAACAGGTTTTTGTTCTACCTTAACTACTCTTTTTTCTAAATTATCATGTTCTTCTCTGGTTGGAGCATCATCCTCAAGGTATGCAAGTTGTCTGCCTAATTTATCAATTCTACTTGTTAAGTTTTTTTCAACCTTATCTAATTTCTCATCCAGTTTATCTACTTTCAGATCAATTTTGTCGATTTTACCTGACAGTTCCTGTTTAATGGCACTCTGTCCATTAATAATAGCTTGAAGCATTTTTTGGGTATCGTTCATCGCTTAAAGTATATATCTATTAATTAGTTATTTTCAATAGTTAAAGAAGGAATATTTATTTTTCCTTGTTTTGAGGGTATATGAGCGTCAATTTTCTCTGTTGTATAGTGAAAATTGTCCACATCAACCTCTACCCCCACCCTTTGACAAAGTCTGAAAAGTAATTCCCTCTCAGAAGGCATTCTGCCTAATTCTTGTTCTGCCTGCCAGATTTCTGCCCTATAATTTTCCTTAAAGCCTCCTACAACAACCTTTCTAACAGCCTCAGTCTGGGCAAAGAATATTGGATTTCTAAGCAATTCAGGATCATCCAGGTATAGATTTGGATAATAGGGTACCTCTGTAAAACTAGCTTGAAAATCATTCCAAACCCTATTAACACACATTCCATTTTCAAAGGAAAGCCCATTCTCAGGCTGAAGCAGTATTCCTGCCAAATCTCCTGAAAGAACCAATCCCAAAAGCATTCCAGGGCTTTTTTTAATTAAAACCCTCTCTGCTTTTAAATCAAGCTCTCTGTATCCTTCACCTTTAAAATGTAGAGAAAGTGGAATATCTTTTGCAATTATCAAAGGTTCTTTTATTGACTGGGCAACCTTAAAAGGGCTTTCTGCTATAACAGCAGTATTAAAATCCTTGTCAGCCTCCAGTAATACACTGCCCACAAATTGTTTTGGAGAAGGTACACAAACCCTAGCCCTAGCTATGCCAAAAATTTTAGGTTTTAGCTCTGCTATTATGTTTAATGCTGGATTTATGCCTGGAAAAAGCATTCTTTGTCCACCGAAAACTTCTATACCTACTGAAATCATGTTCCGATTATATAATATCCTTTGAACAATATCCTTTTGTCTCTTTAATACATTCTGAACAGGCTATAAAATGTCTTTTACCCACACAATATAAATTTTTACAATCATAATAATCTTCAGCTGGGGCAGAACAATATTTACACTTCCCCACCACAATATGTTGTGGGTCTTCCATATTAAAGCCCATGGTAACTCTACCATCAAATACATATAAGGATCCTAAAAAATCTTCATTAGGATATTTTTCCATGTAGCTGACAATCCCACCTAAAAGTTGGTATACATTCTTAAAGCCATTTTGTACTAGAAAACCTGAGGCCTTCTCACACCTAACTCCTCCAGTACAAACAGTAACTATAGTTTTTCCTTTTAAATCTTTTAAAATTGGCAGAACTTTTGGCAAATCCCTAAAATTCTCAAATCCAGGTAAGATTGAACCCTTAAAATATCCAACATCTGTTTCATAATCATTCCTCATGTCTACAATGAAAAATTCTTTTTTAGATTGAATCCAAGAATGGAGCTCTTCAGGAGAAATATATTTTCCAGTAATCTTATTTGGATTTAAATTCAGGTCTTTTATAGCCTGAGAGACAATATCATCTCTTAATTTGATGGATAACTTAGGAAAGGCAGAACCAGTACCCTGACTTTTTTTAAAATCTAGCTTTCCACCCCAAGGGTGCCGGCTCGAATTTTTCATGGTTTTAATGTATTTTTCAATGTTTTGTAGGGTTCCCTCCACTGTGCCATTAATACCTTCTTTGGCCACAATAATCCTACCTTTAAGGTTTAATTTCTCACAAAGAGCTTTTTGATCCTCCACTAATTTCTTTGGATCATCAATAGGGGTATATTCGTAGTAAAGCAGTACCTGAAACATTTTATTTCTTTTTAGTACTCTTTTTCACCACCTTCAATTTTTTTACCTCTGTAGGAGTGTGTTGTTCTACCTGATCTTTTATCTCCATTGCTTTTTTAGAAATTTCTTTTATGATTTTATCTCCTTTTTTCTGAAGATCATTTAAGATTTTTTCAGCTTTTTTTCTGTTTTTTTCATCAGATAAAACTACAGCTGCTGCAGTGGCTGCTGCACCAATAATAGCTCCAACTACTCCAGCCTCCAGCGGATTAACCGACTTTTTCTCATCTGCCATATATATTTCACCTCCCTTTTCTTAAAAATTTAGATACTAATGTTAGAAAGAGACCTGGTATAGCAATCAGAGATTTTAGATTTGTTTTTCCTTTTATGTCTTCTGCCAAATCTGTTATAGCCTTAAAAGCTCTCACAGAAAAATAGGTGGTAATAGAAATACAGATGATAAATATGGTAAGTCCAATTATTAGAAAAATATTTAAAGCATCCTGTAGACTCATAAGACGGCTATTATACCACTACATACCAGCTTCTGTTAAAATTCCTATATGAATTTCTGGGAAAAGCTTAAAAAATCAACTCGTAGGGAGGTTTCGCCTATTATGATCCTTGCTCCCATGGAGGGAGTAACTGATACTGTTTTCAGGCAGATTGTAGCTTCAGTGGGTAAACCAGATGTAATGATGACAGAATTTGTACCTGTTGATGCCATACTCTCCCAAGGATCTTCTGAAGTGATGAGGTCTTTGCAGTATTCAGCAGTTGAAAGACCTATTGTGGCTCAAATTTGGGGTACTGATCCAGACAAATTTTTTAAAGTTGCCAAACTCCTAAAAAAAATGGGCTTTGATGGTATTGATATCAATATGGGCTGTCCTGTTTATGATGTGATTAAAAAAGGAGCTTG
>MFCV01000006.1 GCA_001777015.1 Candidatus Daviesbacteria bacterium RIFCSPHIGHO2_02_FULL_36_13
ATACCGGAGGTAGAAGCACTTGAGAAAAAAGTAAAAAGAATCACCTATGCTGGAAAGCCAACTAAAAATTACATCCGTTTTTTAAATAAGCAAATGAAGTTTTACGAAGCATTTAGTGGACACATAAAATCCATAAAGATATTGAACTAACTATGTATTTTAATAAAACTATTCTGATCTTGGAGGATAACTTACAGGTTTTATCTAAACTCCTTGAGCGGCTCTATAAACTTGAGGGAGATCAGCCAAACGAGCTTAGCGTAATTGTTCTCACTAATGGTCAGCAAGTTCAGGATTATATAAACACTAACCCCAAAGCAAGTTTTGATATTGCACTTATTGATTATGACGATAAGCTAGGGAGAACTTTTCATATACTTGAGATTGAAAGGTTTGGAGCAGAAAAAGTCATTGGTATATCTAGTGTTCCTAAATGGAATGAGGCAGCCGAAAAAAGGGGTGTGAAGCACTTAATTTTAAAGGATTACGCTAGGCTAGATGAATTTACTGATAAAGTAGTTAGAGAAATAGAAAATATGCTTAGAAATTTACCGAATTAAGGATGGTTGTACTTTTGCCAATCTCGCTCTTTAATTATCTTGTCTAAAAGTAGCCTAGATTCAACAGGGTTTAACACCCATTCATAGGGTGGGTCACCATTATCATGTATCGGTATGATTGCCTCTTGGTCATAGAGGAAATCTCTAACATCGCAGCTTAACTGGTAACTTATATGTAAGTATCTTTGCAGCAATCCTGTTGTTAATTTCCCTTCTCTTTTAGCCATTTCTATTGCAATTGGGATAAGTACTTCATAAAACACCTGATATTCATCATCTTGCAGCTCTTTTACTTCCTCTAAGGCATCAACAAATTTAGAACGTAATTTTGATAATTTTATTGTTTTCATCTACATCTATATTTTCAGTTAGTTTACACCATACTGATGTTTACATCGGGCGTAATTAAAATTATAAACATCGGGATCATGACGATCATTATATCCTGTTTTTGATCTTTCTAAAGCGTATCTACTACAAGTTGACCTAATATTTACCGATCTTATTTCAAACCAATAGAACCAACCGGAGAGTAGAAGTAAGACCAGTAGAATCAGAAACACTCTATATTTATTTTCTTTGATCTTAAAACCTATCATTTTGAAAAGATTCTTCATTTGCTCTGACAACTTTCTTACAAGGTTGAAAAAGTTACTACTTTAGGTTCAATACTTGAATTGTCTTGGGTTTGTACTATAAAGGTACAAGTTGTTACTTTTAGATCAGACGAGGGTAGAATTTTATTTCCGGAGGCATCGTAATCAGTACCGCTAAATCCTTTTTCAATCCTGGTTTGGTAAGATTCCCCAGGAGGTATCCCTTTTGGTAATGATGGTAATGGACCCTTAGGATAGAATTTGCTAGGTGTGCCATTTTTAACTACTTTACAGTCAGAAAGATCATAACTTGTGATAAAAGGTGTTATTGATATGTTTTTAATCTTTACATCAGCCATTACACCTGGTGCCTGCCGAGAAATAGTTCCGTAGTCAACATTACTAATGCTTACCTCATATTGATCTTTTGTAAAAGTCCATTTGGATTGATTTGAGGGTGTTGGTTCCACCTTTGGAGTGCCAGATGGTTTTGGAGTAGGTTGCAAAGTAGGTTTGATTGAAGGGGTGATAGAAGGCGTTGGAGAAGGGTTAGAGTGTTGTTCAACAATGGGTGAGGGGGTAGGAGTAGGTAAAGGTTTTTGTCCTGTAAAAACACCTGTAACACCTACCATGATTGAAGTAATAACAACTAAAACTTTTTGGAATAAATCCTGAAAAATATTCATTTTAATAACATCTTCATTTTGACAATACTATCTCTTAGTAGGTGTTATAGTCAAGCGTAACTTAGGAATAAACTCCAACATATAGATAGAGCAGGCTAGAGTTAATTTAGGAATAATGTGTCCAATGAGTAAAAGTATTCCTAAATCATTGGGAAAAAAAATTAAATACTACAGAAAGCAACGAAAGCTATATCAGGTAGAACTTGCAGACATAGTTGATGTTAGCACAGGTTATATAGGTGCTATCGAACAAGGTGTTAAATCTCCATCTTTGAAATTATTGAGTAAGATAGCAAAGGCTTTAAAAATCCAACCTCATGAACTGTTAAAATAAGGTCATGTATGTAGATGTAGATGAACAGTTCGACAGGCATATCCTATTTATTCTAAGCAAAATCCAAGAGGGTATTAAAAACCAAGAGGATAATTCCAATAAAATTAGATATTCTGTATTTTTATATCCAATAATAAATAATCCCTTTGTTCCACACCCAACAACCGAACAAACTTTATTGGGACAACTTGAAAAACTTGGTTTATTTGAAAAAGAAAGTGGTTACGACAATTTTATTGTAGGCGAAAACTCGTCAACAAACCCAAAGTCTGTGGGTGTTACCTATACGATTAAGGTCTACCTTGATAAATTTAATCAATCTTACCAAGAATTTAAGTCAAAAGTTGATAAGTGGGATATAAGTTCTGCGAATAGAAACACCAAATTAAAAAGAGCTGAACTTGAAGCTATATTTAGTGAGAAAGTAAAAACCTTAAAGCTCATAAATAAAAGTCTGGCGTTTATTGAAGTTCTAAAGGATTTTAAACCACATAATGCAGACAAGTTTAAAAACTTTGATTCTTCAAGCATAAAGAACATAAAAAGTAAATTGAATAAAAAACTTAATAAGATAGGTTTTGAAATCGCATTGAATAGTAGAAATAATGGTTACCAAGATACCTCATATATTCTAAGAATCAAAGCTAAGTAAGTTATTTTCAGGATACCAACAAAATATAAAAGTCATGCTTTAGCCTCAATTTGGCTACTTTCAAAAAATGACTTTCCCATGAATACCTAAGAGAATGGGATCATATGGAAAGTAGAGTAAATTGTCCCACATGGCTTACAGAAGATTTAATCCTCCGGATTAAAAGTCTGTACGAACCACGTTATAAACATCCTCTATCAGATAACGAAATAATTTCTATTGCAATTAGCTTGTCATCTCTTGTTGGTCTATATCTTAGATTCAAAAGGAGAACTGAAAATGGAATATAAAACAAAGGATTTAGGAGAAGCTGCTGCTTTAATCACAGAAGGTATTAAATTAGTTGGTTTAAATTGGGAAGAAAATATCTGTTGGTTCGAGTTCTCCGGAGCGGATATTAAAAAGATTTCTGATATGTATTGGTCTGGCGATCTTTTAGTACCGGCAAGGGTATACGCAGGAAATTTAAGATCGCTAAAAGATAGACTATTTGCACAAAAGTAAATTTGGGGTAAATATTATGAAGATTAAAGATAAATTTGTACAAATTGAAAATTCAGTTATTTTCAATGTAAATATACCGAACTCTATTTTTAGAACTTACATGGTTTTAAAAACTTTCAAGTATGGGGAAGGAAAGGTATTCCCTTCACAAGCTACCCTTGCAAATTTAAGAGGATTATCTACTCGTTCAATTATCTACCACCTACAAGTTCTAAAAACACTTAACTTAATAAGTTACAAAAAGAGAGGATACTCAACATCTAACGAGTATTTCTTTATAGGTGATGAAAACTTCACAAATGATCTAAATGATAGTGAAGAAATTACCACTTCTATTATGCAAAATAATTCAGATCAAATCTTTGAAAATCTTCACTCTAATAATAATGAGATTAACAATACAGAGAAGAATAATATAGATGAGGATTTTCAAAAACAGACAAATAAAAGTGGTATGCAAAAGATACTTAAAAAAAATCCATGGATAAAAGGAAACAAGATTTCTAATAAGAAATGAGCTAATATGAAAGTAGATGTAAAGAAAATGAATGATTTAAGGTATATTCGGTACTCAAGAAAATCATCTGAATCTAAAGAAAAACAGGCATTATCTATTCAAGACCAAAACTCTGAATGTGATGAATATGCTTCTCGGTTAAACATAGCATTTAGTTATAAACTTCAAGAAAGCAGATCATCTTTTAAACCACATAACAGACCAGAGTTTGATAAGATGATTGAACTTATAAAGTCCGGTCAGGCTAATGCAATAATTAGTTGGAAACCCGATAGATTATGCCGGAATCCAGAAGAAGGGGGTAAACTACTACAAATGCTCCAAGATGGTGTTTTAAAGGAGATAAGGACTGCCACCGGTGATCTTTATACTCAAGAATCCGATCACTTAGTCCTTCAAATTCATTTTGGGATGGCTAATCAGTATTCTAGGAATCTTAGCCAGAATGTTAGAAGGGGCTTAGTCCATAAATGCGAAAGGGGTGAATATCCAAGACCAGCTCCGATTGGCTATGAGAGCTATGGAGAAAGAGGGCAAAGGAAAATGAAACCCCATCCGGTGCAAGCACCACTTATTAGCAAAGCATTTCAATTAGCTTCAACAGGAGGAAAATCTTTATCTCAAATATCCAATGAATTGAATAGTCTTGGATTAAGAACTAAAATGGATAAGAAAATCGGCAAGAGCCATCTACATAATATCCTGAAATGTTCAACCTATTTCGGTTACTTCTTACATAATGGAGAACTTTTTGAGGGCGAATATGAACCAATTATTAGCAAACAACTGTATGATGATGTTCAAGAGGCTCTAGGAAGGCGTTCCAAGCCTAAAGTGAAGGTTTGGGAGCATACTTATAATGGTTTAATTACCTGTGCAGATTGTGGCTGCCAGATAACAACTACAGTAAAGACTAAGGTTTATAAAAGAACTAACAGGACTGCTACATACACTTACCATCAATGCACTCATAGAAGGGGTAACTGTTCTCAAAAAGCTATAACTGGAAAGAGGCTAGAGAAAATCCTATCAGATAATTTTGAACAAATATCCCTAAAAGAAGAAGATTGGAAATTAGGAATTGATCTTTTTAAGGCTAGACACGCTGAAGAATCTAAAAAATTAGACAAAAGGTTTAGGTACTTACAGAATAACTTTAATTCGATCCAGAGCGAAATTAGCGGAATAATTAAGATGAGGGCTAATCAGGAATTAACACAGGAGGAATTTCTAGGACAAAAAGCTGGCTTATTAAAACAACGAAAAGATATAGAAGAAAAACTTGGAGATAATACAAACTCCGCTGACATCTGGTTGGAACTTTGTACAAGATACCTTAATAATGCTTTTTCAGCTAGAGAAATAATCGAACATGGGACTAGGGATGAAAAAAGGGATTTAATTTTAGAACTTGGTCAGAACCTTATTTTAGAAGATAAAAAGCTACAATTTAGCTTCAAACAACCCTATGATGTACTACTCCTGCCGGAGTATCGTACGAATATGCTGCGGGACATGGATTCGGACCATGATAGATAGCTCCAAAGGCTATCGTCCTACCATTAGACGATCCCGCAATACTTAGAAATTATATCTGATTTGATATTGATAATCTATCTAACTAAATTTTTGAGAATACATAAAGCTCATTTCCATATTTTTCTAATTTATAGTTAGGGTCTTTTAAGAGACTATTTTTAAGCTCAACTACCTGTGCATGTCTTAAGGGAGAAAAAGAATTTTCCGTTTGTCCGTCTGTTAAATCTAAAATAATGTGATCTGGATTGATAGTTTTATAATCTTTTCTAAAGGTTTTGACATTAAAGTGAGCCAGTCTTCCAGCCAGGCTGTTTTGAGTATAAATAACCCCTTCTTTAGGCACTTTTTCCAAAAATTCATCTACATATTGAGAATATTTATTCTGCTCATAAAATACTGGGTGATAAAAAAGTCCTAAGGGTCCTCTTAATATAAACCGATGAAGGATAAGAGTTGAAAGTATCATGAATATAGAAAGTAAAATTACCACTCTCCTTTTTTTCATTTTTTCTAAAATCTGAAAAACCCCTAATGCCCCAATAAACATTAAAGGAGAAAGTGGAGTATTGTAATGCAGTCCTAAATCCCATCTTGAAGAAAATGGAGACAGGACAAATCTTTCTAAAAAGTTTTCAAAAATGGCAGGCAGAATAGCAGGATTAAAAACAGGTAAAAATCCAAAAGTTAAAAAGGAATAAAAAATGGTTTTTACTTTCATCTCTGGTTCAAAAAAAGCCCTCAGAAAGTTTACTGGATCACCTGGTAAGCTGGATGACTCGTAAAGGTAAAAGCCGCCTGAATAATATGGGATAATTATTTTTAAAGCTAAATATCCCCAAAGTAAGCTTATTAAAATAGTTGATAGGGCTATTTTTATTTGTGATCTGTCTTTTATCAAAATATAAAGTCCAATCCCCACTCCCAGCCCTGCAAAGGATTCTTTTAAGCCTAAAAGAATAATTAAAGATATAAAGTATAGGACCCACTTTTTTTGGAATATGGACCAAAATATCACCATTAAAGGAAGTACAGACAAAGTTGTATCATGGAATTCTGAGATAAGGCCATTTTGAAGCCCCACATAACCCAAAAATGAGAAAATTAAGGCAAAAATGGCTATTTTACTCTTAATTTGCCTTCTAGCCAAAAGATAGCCTATATAGGCTCCAATTCCAGCTAATAAAGATTGAGCAAAAAGCAAGGCTTCAGCCTTATCAGTTAGCCAATATAAAGGAGATAAAAGAAAAACTGAAGGAGAAAAATGACTGGCAAAAATAGAAATATTTTTGTCCCCTAAATCATGATGATCAACCAAAGGCTCCCTAAACCTTGATACTTCCCATATAGCCTTATCTATGACCCCAAAATCATAATAAGCTGTTTGATGCTGCCAATATCTGTTTAAAGAAACAGTGGCGGAAGCTATGGTGTATAAAATAATAAACAAAACTGTCAGGGAATTTAGGAATTTAGTCACTCCTCTATTATACATATATTTAAACTGACCCATAGTTTGAATCTGTTATTCAAAAGGAGTATAATATAAGGATATGGCAGAATCATTACGTGGGGTTATGATGAGAAGATCATTTGAGGATGTGACAAAACAAGTCCCAGTTACTGTATCTGTTTGGCGTCAAATATTAAGTGAACCAAGCGTAATTGAACTTATGGCAGACAAAGGAGATAAGATGGCAAAAGATGCAATTTGGTTTGCAGATCATCCCAATGTTAATAGAGCTCCAGATTTAAAAGGAGTTTCAAAATTAGTTCGGGAAGCTCGGCTTACTGAGGCCTTATCTCAACTCCATCCGGCCAGCGAACAACTAGCCCTTTTGGATGAGAAAAAGCAGCTTATGGTTAGATTCTGGACTGCTCCTTTAGGTAATTTGTTAAGCAATCATACTCAAAATTAACCCGTTGGTGTATTATTAAAAAATGGATATTCTATCAATAATACTGGTTGTCTCAGGTCTTATTCTTTTTGAAACAGTTTCTTCTATTGATAATGCTGTTATAAATGCAGAAGTACTTTCCACAATGTCTCAGAGAGCCAGGAAGTGGTTTTTACTTTGGGGCTTACTTATTGCTGTATTTTTACTCAGGGGTGCTCTCCCCTGGCTTATTGTCTGGGCAACAAATCCAGCCCTTGGTCCTATTGGATCTTTTACTGCAGCACTTTCTTCTGACCCTGCAGTTGTATCAGCTGTAGAACAGTCAGCCCCAATCCTTCTTTCAGGAGGAGGAATTTTTCTTTTATTTCTCTTTTTTCACTGGCTTTTTCTAGAACCTAAAAAATTTGGTTTAAAAGGTGAAGATTTTTTTATGGCACAGGGAGTCTGGTTTTATGCAGTAGTTTCCATTATTTTGGCTGTAGTAGTCTGGTTTGCACTGCAGATAAATCCCATAATGGCTTTTGGGGCAGTTATTGGTTCAACTGTTTTTTTTATAACTCATGGGTTTAAAGAAAATGCGGAAAAGAGTGAGGAGGAGCTTTTGAAGAAGGACAGTGCCCAATCGGATCTCTCTAAGATTTTTTATCTGGAAGTTATTGATGCCACCTTTTCTATAGATGGAGTTATTGGAGCTTTTGCTTTTACCCTTTCTGTACCCTTAATTTTATTGGGAAATGGTATTGGGGCTTTTGTGGTCAGGGAATTAACAATTCACAACATAGATAGAATTAAAAAATATGTTTATCTAAAAAATGGAGCTATGTATTCTATTTTAGTTTTGGGAACTATTATGGTTTTAGATAGCTTTGGAATACATATTCCAGAGTGGTTAGCTCCTCTTTCAACAGCAGTGATTGTAGGCTACTTCTTCTTAAAATCCAAAAGAGCCCTGGCTTGACAAGGTATTATATAAAGGATATAAGAAACAATAATGTTACAGCCAGAAATGTTGCAGCCAGAATATCAAGACGGGCTTCCACTTGCTGTAGCTTTAGAAAATCAACTGGGAGTGAATAGGTTTGATAGTGCACAAAGCATGACTGTCAGCACCAGATTGGTGATGTTGATGATTAGGCTGGGAAGATTAATAAAAGATCCTGAGACATATATAGGAGTTTCCTTGAGGAAATCTCCGCTGCATCCTGAACTAGAGCTTCACACAGGTATATTATTTAATTCCCCACAAGTAATGATAAAAAATGAACAGGTGGTTGTTGAAGCCTTTCAAGAATTAGTCTATGGTGAAACTGGTAAAATTCCTGCTAAGAAAGAGCTCCCTGTTATAGTTCAGGATATAGCCATCATTTCTTACCATCCTAGCCTTGAGGTTGACAGAGTTTTTCAACAAGAAGCCAGTAGAATTGGGGGAGAATTTCATCACCTGGAATCACTTAAGCCATATCAATACCTTCTAAAACCAACTGATGTGGCCATACAAGATGGGTTGAAGCATCGTTCTAAAGCAAAAAAAGGTTCTTAGGCCATTGCGTGATAACATGCGTGATTATTGCGTGATTAATTTCCCCAAAGCTTAATCCACCTGTCATATATACTGGTATTGTTTTCAACTCTGTCCCATTTGATATCTATTTTGTATACTTCCGAGTCTGGTGCATAACCTAGATTAGACTACTCCAGCAATCCTTAATCTTCTCAACATGAAACAAATACAAGCCAGATATGTATTTTC
>MFCV01000007.1:0-10444 GCA_001777015.1 Candidatus Daviesbacteria bacterium RIFCSPHIGHO2_02_FULL_36_13
TTAAATTAATCCAGGCAAAGACGGATTTACCGTCCAAAGTTAAGATTTTAATTTGACCTCTTGTCTCAACCAGTTTATAACTACCTTCACGGACTACTTTTATCATAATTTTTACTATACAAAGTAGTTTTTTAAAAAACATTGATTTTAATCACTCTTTCAAGGTGACACAGATCAATGAAGATTAAATATCAAAAGGGTTAGTATAAACAGAGAAGAAGTATAGCTATGGACAATAGTACAGAAAGAAATGAAACCATTTTTGCTTTGACACGCGAAGGTAAAAAACATTTTACTGTTTCTCATCTTACAATCAGACAGAGTATTTTCTTTTTGCTTTTACAGCTTATTGTGGTTGAAATCCTTACCGTAGCAGTAGCATTTGTCTTTTTTTCCTCAGCTCTTTTTCCTATATCTTTTGAAACAAAAGTATGGATGCTTTCCTACAACGGAGTTTATCTAATACTACTTGCATCTTTAAAAATAGGGTTTAGCGGCTATGTTATTTTACTGTGGCTGAATAATTATTATGAGGTAACAACAGAAATGATAACTCATAAAACTGGCATAATTTGGCAAAAGGAGCAGGGATTCAAGGTAACACATATAAAAAATTATGGGATAAGACAAGGAATCTTTGGTAGGGTTTTTAATTATGGCACTCTATATTTTTATGATTGGTTTTTAAAACAGGAATATACAATGTATCTGATACATAGTCCTAAAAAGTATTACAGAATTCTGAAGGATCTTTTACCCTTTGCCGATGAAGATAGAGAAATGGTGAGAGAATATTTGGTTGAACCAAGTGAAGCATGATCTTTAGTAGGAAGTTAAAGTATAACTATAATGTTGATTTAAATCACATTCTTCTCATGACAGAAATCACTGATTAATAAATAAAGAAGGGCTAGTATGAAATTGTTCAGGATGAGGGTAGGAAGTATTTAGAGTTTAACTTTAAATACCTATCAAGATAAAACAAGCAACATACACTAAACATAAAAAATTTGCCTAAATACCTTGAGCCTGCCCTCATAGAACAGAAAAGTAAATATGGATGCAGTTATTACTTTAATAGCTTTAGGAATTGTAAATTTGGTTCTGATGCTAGTTATCATAAAGATAGGAAGGGCGAATGAAAAACATCATTAGTTATTTTTCTAAAATTATAGAAACAATTTTAATTTTATGGAGGGCACCAATAATATGATTTGTCCAAAATGTGAGAGAGGAAATGTTGAAGAAGTCAGGATGAGAAGTACAGGAGAAAAAGCGTGGATTTGTGACCTTTGTGAAGGCCTTTGGTTTAAGGGAGAAATTATAGATATTAATACTGGTCATAAATTACAGTCCTTCTCAAGAGGAGAGGAAATTGAGAATATAGCTACAAAGGTAGGCGGTGAAAAATATGTTTAAAGATGATATTAAAAAATTAGCAAAAGAAAATGATAACTTTAGAAAAGTTCTCCATACCGGTGAATACAGTCAGGTAGTTTTAATGAGTCTTCTTCCTGGGGAAGAGATTGGAGAAGAAATCCATCCTCAGACAGACCAAATTCTGGTGTTTGTTGATGGAGAGGGTGAAGCTGTTATAAATGGGGTATCAGAAAAGTTTGAAGAACATGATAGCGTGTTTGTACCAGCAGGTACAAAGCACAATTTCATCAATACCGGAGATGAAGACTTAAAACTCTTTACAGTTTATGCTCCGGCACATCATCCTGACGGGACTATTCATAAGACCAAGGAGGATGCAGAAAAGGCAGAGAACGAAATGGAACTGGCTCAGAAGTCAGCAGATGATTCTTTAGAGAATATGTAAAGAAAGGAGGTAAAAATGTATGATGGATTGGGGATCGTATTATGAAAGTATTGGTTATGGACTGGGGTTTTTTGTATCAATTTTTTGGGTAATGGTTTTTGTTGACCTGTTTTTGCTTGGCATCTGGTTGTCAAAGCACGCAAATAGAAAGTAAGAATAAATATATTACTGCTATACTTAATCTAATGCCAAAAAATTTACTTAAACTGATTTTTTCTATTGGAATTTGCTTAGGGGCTGGAGTTTTAGGCTCTTTTTTTACAATTTCCTCAATTCCAACCTGGTATGTAACTTTAAATAAACCTTTCTTTTCTCCCCCAAATTGGGTCTTTGGACCTGTTTGGACAATTCTTTATATTTTAATGGGGTATTCCTTATATCTGGTTTGGAAAAAGAAAAAAGTTCCTTCTATTTTTTGGATCCAACTTATTTTAAATGCTTCCTGGTCAATAATCTTTTTTGGAATGAAAAGTCCCAGCTTGGCTTTAATTAACATAGCTGTCTTATGGATAGCAATTGTTTTAACGATTAAATCCTTTTATAAAATAAACAAGTTAGCAGCGTATCTCTTATACCCTTATCTTGCTTGGGTTAGTTTTGCCTCAATTTTAAATTATAGTATTTGGATTCTAAATAAAAGGGGGTGATTTTAATGGAGAATAAATGGCTATATGGAATTATAGGTTTGCTAGGTGGTGTTCTAATTGCAGTTTTAACTGCTTCCAATGCAGTAAATTCTAATAATCAGGGGATGCTGCAAATGATGGGAATCCGCAATCAAAATAGCAGATCTGTTGCAATGGGAGATATTTACAGACATTTCATTGAGCAAATGATTCCACATCATGAAGATGCTATCACGATGGCTAAATTAGCACAAACAAAGGCGAAACGCTCTGAGATAAAACAATTAGCTAATAATATTATTGATTCCCAGGGAAAAGAGATAAAGCAAATGAAGGATTGGTATAAAAACTGGTTTGGAAAGGAAGTACAAATAGGTTCTCAAGTAATGAACCAGCATGGAATGATAGGAAGTGGTATGCACATGGGCATGATGGGTAATGACACAGATATGGCAAGATTGGAAAATGCAGCCGATTTTGACAAGGTGTTTATAGAAGAAATGATCCCTCACCACCAAATGGCTGTGATGATGGCTAATATGTTGCTTTCTGGAACAAACAGAGCGGAGATGAAGCAATTAGCAGAAAATATTATTACTTCCCAGACAAAAGAGATTAATGATATGAGAAGTTGGTACAGGATTTGGGGATATTAATTTTATTTGAAAGAAAGGGGGTGAGAAATATGCACAATCCAAAAGCTACAGCAAATGCTTTAGCGGTTGTAGGTGGGGGACTCTATCTTATTTGTGCTATTTGGACATTATTTTCAAGAAGCAGTTTTATGGGAGTTATGGGTTCATGGGCTCACAGCATTGATGTGAATGCTCTACCTCAAAAAACACCAGACTTTGGGCTACTCTTGATTGGTTTTATAACTTTTGTTCTGGTAGCCTGGGTAACAGGATATGCCTTTGCAGTGACATATAACTATTTTGCTGGTAAATAGTACCTGTTAAAAAAGTGTGTTCTGAAAGGAGGTGAGTAATAATGGATGTAAATAGCATTTTACTAATACTGTTAATATTGGCCTGTCCATTAATGATGTTTTTTATGCATAAGAAAGGTGGTCATAAGCATTAAAGTAAAATTTTAGTTATAAACTTATGGAATTAGATAAACTTATTGTAATCATTTTTAGTTTAGCAGGCGTTATTTTCACTTTTTGGTTTTTTCTGATGAAAAAAGATAAGGAAGTTAACGTAGAGAACGAGGTAGATATCAAAGTCTCTGGTGGTTATTCACCGGAGGTAATATCTATTCCTAAAGGTAAGACAACAAAAATTAATTTTTTAAGGACAGATCCAACTGAATGTTTGTCAGAGGTAGTTTTAGGGGATTTTAAAATAAAAAAAGAATTACCTTTAAATCAAAAAGTGACAATAGAAATTACTCCTCAAAAAGTAGGTGAATTCGGCTACTCTTGTGGTATGAATATGTATCATGGAAAGATTGTAGTTAAATGAGTGAAATTAAAAAAATATTTCCAATTAAAGGTATGCATTGCGCGTCTTGTGTAAGGGTTTTGGAGAAATCTTTAGGTAATGTTACAGGAGTTTCGGATTGTACAGTAAATTTGGCAACAGAAACAGCAACTGTTACCTATGATTCTAAAAAAGTGACAGATAGTGATTTAGTTTCTGCTGTGGCTAACGTAGGCTACAAAACAGGACTTGAAAAGGAGTTAAAAACAGAAGATGAACAAAGATATGAAAAACAAAAAGAACTAAATAGCTTAAGAAACAAAGTTATCATTAGTTTATTTTTAGGAGCGTTAATTCTTTGGGGATCCTTTCCGGGACTGATGGAGTTTGCTCCATCTTTTTTAACAATCCTTTGGGTACAACTTATTTTAGCTATCCCGGTTCAATTTTGGGCAGGTCTTAGCTTTTATCAAGCAACTATTCCTGCCTTACGGCATAGAACAGCCAATATGGATACTCTGGTATCAATAGGTACAACTGTGGCATTTTCCTATTCTGCAGCGGTGACTATTTTCCCTCAACTAGTTGAAAGCATTGGAGTAAAAGCTGAACCATACTTTGATGTTTCAACGATTATCATCGGTTTGATATTGCTTGGGCGCTATTTTGAGGCAAAAGCTAAGGCAGGTACTTCTGAAGCAATCAAGAAACTTATTGGACTGCAGGCGAAGACCGCAAGGGTCTTGAGAGATGGTAAAGAAGTAGATATTCCCATAGATCGAGTAGTTATTGGTGATGTAATTAGAGTAAGACCCGGAGAAAAAATACCTGTAGATGGGAAAATAATTGAGGGACAATCCAGTATTGATGAATCAATGATTACTGGTGAGAGCATTCCTGTTGATAAAACTAAAGGAGAGATAGTGATTGGTGCCACTTTAAATAAAACTGGTTCATTTTTATATAAAGCTACCAAAGTAGGGTCGGATACTATGCTTGCGCAGATTATTAAGCTGGTACAAGAAGCTCAGGCAAGTAAAGCACCTATTCAGAGGCTAGTAGATTTAATTTCTTCTTATTTTGTGCCGGTAGTTTTAATGCTGGCAATTACTACATTTGCGGTTTGGTATGTTTTTGGACCTACTCCTGTCTTTCTTTTTGCCATGCTAAATGCCATTGCAGTTTTGATTATTGCCTGTCCTTGTGCCATGGGACTGGCTACTCCTACAGCTATTATGGTTGGAACCGGGATTGGAGCAAACAAAGGAATTTTGATTAAAGATGCCCAGAGTCTAGAAACCGCTCGTAAGATTAATACAATCATTTTTGACAAAACAGGAACTTTGACTAATGGAAAACCAGTTGTTACGGATATTGCAGGAGACGTTTTGCAATTAGCTGCATCCTTGGAGAAAGGATCAGAACATTCTTTGGCTGAGGCAATTGTTAACAAAGGTGAATTAGAAAAGATAAAGTTTAGTAACGTAAAAGATTTTAAGGCTGTTCCAGGACATGGAGTTTTAGGTCTAGTAAATGGGCAAAAGGTTGTTCTGGGAAATCGAAAGATGATGGAAAAAGAGGAAATAAAAATAGAAGATAGTCAGATTGAGAAAATGGAAAATGAAGGCAAAACAGTAATGATGCTGGGAGTGAATAGGAAATTTATTGGACTTATAGCAGTAGCTGATACCTTAAAAGAAACAGCTAAAAAAGGTGTCGAAAAGCTGCAGAGGATGGGAATAGAGGTAATAATGATTACTGGGGATAACAAAAGAACAGCTGATGCTATAGCTTCTAAATTAGGAGTTAAAAGAGTTTTAGCAGAAGTTTTACCTGATCAAAAGGAAGCTGAGGTTAGAAAAATACAGGCTGAAGGTAGATCTGTTGCTATGGTAGGGGATGGGATAAATGATGCACCTGCCTTAGCAGCAGCTAATATTGGTATAGCTATGGGTACTGGAACTGATGTGGCAATAGAGTCAGCAGGAATTACTTTGATAAATAAAGATTTGACATCTGTAGCATCAGCAGTAGAGCTTTCCAAAAAAACCATGAGAACAATAAAAGTGAATTTATTTTGGGCTTTTGGGTACAATATTATTTTGATACCTGTAGCTATGGGTGTTTTATATCCAAATTTCGGGATTTTACTAAATCCAATTTTTGCTTCAGCAGCTATGGCTTTAAGCTCGATATCAGTTGTTGGTAATTCACTCCTTTTAAAAAGGATAAAAATCTGATGGATCTTTGGATAATATTTCTAACTGGTTTAACAGTGGGGGGACTTACTTGTCTGGCTGTACAAGGAGGACTTTTAGCTTCTGTAATAGCAGCTAAGGAAGCGGAAGAAATCAAAAAAGGTGTTAATCGCAGAAATTTAATTTTCCCAACATTTGCCTTTATGTCTGCAAAATTAGCTGTCTATACGGTATTAGGTTTTATTCTGGGAGCCTTTGGCGGAGCTTTAAATATTTCTCCTAATGTTCAAATAATTATGCAGTTTATAGCGGGTCTATATATGATTTTAATAGCTTTGAATTTGTTCAATGTACATCCAATTTTCAGATATGTAGTTTTACAACCGCCTAAATTTTTGACCAGAATAGTTAGAAATCAATCTAAGTCAAAAGATCTATTTGCACCAGCTTTCTTAGGGGTAATGACAATCTTTATTCCCTGTGGAACTACTCTGGCTATGGAAGCGTTAGCAATAAGTAGTGCTAACGCTTTTTTAGGAGCAGCTATAATGTTTACTTTTATATTAGGAACAATGCCACTTTTTTTTGGAGTGGGTTACATAACAACTATTCTAGGAGACAATTTTAGAGGTAAATTTGTTAAAATAGCTGGTTTAGCGGTTCTATATCTTGGGATTACATCAGCCAATGGAGCTTTAGTCGCAGGTGGATCTCTGGTTATTCTACCCTCCATATCGATTGATTTAAATGGGAATAGAAATCAAACTCAAAATATTCAACCAGACATACCAATAACTCAGAATCCTGAAATAAATATTCAATCTAATGGATATTTTCCAAATGTAATTAGAGTTAAGAAAGGTGAAGTAGTTAACTTAACTTTAAAAAGTACAAATGTTTATAGTTGTGCATTAGCTTTTAGAATTCCATCATTAAATATTGTTAAAAACTTACAGGCTAATGATACCCAGTTGGTTAGTTTTGTTCCTAATCAAGTAGGTAGAATACAATTTAACTGTTCTATGGGAATGTATAGAGGAATCATTGAAGTTATATGACAAAAAAAAAGTTCAAAATTAATGGTATGCACTGTAGCTCTTGTGCTATGAATATAGACTTTGATTTAGAAGATGTAGATGGGATTAAATCTGTTAAGACAAACTATGCTAGACAAGAATGTGAAGTTGAATTTGATGAGAAAAAAATTAACGATCAACGTATTATTCAAACAATTAAGAAAACAGGTTATACTGTAATAGATGTTTGATTTAATCTCCATTGGAGACTCCGTTATTGATACTTTTTTAAAACTTCATGATGCAGAAGTTAAGTGCAGTATAAATAGAAAAGATTGTAAAATTTGTATGAATTATGGAGATAAAATTCCCCTTGATGGTCCACCTATCAGTATGGTTGCAGGAAATGCTGCCAACAATGCTGTTGGTGGTTCAAGGCTTGGGCTTAAAACTGCCATTTATGTAAATGTGGGGGAGGATGATGGAGGAGAAAGAACAATCAAGAAATTAAAGATGGAAAAAATTGATACTAGGTATGTGGTGGTAAATAAGGGCATGGAAAATAATTACCATACTGTTCTAAATTTTCAGGGAGAAAGGACAATTTTAATTTATCATCAGCCCTGGAAATATAATCTACCTGATTTAGATTCTTCAAGATGGGTCTACTTAACTTCCCTATCACCCACTTTTACAGATACAAATTTAATAAAGGAAATAACTGCATATCTAGAAAGGACAGGAGCTAAACTTTTATTTAACCCAGGAACTTATCAAATGAAAGCAGGAGTTAAAAAAAATCCCAGGCTTTTATCTTTAACAGAAACTTTTATTGTAAATATTGAGGAGGCAAGAAGGATTTTATATGGGAAAGATGATGCAGATGTTTCTGTTAAAAAGCTTCTAAAAGAAATTGCTGATTTAGGACCAAAAATGGTTATAATTACAGATGGAGCAGAAGGATCATATGGATTTGATGGGGAAAAGTACTACCACTTAGGAATTTTTGAAGCAAAACTTTTAGAAATGACAGGTTCAGGTGATGCTTTTGCTACAGGCACTCTAGCTGGACTTTTTCATGGTAAGGATTTACCGGAGGCTATGAGATGGGGAGCTGCAAATGGGGCATCAGTGGTAGAACAAATAGGTCCCCAAGCAGGACTACTAACATATAGTCAAATGCAGGAAAAACTAAAAGCTAACTCTAAAATAGTAGCCAAAGAAATTTAACCCTTACTCATGTGTTTTAAAGAATATTCAAAGGTAGCGTCGACCTTTTTATGAGGGTTAAAGATTCCTTTGGGATCAAAGATTTCCTTAACCTTTTTAAAGAGCTGGTAAACGTCGTCACCGTACATTTCCGGTAAATATGGACCTCTAATTAAACCATCATTGTGTTCTGCTGACATAGAACCTTTATATTCAAAAACTAATTTAAAAACTTTTTCCATAAGTTCAGGAATGACTGCCCTGACTTCCTCTTTTGATAAATCCATTAATGGGATAATATGAAAATTCCCATCCCCAATGTGGCCTGCTAAGGTATAAACCATGCGATCCTTGTAAGGTTCAATTAAAGCATTTAGTTTAGGCAAAAATTCTGGTAGAAATTCTGGTTTGACAATAATATCATCAATAAATGACGAGGCTTTCTTTCCCTTTGAATATTTCATTAAGAGTCCAAAGCTTTTGTGACGGATTAACCAATATTTCTCTTGATTTTTATCTGTTTCTTTAATTTCTGCAGTCAGATTAAGTCCCTTTAGAGCTTCTTTGGCGGATTGAGCTTGTTTTAAAGCTTCATTTTTATCATCAGAAGTAAAATTAGCCAGAAGCATTAGCTTTGGTAGAGCATTCTTTTTACCTGAAATCATATCTAAATAAGCAAAAAGTCTATTATTATGCTTAAAATTAGCTGAGATATCCCAGGCATGTTCTAAAGCTAAGTTTAGCGTTTGATCATCAAAACATTCAAAAGCTTCTGGTTTAAATTCTAAGGTTTTTTTAACAACAATATCTAGCTGTTTTAAATCAGGCAGTGAAATAATTAGTAGGATCTGATGTTTTTTAGGTTTTATCAGTTTAAATTCTGCTTCAGTAATAATTCCCAAAGTTCCTTGTGAACCAATGATCAGCTTACTTAAATCAAAGCTTTCTCCATTATAAACTTCCCAAAGATCATAGCCTGTAGAGTTTTTGGAAGTCTTTGGCCTGGCTTTTTCAACAAGTTCCTTATTCTCCTCAAGCAAATTATAAATTTCTGAGTAAATTTTACCCTCAAAATTATCTTGAGTAATTTTATTGTTCAATTGTTCCTTATTTAAACTAGATAAAGTATACTCATTGCCATCAGACAGTATAACCTTCATGCTTTTCAGATATTTATTAATAGGACCATAGGTTAATTCCAGTTCTCCGCCTGCATTATTAGCAACCATGCCTCCTACAGTACAAATTTCTCTGGAGGCAGGATAAGTGGGTAAAAGTAAACCCTGCTTTAAAGTTTCAATCTCAAAATCCTTATAAAACATACCTGGCTGAACAATCGTTGAATTCTCATCTATATCTATTAGCTTATTTAAGTACTCCGAAACATCCAAGATAATATCCTCTCCAATTGCTCCTCCAGACATATCAGTGCCTCCTGAACGGACTGTGATAGACAGCTTATTAGCTGATACATATTTAACTATTTGTTTAATATCCTCACTGTCTTTGGGAAAAATTACTACTTTTGGGGAAATTGTAAAAATTGAGGCATCTTTACTATATTTTTCTAAAGTCTCTGGATCATCTAAAATTTCAACAGAGAATAGCTTTTGAAGTTCGTCTTTGAGCATAATTTCATGGTAACATATTTATATGGATCTGCCCCAGATTTTTGACACAATTATTATTGGTGCCGGACCTGCAGGTATTGCTGCAGCAATTTATACTGTCAGGAAAAATTTAAAAGTTTTAGTTTTAACCAAAGATATTGGGGGACAAGCAGCTTTATCTGGGGATATAGAAAATTATCCTGGTTTTACTATGATAACTGGGGCTGATTTGGCCAAACAATTTAGGATGGAGCTGGCTAATTTTGAAGGAAATGGTCTTTGGGTCAAAGAAGGGGTAGAGGTTATTGAACTAACTGGTGCTGATCCTAATTTTTTGGTTAAAACTTCTGATGGATCGGAATATCACTCAATGACAGTTATTATTGCCTCAGGTAGAATTCCAAAACAATTAAATATCCCAGGGGAGAAGGAGCATACGGGAAAAGGAGTAGCAACTTGTGCTACCTGTGATGCCCCATTTTATAAAGATAAGGATATAGCTATTGTAGGCGGAGGAAATTCTGCTTTAGACGGGG
>MFCV01000007.1:10455-17689 GCA_001777015.1 Candidatus Daviesbacteria bacterium RIFCSPHIGHO2_02_FULL_36_13
ATGAAAGTAGCCAGATCAGTTACTATTATTAATACTACTGATAGCTTAAAGGGTGATGAAATTCTCTTAAAAAATGTTAACTCTTCTCCTAAGGTTAAAGTTTTAAACAATCATGAGGCTTTAGAGATTTTAGGGGATCAGGCAGTTGGTGGAATAAAAGTGAGAAACAATCAGACTAAAGAAGAGTCGATATTACCTGTATCAGGAGTATTTATAGAAATTGGCTGGAGTCCTTCAACCATCTTTGATAAGTTAACCAATAAAAATAAACAGGGAGAAATTGAGGTAGATGAATATGGTGCCACCTCAGTGCCTGGAATTTATGCTTGCGGAGATGTTAATGATACCTGGGGAGAACAAATTGTCATTGCAGCAGGCGAGGGGGCAAAAACAGGGCTACGGGTAGCAGAACATATAAGTAAAGTTCCCCATCAAGCTACATCAAACGTTCACGAGGGTTAATGCACCAATACTCTGGTTCCGGGATTTTCTGCTGTGGCTCTAACTACATTTGCTCCCTCAGGTACAACAGGTCCTGCCCATTCAAAAATCTGAGCAGCATTAGCCAGCGGTTCATTAACACATCCATGAGACATAGGTTGACCAAAATTATTATGCCAATAGGCGCCGTGCAAGGCATAGCCTTGATGGAAAAACATATTGTTTGGAACATTAGGCAGGTAGTAGTAAGTTCCTAGAGCCTGAGATCCGCCTTTCATAGCCTGATTTCTAGTTTTATACCAGATATTAAATGTGCCTTTTGGAGTTGGAGCCCACTTACCAGCAGATATTGGAAATTCCATAACTAATTTATTTCCTTCCCATGCTCTTACTTTTTGTTCATCTAAGGAAACTTCAATCCATTTTTCCACTCCATCTGAGGTGGTAGTTCCTAAAACTGCCTGATTTGAGTTGGCTTCTGATAAATATTTAGCATAGCTATAAGCTAAAGAAGTTTTTGGATAATCAATGACCTTGCTTTCAAAAATTGCTGTTGAGGCACTTTCGTCAAACTCCCCATTGGATTTTAAAGCTTGTTCTACACTGCAGCAGGATTGGGTAGCATCACCTGATAAATGAAATTTGTAAGCTAACTCTCTTTTTAAAGAATCAAAATTAGCTATGCATAGGCTAACGATTGCAATTATTACTAAAACAGGCAGTAGACGGAACATGAGTACATATACATTGTGAGGTACAGAAACTATAGACGTCAAGAGGGGATTTTAGGTAAGATATATAATCTGTGAAAAAAATGGTGCTATCTATAGCTTTTCTAGTAGTTTTAAGTTTAATTGGCTTTTTTCTTTTAAGCTTGGGCAAAGGATCCAGTGAATTAATATCGCCTCTTTTATCAGGAGAAAAAGTTTTAGGAATAAATCAATGGTTGCCTGAAGTTTTAGGAAGTCAGATAAATGCTCCTAAAATTACAGCTAAAGCTGGTTTATTTATTGATACAACTGGTAAAGTTCTTTATTCAAAAAATCAAAAAGAAAAACTACCTATTGCCTCGCTAGTTAAAGTTATGACAGTTTTAATAGCACTTGAACACAAAGGAATGGATGATAAATATGTGGTGAGCCAAAGGGCAACTGAGATGGAACCTGATGAGATGATTTTGCTTCCCGAGGAGACACTTTCTTTAAAAGAACTTTTATATGGAGTATTTTTAGTTTCAGCTAATGATGCAGCTGAAGTTATAGCAGAAGGAACAATAGGGAGCCGGGATGAATTCATAAAACTTATGAATGATAAAGCAAAACAGTTAGGGATGGAAAATACCTATTTTGCCAACCCTACAGGCTTGGATGAAGATGTTAATAATTCATATTCCACAGCTTATGATTTGGCAATTCTAACAAGGTATTTAGTAAGAAATTATCCTGAGGTTTTGGATATATCTAAAACAGAGCATATAATTTTACCTAAAACTGAAACTCACCAAGATTATGATATGTATTCAGGCATAAATTTACTAACAACATATCCAGGAGTAGTAGGATTTAAAACAGGATACACACCAGAAGCAGGCTATACTTTAATAACACTGGCAAGAATTAATGGGTATGAGGTGATTGGGATAATTTTAGACTCAGAATACAGAAGAGATGAGGCAAAGAAGCTTTTGGATTATAGCTTTAATAAATTGAAAAATTAGGGGTATTTGTGGTATATAGAAAAAGATGTTTAAGGGAGAGCGGATTTTAGCAATAATTTTCATTATAGTTATAATAGGAGCAGGAGTTTTTTATACAGTGTCAAAATTTAACCAAGATACCAGCAATATATCAGCCAGTCCTTCTCCACAATCCACCCCTGTTGCTACTTCTTCAGGACAACTACCCCTAGAGAAGATTAAGAAGCTTAATAAATTTCCAGGAGTGTTGTCTGCTAAGGACTTACAAAATAAAAAGGCAGTAATTAGTACAAATAAAGGTACAATTGAATTTGAAGTTTATCCTGAAGCAACTATGGCAGCTTCAAATTTTATAATTTTATCTTCAAATGGTTTTTATAATGGTTTAACATTTCATAGAGTAGAAGATTGGGTTATACAAGGTGGAGACCCTTTGGGTACAGGCATGGGTGGGCCTGGCTATCAATTTCCAGATGAAAAAGTCACGAGACCTTATATTAGGGGTATAGTTGCTATGGCTAATTCAGGACCTGATACAAACGGCAGTCAGTTTTTTATATTAACTAAAGATTATCCTCTTCAGCCGGATTACACAATCTTTGGTCAAGTTACTAAAGGGTTGGATGTTGTAGATAAAATAAGAGTTGGAGATACCATGCAAAAAGTGACAATACAAAACATGGAATGATTTGTATTGTCATCCTGAGGCAATTAGCCGAAGGATCCACTCAATGATCAATTTGCTCCAACATCTTGTGTATTGACACTCTAAACTATCAACATGTTATGCTAAGGAAGGGTGAAATGTCCATTTTGTCAAAGCAGCTTAAGCAAGGTAGTAGATAAAAGAAGTGTAGATAGTCGTGGGGAAATTAGAAGACGTAGGGAATGTTTAAAGTGTGAGAAGCGTTTCACAACTTATGAATCTTGTGCTGCTGTTGAGATTTTGGTTATTAAGAAAGATGGAAGAAGAGAGCCCTATGTTAGGGAAAAGCTAGAAGTAGGACTTATAAAAGCTTTAGAAAAAAGACCAGGTATTGACAAGGTTTCAAGAGTGCTTGATAGAATAGAGGGCCGAATTAGGACGAAGGGTTTATCTGAAATTCCTTCACAAACCTTGGGGAAGTGGCTGCTTGCAGAGCTTAAGAGATTGGATCCGATAGCGTACCTACGGTTTGTAAGTGTGTATAGAACATTTTCTGACCCTAAAGATTTTAAAAGAGAATTAGAAACACTATAGAAATAGTGACTAGATATTAGTTAAGACAATATGAATAAAATAAAAAGTAAAATAAAAAACAAGCCTACCTTACAATTAGTTTCTATACCAAGAATTGAAGATAAAAAAATAAATGGCTCGCCTCGCGAAGCGGGTAAGTCTAATGGTCATGTTACCAGTGCTGATACAAACAGCCGTTCCTTTGAAACAAGATTTATCCCCCGCTACAAAAAAATGCCCTCGCTTCCTGATGGATTACCAGAGCCTTCCTTTTCAGAATCTTCAAATAAAATCTTAAAAGAAAGATACCTTCTTAAGGGTGGAAATTTAGAAGTTGTAGAAACTGTGGCTGAAAGATTTTGGCATATAGCTTTTGATATTTCTTCAGGAGATTTGGATTTTAAAGTACCTGAAAAACAGGTTTTCGAGAAAGCTAAAGAATTTTACTCTGTAATGGTTAAACAGGAATTTTTACCAAATTCTCCAACTATTATGAATGCAGGAAAACAAAATGGTCTTCAATATTCTGCTTGTTTTGTTTTACCTGTTGGAGACTCGCTTCCTGAAATATTTGACAGTGTAAAATATGCAGCTTTAATTCACCAGACAGGTGGGGGAACAGGTTTTGCTTTCTCCAGGCTTCGCCCGGCAGGTTCTGTTGTTAATACAACAGGTGGTGTAGCTTCTGGACCAGTATCATTTCTACGAGTTTTTAATGCAGCTACAGAATCTATAAAACAGGGTGGTACAAGACGCGGAGCTAATATGGGGATTCTAAGAATTGATCACCCTGATGTTTTGGAATTTATAAGATGTAAAGCAGAATTGGATGATTTGAATAAGCCTATCTATGATCAAGTTGCACCACTTTTGCCTGATGATGAGGCTAGAAAATACTTCAAAACAGTTTTACTGGATAAACAAATCTCAAACTTTAATATCTCTGTTGCCATAACAGCAAAGTTTATGGATGCCCTTTCCAAGGGTGAAGATTATGAGTTGATTGCTCCGCATGATGGCTCAGTAGTTGGCAAGTTAAATGCTAGACAAGTTTTTGATGAAATAATTGAAAGGGCTTGGTCAACCGGAGATCCTGGTTTAATTTTTATTGATAGAATTAATAACTCCCCTGCCAATCCAGTTCCAAAACTTGAAACAATTGAATCTACAAATCCTTGTGGAGAACAGCCTTTAGCTCCCTGGGATGCATGTAATCTTGGATCCATAAATTTGGGAAAATTTGTTTTAGAAGATGGTTCAGATGTTGACTGGGAGAATTTGAAAAGAGTAACCCGTTTGGCAGTACATTTCCTGGATAATGTTGTACAAACAAATCCGTATACTTTAAAGCCAATTTTTGATGTAGTAAGAAATAATAGAAGAATTGGTTTGGGAGTTATGGGTTGGGCAGACATGCTTTTTAAACTAAGAATTGCCTATAACTCAGATGCTGCTTTGGAACTGGCTGAAAAGGTGATGAAGTTTATTAATGAGGAAGGACATCAGATGAGTGAGGAATTGGCAATCGTGCGTGGACCTTTTCCAAATTGGGCAAACTCAATTTATGCTGAAAAGAATTCTCCTTCTTTTAAGGAAAGACCTGCATCTAGTGCTTATGGATCAGGTCGCCAAGTGAGAAATTCAACAGTCACAACCATTGCTCCAACAGGTACAATTTCTATAATTGGTGATTGTTCTTCCGGAATTGAACCTGTTTTTGCCTTAGCTTATATTCATAAAGCCAAAGCAGCAGGAGATCAATATAGGACTTTAACAATTGCTAATCAGACATTTGAATCAATTGCCAAGAGAGAAGGATTTTGGTCGGATGAACTGGCTTTGAAAGTTATGAATAATGGTTCAGTTGCAGGAGTTGCCGATGTTCCTTCAGAGTGGCAGAGTGTTTTTATAACAGCTCCTGAGATTGATCCTGTTACACACGTTAAAATGCAGTCTGCTTTTCAAAAATATACTGATAATGGGGTGTCAAAGACTATTAATTTACCAAATTCTGCAACTCAGCTAGATGTCCGAACAGCCTACATGATGGCATATGAAACAGGATGTGACGGGATAACTATTTATAGAGATGGTTCAAAGAGTGTTCAGGTTCTAAATGTTTCCTCAACCCTAAAACCAAAAATTGATCCAGCTGCTCCTGTTGCTGAGAGACCAATGATATTGATGGGTAGAACTTATAAAATTGCCACACCTGTCGGAGAAGCCTTCATTACCATCAATCGAGATGAGCAAGGTCAGCCATTTGAGGTATTTGTTACTGTTGGTAGAGGTGGAATGCATACCATGGCTGATGCTGAGGCTATGGGAAGACTAGTTTCTCTTTCTTTAAGATTAGCCAGAGGAGCAAAGGAAACAGATCCAAAAGCAGTAGCTCAAAAAATTGTGAGTCAACTTCGGGGTATTGGAGGATCAAATTCAGTAGGGTTTGGCAAAAATAGAGTGATGAGTTTAGGGGATGCCATAGCGAAAGTCCTCGCTGAGGATTTAGCTCAAACTCCAACAACAGAAGCAGAGACTATTCCATTAAACTTAACTCCAGCTCCTGATCCTGTTATAAATACTGGATCAGACGATGTTTCTGGTATGCCGCAATCTAGTGTTCATGCTGATCTTTGCCCAGAATGTGGCAGTGCCACTTTTGTGATGGAAGAAGGCTGTAAGAAATGTCATAGCTGTGGATACTCAATGTGTTAGTAAATGAATATAAGAGAGACTGTTCATCAAATAGGGCTAGAAACAGCAATTTTCTTTGGTAAACCAGGGTGGACTCGTAAAGAGGCTGCGGCATTAGGCCTGAATGAGAAAGAGCAAGATAGAAAACAGGCAGAAGCTCATATATGTGCAGCGGATAGGGAAGAGATAGTTTGGGGTAGTTTTGGTAGAAAATTATGGCATCTGGAACGTGCTCATGAGTTATTAGGATTGACTCATCTGCGTTTACCTGATCCAGATTTTTTAACTGGTTTAGGATACAGAGGTTTACCAGAAGAATCGAGGTTAATTCTGAATGCGCTTATATATAAAGATGATTTTTAGTTCTTTTTTTAGCTTTCCACCCCAAGGGTGTCCCCTCAAATTTCTTCTAAGACTTGATGTTTAATCTGTTCTAATCTTTCACCATAATCAGCTTGATCCAAAACAAATTGTTTATAAGATTGTGAGTTCTTAAACAAAGCAAGTACCTTCTCTTTAGCACAAAATCCACTGGCTAAACCTAGATATTCTTTATAAGAGGACCATTCAAAATCATCTAAATCTTTTATTAGTAGTGAAACTTTTGGATTTAGGTGAATATACCTAGAAAGATGAGTCAATTGCTCATCTGATTCAACGAGAATTGCCTTGAACTCTCCTTGGAGCAAAGGACCAACTCTATTATGTTTAGTATTGTAATATTTTGTGTAACTATTGCTTACTTTACTTACAAATTCTGTAATACCTCCATCTATAAGTTGCCTTATCATAAGATGAAAATGGTTAGGCATTAAGCAATAACAAATAATATCCACAATCTTTTTAGAAGGATCTGGTTTAAACTTCTGAAATTGAGAATAGTGGGAAAATTTAGGTTTGGGGCCTAAGTATTGGTAATAATTAATTGTTTTTATAAATTTTTGATAATCTCTACTTGTTTCAAATATTCTTCTTTTCTCACTACCTCTATTATAAATATGATAAAAGTAGCCATTAGCAAAGGGAAAAATTCTAGAAGGCATTTAAGCCTAGCATAATCTAAAAAGCCGCAGGTGTCAACCTATTCCACCCCAAGGGTGGAAGCATAAATAGTAGGATAATCTGTTAGAATCTAGCCATGAATGAAGAAAAGGGGTTGGTTATTGTTTATACAGGGGAAGGGA
>MFCV01000007.1:17718-27967 GCA_001777015.1 Candidatus Daviesbacteria bacterium RIFCSPHIGHO2_02_FULL_36_13
GTTCTTCGGGCTGTTGGTTATAAGAAAAAATGTCTAATTATCCAATTTGGAAAGGCTTGGTTTACCGGTGAGCTGGTTGGGATAAAAAAACTATCTCCTTATGTGAGGATTATCCAAGGAGGTAAAGGCTTCTTGTCTACTAAAAATTTCTCCTTAAAAACTAATCCTTCTAAATTAGTTCATAAAAAAGCAGCATCTGAGGCTTTTGATTTATTAAAGAGGGAAATTGAATCTGGTAAATGGGATATTGTGGTAGCTGATGAAATTGTTGGAGCTGTGGCCTCAAGAGTACTACCTCTTACAAAAGTCTTACAGCTTATAAAAGAGAAAGATGATAAACTGGATTTAGTATTAACCGGGCATTATGCTTCCAAAGAGCTTATTAAAGAGGCTGACTTGGTAACAGAAATGAAAGAGGTTAAGCACCCATTCCAAAAAGGAATACTAGCGAAGAAAGGTCTTGACTTTTAGCACTCTGGGTATTATACTGCTAATGTATGGCTGATTTTAATAAACCTAATTTAACATCACCTGTAACTTTAAAACCTACTATGCCGGTAGGTCCTTTGCGGGACACTGTAATTTTTCCCGGTAACTCTGTTCCTATTATTTCTGGCAGACCAAAGTCAAAAGCTGCTTTAGATTTGGCCTGGAACAGCGATAAGCTAATTGTTTTCGTAACTCAAAAAAATTCTAAAATTGAGGATCCTACAGAAAAAGATTTATACAAAGTTGGCACTGTTTGTTTAATAAGAAGAGTGGTTAAAAACCCAGAAGGTGAATATACCCTGCAGGCAGAAGGTATGGCCAGGGTCTACTTAAAGAATTTTACTCAGGTTGACCCATATTTAGAGGCAGAAATAGAAGAAATCCCTGAGCTTTATGAAAAAAACGAACAAACAGAGGCTTTAATTAGAACTGTTAGGGAACAGGTAAAAAGATTTTTAGAGCTTGGAGGAAATCCATTCTTTGATCAAAGCAATTTTGCTAATTGGTCACTTTTTACATACTCTGATGATCCAAATCAATTAGTTAATTCAATCACCCAATCAATTGATTTTAAAACTATAGACAAACAGCAAATTTTAGAGATGGTTTCTGCAGGGGAAAGACTTCAAAGATTGTCTGAGCTTTTGGCCAAAGAAATAAGAATTATGGAAATTTCCCAAAAAATCTCATCTCAAACTCAGGAAAGAGTTTCCAAAATGACTAAAGAGGCAATTTTAAGAGAACAAATGAAGAGTATAGAAGAAGAATTAGGAGGGCAAGATAGCGAGCATCAGGAAATTCATGAGTTTGAACTAAAAATTAGAAAAGCAGGCATGCCAAAAGTAGTTTTGGAAAAAGCTAAAAAAGAATTAAATAGACTTGCCAAGATGAGCTCCTATAATCCTGAGGCAGGTTACATTAGAAATTATTTGGAATGGTTAACAGATCTTCCCTGGAAATTAGGTAAAGCAGGTAAGATTGATCTTAAAAAGGCTGAAACTATTTTGGATGAAGATCATTACGGACTTAAAAAAGTTAAAGAGAGGATTATTGAATTTTTAGCTGTCCATAAGTTAGCCGGAAAAATGAGAGGACCAATTCTTTGTTTTGTAGGTCCCCCTGGAGTAGGTAAAACATCTATTGGTAAATCGATTGCCAGAGCCTTAAATCGCAAATTTGTTAAAATATCTTTAGGAGGAATTAGAGATGAGGCAGAAATTAGGGGGCATCGAAGAACTTACGTTGGATCAATGCCAGGAAGAATTGTACAGGGAATAAAGCAGGCAGAAACAACAAATCCTGTATTTATGCTGGATGAAATAGATAAAATTGGAGCAGATTATAGAGGGGATCCTTCTGCAGCTTTACTTGAAGCCTTAGACCCTGAACAAAACGAAGGATTTTCTGATCATTACTTAGAAGTTCCATATGATTTATCTAATGTCATGTTTATCACAACTGCTAATATTTTAGATACTATTCCTCCTGCTTTAAGAGATAGATTGGAAATAATCAGATATGCAGGTTATACAGAAGATGAAAAATTCTATATTGCCAAGAAGTTTTTACTTCCAAAACAAATTTTAAATCATGGATTAAAGGTTGATCAGATAGAATTTGAAGATTTAGCAATAAGATCTGTTATCAATGAATACACCAGAGAAGCTGGAGTTAGAAGTTTGGAAAGAGAGCTGTCAGCTGTTATTAGAAAAGTAGCCAGAAAAATTGCAGAGGGTGATAAAAATAAAAAGTTTATTCTTACAACAATTGACGTACATAAATTCTTAGGCCCAATTAAATTTCTTCCAATTTTGGCAGAAAAGGAAGATGAAATTGGCATGGTTACCGGTCTTTCTGTAACAGAAGCAGGGGGAGAGGTTTTATTTATTGAAGTAACCTTAATGCCTGGTAAAGGAGGACTTCTTTTGACAGGTCAACTAGGTGATGTTATGAAAGAATCAGGTCAGGCAGCTATGTCTTATGTTAGAGCTCACTGGTCATCTTTGGGGCTGCCAGAGAGATTTTTCCAAAAAGTAGATGTGCATGTTCATGTTCCAGAAGGAGCAACTCCTAAAGATGGGCCATCAGCAGGACTTGCGCTAACTACTGCCATAATTTCTGCTTTTACTAAAATCCCTGTCAGACGTGATGTTGCTATGACAGGAGAAGTCACACTTAGAGGAAGAGCTTTGGAAATTGGCGGATTTAAGGAAAAAGTTTTGGCAGCACACAGAGCAGGAGTTAAAATTGTCATTGCTCCAAAAGATAATGAAAAAGATATAGAAGATATTCCTGATTTTGTACAAAAAGATCTTAAATTTCACTTTGTCAGACATGTAGATGAAGTTTTAGCTGTTGCTTTAACAAGGCCTCCTCATGTTAACTCTCCAAAAAGATCTCCCCTGCATCCCCAACCGGCAATTGCATAACTTGCTCTTGACCCAATGAATTCTTCAATGTAAACTATCGATTGTGGAGTTGATAGTAAACAATGTTAGTTTAATAATCTGGTCCGCCGTAGGGGCGGCTCTTTTATATGGATTTTGGTTAATCGTTGATATTTTAAGACATCCCTCTGGTGATGAGAAAATGAGAGAGATTGCTTCAGCTATTCAACTGGGGGCTGGTGCATATTTAACAACTCAATATAAAGTAGTAGCAATAGTTGCAGTTTTACTTGCTGGGATAATTTTTTATCTTTTAGGACAAAATTACGCTGTTGGATTTTTGATAGGTGCAGCTCTTTCTGCTTTAGCTGGTTTTATTGGCATGTCTGTGGCTGTAAGAGCTAATGTCAGAGTGGCTGAGGAGGCTAAAAAAGGTTTATCCCAAGCTTTCGATTTAGCTTATAAAGGTGGAGCCGTTACAGGATTTTTAGTTGTAGGTTTGGCACTTGCTTCAGTTTGGGGGTTTTATCAATACACTGGCGGTGATTTAAAATCTTTGATTGGTTTAGGTTTTGGAGGATCTTTAATTTCTGTTTTTGCCAGACTTGGGGGTGGAATTTTTACCAAAGGAGCTGATGTTGGAGCAGACTTAGTTGGAAAGCTGGAAGCTGGAATTCCAGAGGATGATCCCAGAAATCCTGCTGTTATTGCAGATAATGTTGGTGATAATGTGGGGGATGATGCTGGGATGGCAGCTGATATTTTTGAAACTTATGTTGTAACTGCAATTGCTTCTATGATTTTAGGGACTCTCCTTTTTCCTGGATTTGATAATGCCGTAATGTTTCCTTTGATAATTTTATCTGCAGGAATTTTTGGTTCTATTGTTGGTTCCTTATTTGTAAAACTAACAGGCAAAAATATCATGGGAGCTTTATATAAGGGAATGATAATAACAGGTATTATTTGTTTGGCTCTTTTTTACCCAATAACTTCTGCTTTGATGGGAGATAATGGAGACTATTCAGTTATAAATATTTACCTGGCTTCACTTTTAGGAGTTTTAGTTACTGCAGGAATGGTTTTTATAACTGAATACTATACAGGTACTCAATATGCTCCTGTTCAAAATCTAGCCTTTTCTTCTAAAACTGGTCATGCCACAAACATAATTGCAGGTTTGGCTTTATCTTTAAGATCAACATTTTGGCCGATTATTTTAATTTCAGGTGCAGTTTTAGGCAGTTTTATGTTAGCTGGATTATATGGTGTATCTCTAGCTGGAGTAACAATGCTTTCTTTGGCAGGAATAGTTGTAGCAATTGATGCTTTTGGACCAATTACAGATAATGCTGGAGGAATTGCAGAAATGTCAGGATTACCTGCGAAGGTCAGAAATGTTACCGATCCTTTAGATGCTGTTGGAAATACTACCAAAGCTGTTACCAAGGGTTATGCCATAGGTTCTGCTGCTTTGGCTGCTTTGGTTTTATTTGCAGCCTATGCTCAGGAATTTATAACTATCGGACGCGAGTTAACCTTTTCTCTTTCCGACCCTTATGTTTTAGTAGGTCTTTTTATAGGTGGGTCACTTCCCTATCTTTTTGCCTCATTTGCTATGGAGGCTGTAGGACGTGCAGGAGGAGCTGTGGTTGAAGAGGTCAGAAGACAATTTAGAACTATAAAAGGCATAATGGAAGGTACAGCCAAGCCTGATTATGCTGCTTGTGTTTCTATTGTTACAGCTGCCGCTCAAAAAGAAATGCTTATTCCGGCTTTAATTCCAGTTCTCGCTCCTGTTTTAGTAGGATTTTTACTTGGGCCTGTTGCTTTAGGTGGAATGTTAGTTGGATCTATAGTGACAGGTATTTTTGTTGCTGTTTCTATGACAACAGGGGGTGCAGCTTGGGATAATGCTAAAAAATATATAGAACTTGGAAAATTTGGTGGAAAAGGTTCTGATGCTCACAAGGCAGCAGTAACAGGAGATACAGTTGGAGATCCTTATAAGGATACGGCTGGACCAGCTATTAATCCTATGATTAAAGTTGTAAATATAGTTGCTCTTCTTTTAGTACCTTTTCTCTAAAATTATTGAGTGGGAGTTCCTGTTAGAGGTGGAACTGAAGTTTGACCACCTGCTAAAGCATTTTTAACTTCTGTTACCACCTGATCTGGAGTATAAGATGCCTTAATTAAATATGCTTGAGCTCCCAATTCAAATCCCTCTTTTATAACTGCTTCCTGACCCAAATTAGTTAAAAGAATAGTAATCATAGGGGAAGCTGGATTTTTTGTTTTAAATTCTCTCAAAAGTTGAAGACCATTCATTCCAGGCAGCATGATATCCAAAAGAAGTAGATCATATTGTCCTTGAGCCAATAAGTTTAATCCTGTTTGGCCATCAGGAGCAGACTGTACTTGGAATCCTTCCTTTGTTAGTTGTCTAACATATAACTCTCTGATAAAATCTTCATCTTCAACCAGGAGTATTTTTTTGGAATTTGGATTCATTATTTTTATTTTACCATAGTTAATAATTTAGCGCCCCTGCTTGAATCTCTGCTCCTACAAATTTACCGCTATCAATTAAACTGGACTGAAGTTTAGCAACAGGAAGAGTGAAATAAAAAATGCTTCCTTTTCCTTCTACTGATTCAACCCAAATTTTACCATTATGTTTTTCAATAATAGATTTGGCAATGTATAATCCTAAACCTGTTCCTTTAGAAGCCTGCTGCATGGTATTTGACACCCTAAAAAATTTTGTAAAAAGGTGAGGCATGGCTTCTTTTGGAATCCCCACACCTGTATCAGAAACAGATGTTGTGACTTCACTTGGAGAAATAGCTACTGATATATTCACCTTGCCCCCGGGGTTTGTATAGTTTATGGCATTAGCGACTAAATTAGTAACAACTTCAGAAACTCTGATAGGATCAGCTAAAACTTGTGGTAGGTTATTGGGTTTATTTAAGATCAAAGAAATATTTTTTAGAGTTGCCTGGTTTTTTAAATCCTCAACACACTTTGATAGAATTGGTAAGAAATCCAGCGATTGAGGAGTGATGGTTATTTGTTCCCTTTCTATTTTGTTAACATTTAACAAGTTTTGGACCAAAGTAAAAAGCTGTTGAGCGGCAATTAAGGACCTATTGACTAATTCCCATTCTTCTTTAGGTAGTTTATCCTTATTTTCATTCACAAAAACAGATAAATACCCAACAATAGAAGTTAAAGGAGTTTTAAGTTCATGTGAGGCCATTGAGACAAAATCAAACTTCATTCTTTCTAACTCCTCTTCTTTAGAAAGATCATGCAGAATTAAAATATAACTTAAATTTGTTTGAACAGCTTCTCCGATTTGTGAAGTTGTAATATTAACTTTAGTTCCTCTGCCGTCTTTTCCAACTAATTTGGCTGATTTATTAAAATTTAACTGACAATAGGATTTAGGAAGTATCTCTTCAGTTTCAACAAAAAAATGCATCAGTTTATCAATAGGTTGGCCCTGGAGTTCTTTATCAGTATAACCTGATAATTGTTGAGCTGATTTATTTGAAAGAATGATGTTTTTATTAAAATCTAGCGCAATTATTCCATCAACAATAGAAGATAAAACCTGATTAAGTCTTGAGTTTTCAGAAACAGCAGAATCTTTTTGTTTTTCTGTTTCACTGTGTATTTTAGATATTTTTTCACCCATTTGACTCAAAGCATTTCCCAATTCTTCAAATTCATCCCCTGATCTTATATCAATTCTTTGAGAAAAATTTCCCTGACTTATATTCTCAGAATTCTGAATCAGTTTTTGTAGAGGATTAAGAAAAGATACTAAAATAATAGATAATAAAACTGCAGAAAAAATAGAAATCCCCATTAAAAAGATTGGATTTGAAATAAATAAATAAAGAAAGGTTGGAATAATGGAAGCTATAACAGCTACTACAATAATTTTGAGCTTAAGACCTCTTTTTTTAAGGGGGGCAGTTTCCATAGGCTTACTTAAGCGTAACAAAGGCTGAAGATAGAATCAACCTGTAGAAACTGATATAATTTGCTAAGACATTGGATTCTAGTTTCTACTATTGACTGAGAATCTACGTACATTTACAATTAGGATATGGCTTATAAAGATAAATATGATCCAAGATATAGGGCTGCCAGGATGCGTTGGTATTATGCCAATAAGTCAAAACATTTGGAAATATCCAATAAAATAGGCCATCAGAAAAAGGATTATCTTAATAGATTAAAGGAGAATCCTTGTGTTGATTGTGGTAAAAATTTTCCATTTTATGTCATGGATTTTGATCACAGAGAGAGAAATACAAAAAAATTTAATGTTGGAAGAATGATACATGAGGGTTGGGATCGAATTAAAATAGAAATAGAAAAATGTGATGTAGTTTGTGCAAATTGTCATAGAATCAGAACATTCAAGGGCATGGCGCATTAGTCAATCGGTTAAGACGCTGCCTTCTCAAGGCAGAATGAGGGGTTCGACTCCCCTATGCGCTACTTAGATATGGCTTATACTGATTTAACTAAAAAACGTGCTGCAGAATTACGCTGGTACTATAAAAACATAGATAAGATCCGTCTATATAAGCAAAAAGCAAGAAGTGCAAGAGTTGAATATATAAAAAAGCTTAAAAGAGTTCCTTGTAAGGATTGCGGCATCAAATATCCTTCTTATGTTATGGATTTTGACCATTTTGAAGAAAATTCTAAAATAGAAACTGTAAACAGGCTAGCTGGAACACGCGCAGGTTGGGAGAAATTAAAGCAAGAAATTCAGAAGTGTGAAATAGTTTGTGCTAATTGTCATAGAGTAAGAACTTACAAACGTAGACTCCATTGACTTTGTATATGAATTAACATAAAATTGCCCCAATTTGCCCAACTATGACTAAAGCAATAAAATTTGCTTCAAAATTTGCAAAAAAATCTGTCTATCTTACTCCTACAGGTTTAGCTGAGGCAAAGGCTGAATTAGAATTCTTAAAAAAGAATAAAAGAGCTGAAATTGCTGAAAGAATTCACCAAGCAAGAGAATATGGCGATTTAACAGAAAACTCAGAATATGATTCTGCCATGGAGGATCAATCTTTAATTGAGAATAGAATTTCCCAGCTTGAAAATATTTTAAAAAGTGTAAAAATTATTGACAGTGAACATGATAATGAATTTGTAGTTATCGGCTCAACAGTAAAAGTAGAGATGGATGAGGAGATAGATGAGTTTACAATTGTTGGAAGAGTAGAGGCTGATCCTGCTAAAAAAAGAATTTCAAATGAATCCCCTTTAGGTTCAGCCCTGTTGGGTGCTAAAAAGGGAGAAGAAGTAGAGGTAGCTACTCCAATTGTCAGATATAAGTGCAAGGTTTTAGAAATAACATAAGAACCTATGAAAAAACCTTTAATTTTATTCTATCCTAAGAATCTGCCGCTTCTTTCCAAAAATGAGCTGGAAGTCTTGGATCTTTTAATGGATGCGGGGAAACTAATAGCGCCTCTTTATTTAGAGCAAGAAAAACAGGCAGAACTGGAGATAAATAAGGGAGAGCTAGAGAGGGCTGCTAAAAAGAATCCTGCCATATTAGATCCCCATACTGTTGTAGAAAAAGTTAATGGAAAAATAGTTGTTACACCTTATCATATAAAATATGCAAAACTTCTAAAGCCTGTTGCAGATAAGTTAATTGAAGCTAGTAAACTTACAAAAAATAAAGATTTTGGAAATATTTTGAAGTTACAAGCTAAAGCTTTGACTTCAGGAGCTTACGAAGAAGAAGCAGTTGCCTGGTTAAAAATCAAAAAACCTTATATTTTAGATACCTTCATAGGACCTATTGAGCATTTTGGGGGCCAGTTGCTTTTTGGAAAAGCTTCATATCAAGCCTGGGTTGGAGTATTAGATAAAGAAGGAACAGATAGGCTTAATAATTACAAAAGTGTTATTTTAAGTGTTAGACGAAAAGCAACCCTTCCAGACGAGAGGGTAGATAATCAAGACCAAGTAAAAGCTAGGGTTCTGGATGTTGTTCTTTTTTCAGGATTTATGGCAAGAGCAAAATTTGTTGGTCTTCATTTACCCACAGATGTCTCATTGGTGGAAAAATACGGATCAGAATTGATTCTATTTAATCAGCCGAATGATTTAAGGATTAAGGAACAGATTATCCCGACTTTTAACAAAATTTTTTCTAAGGAATTTAAAGAAGGGTTTGAAGCAGAAGACATAAGAAGAGGTTATCTTAGAGCTGTTGCTCTACATGAGTTAGCTCACAGCTACTTATATTATAAACACGCTGCTAGAAATCTTGCAGATCTCTTCCCTGTTATAGAAGAGCTTGCGGCTACTATTTTAGGGCTAAGATTAGCTGGAACATTGCTTCTTAAGGATAGAATTAATAATAAACAATTGGAATCAATGATTGTTACCTTCCTTTGTAGAAGCTTTTATCATAAGGGTAATGCTGATAGTTCTTCTCCCCTTAAAAATTATGCCCTTGGAGGAAATATTTTTATCAATTTTATAGTTCAAAACGGGGCTCTTAAAATATCCGGGGGTCAGGTTGTGCCTAATTTTATGAAGATTTTTGTTTCTTTACATGAATTATCAGATTCATTGGAATATTTACTGGAAAAAGGCAGTTATAAAGATGCCCAAAACTTCATCAAAAAATACTCCTAAGGTTGCAAAATAAGGGTTCCTAGGGTATAATTCACCCAATATGATAGCCATCGAAAAACCTTGTTCAGAAGGGTCTGATATTTCTGTACCTGGTGATAAATTTAATTACGAAACTGTGCCTGTCGAACCTGGTAATTTGGAACTTGTGCAAAAACAAGTTTTTAACATATATAGAAATTTTCGTACAAATCCTTTTACCGCTGTCGATAGAATTAGAGAAAGAATAAAGCTTGATGGGGACGATGAAAGTTTAGTTGGTGTAAAAGTAAAATTTGCTAAAAATGAAAATGGAAGGAAGGTAGGATTTGCTGCTTACCGTTTAAAGAGAATTACCGTGGATGATCAGGAATTGCTTGTTGTGGATGTAGCTTCAAAAGTAATTGAACCTAGGTATCAAAATCAGTGCATAGGAACCCGTTTCACTAGAGATATTGTGTTAGATGAAGAGCCTGATGCATATACGGGTTTAACTGGAAATCCATTTGCCTATACTGCTAACTTAGATACGAATCTTTTCGTAATGCCAAATGAAGAGGAAGAATATCCTGGATTTGTTCAAAGAGCGATCACCAGAACTCTTGGAAGCAAGTCAGTACAGGTAACAGATTTAAGATGGGGAATTTGTAAAGATGTTTTTCCTCATGAAGAGGGAGTTCAGCGTTTTGATATTAGTG
>MFCV01000007.1:27982-31584 GCA_001777015.1 Candidatus Daviesbacteria bacterium RIFCSPHIGHO2_02_FULL_36_13
TGGCTTTTAAGGTATATAGTTCTTGGCTTAAATTAGGTTTTGATCCTACAACCTTTGATGGTAAAAGATATTGGATGACTGTAGATAAATCAAAACTTCCAGCTAAAGAACTTTCTGCTGCTACTTAAGGAATCTCCTTTTAAAAAATCATAGCTTCGGTTATACTTTACTCCATAATGTATTGGGCTGATAAAGTAGTCAAAGATATAATAGATAGTGGAAAATTTAAACCATTCTGGGTGGATGATATGAAAACCCCCTCTGGTAGAATTCATGTTGGATCCTTGCGTGGAGTACTAGTTCATGAGTTTATCTATAAAGCCTTACTTCATAAGGGAGAAAAAGCAACTTTTACCTATGTTTTTGAAGATCATGATCCAATGGATGAACTTCCTCACTATCTTCCTAAAGAAGACTGGGAAAAGTATTTAGGCCAACCTTTATTTACTGTGCCTTCCCCTGAAGGTGAGGGAAATTATGCAGAATATTTTGCCAATGAATTCAAAGAAGTATTTAATAAAATTGGTGCAGAACCAGAGATTCTTTGGGTGTCAGATCTTTATAAGAGCGGCAAAATGAATGATGGAATAAAACTTTGTCTAGATAAAGTAGATGTTATTAGAAAAATTTATGAAGAAATGTATAAGAAAAAATTGCCGGAGAATTGGTACCCATTTAAAGTTGTTTGTCCAAATTGTGGTAAGGAATCAACAACAAATGTTAATGGTTGGGATGGAGAAAAGGTTAAGTTTGAATGTGCAGTTGAAGGAATTGAGTGGACTGAGGGGTGTGGAATTAAAGGGGAAATGTCTCCTTTTAGCGGTGAGGGCAAATATGTTGGGAAGCTTCCATGGAAAGTAGAATGGCCAGTAAAGTGGATGGCTATTGGAGTAACTGTAGAGGGGGCAGGAAAAGATCACATGAGCGCAGGGGGTTCTCATGATATAGCAAAGTTAATTTGTGAAAGAGTATTAAGCTACCCTGTTCCATATGCCCTCTCTTATGAATTTTTCCTACTCGGTGGAAGAAAAATGTCTTCATCTAAAGGCTTGGGAACATCAGCAAAAGATATTGCAGAAGTTTTACCTGCTCACATACTTAGATTTTTATTTGCCAGAACTGATTACAAACAAACAATTGATTTTGACCCTGTGGGAACAATGATAATTCCAGACCTTTTTGATGAATATGACAGATGCTATAAAGCTTATATAGATGGTTCAGATGAGGATTTGGCAAGAACTTTTGAAATGTCACAAATTGATAATCTACCCATCAGAGAAAAAATATATCTTCCTAGATTTAGAGATATTGTAAATTATATTCAAATGCCAAATATTGATGTTCATCAAAAAGCAGAAGAGATGAAGGGAAGCAAATTGAATGAAGTAGAAATTGAAATAATCAATGAAAGAGTAGCATATGCCAAGATCTGGCTTGAAAAATATGCCCCTGATGATTTTTCAATGCAGATGACAAAAAGTTTGCCGGAGCAGGCAAAAAATTTAACTAAAGAGCAAAAAGAATTCTTATCAAAAGCAATTTCCTTAATTGAAAAAGAAGAAGATGCTGAAAAATTACAGTTATCCCTATATAATCTAACAAAAGAATTAGGGATTAACGCCAAAGAGGCTTTCTCAGCTATTTATATTTCTTTGATTGGTAAACAATTTGGGCCAAAAGCTGCCCACTTTTTACTATCTTATCCAAAGAGTCAGGTTATTGAAAGGTTGAAGGCAGCAAGTGAAAGTTAATGATTTAAAAAAGATTTTAAAAGTATTTTTAACTTTGCAGTGGGCAAAGGAACTCCCCAGACAAGGTTTTATTGCCATGGGCTTTAAAAGAAATGAAGCAGATTCTGTCGCCGCTCATTCTTTTTCAACTGCATTACTTGCTTACTTTTTAGCAAAGAATTTACAGAAAGAAGGAATTAAAATTGATCCTGATAAAGTTTTAAAAATGGGGCTGGTGCATGATATAGGGGAAACTATAGTTGGGGATGTGGGAACTTTTGTGAAAGGGATGGCAGGAGGGGTTTTTAAGGATATTGAAGAAGAGGGAGTTAAGGCTTTGGTTGATGGGCTTGATTCGAGGGATGAAATTATTGATTTAGTTTCAGAATATAATGATAGAGAGAGTTTAGAGGCAAGAGTTGTAAAAGCTGCTGATAATTTAGATGCTTTGGCACAAGCAAAGGGTGTACCTGGAGCATCAAGTGCGCTAAAATATTTTAAGGAGGTATTTCATATCACAAAATTTGATTGGCATAAAAAAGCTGTTGATTTAATTTTAAGTGGTGAGGTAGAACCTTCCAGAGATTGGCAGGATAAAAAAAATGCTTGATATAAATTACATTAGAGAAAATAAAGAGAGAGTTAAAAAATCTATAGAAGCCAGAAAGGCTCAGGTTGATTTAGATAAAATCCTGGAATTGGATGATAAAAGAAGAGATCTTATAAAAAAAGTTGATGAAAAAAGGGCAGTGAGAAATGCTTTCCCCAAAGAAAAACCAGATCAATCTCAACTGGAACATATGCAGAAACTAAAACAGGAGATTGATGAATTAGAACCACAACTAAAAGAGATAGAAGAAGAATATGAAAAATTAATGTATCAGGTGCCAAATATTTTAATGGACGAGGTGCCAATAGGAGATGTATCTAGCAACAAAATTATAAAAACAGAAGGAGAGCCAGCAAAGTTTTCTTTTAAGGTAAGAGATCATATTGAACTGGGTAAAATGCTGGATATTATTGATTTTGATAGGGGAGTTAAGGTAGGGGGTTATAGAAGTTATTATTTAAAAAACGAGGGAGCCAGACTCCACTGGGCTATTTTAAATTTTGCCCTGGACTATGTATCTCAAAAAGGATTTCAGGTTGTGGTTCCACCAATTGTTAATAAGGGTTTTGCTCTTTTAGGAGGAGGACAATTTCCTTGGGGGGAAGAAGATACATATAAATTAGGGGATGATGAATATTTAGTCGGAACTGCAGAGATTCCCTTGATGGCGATGCACGCGGATGAAACCTTCAATAAATCTGATTTACCCAAAAAATATGTAGCTCTGACTCCTTGTTTTAGAACAGAAATAGGTAGTTATGGAAAAGATACAAAAGGACTTTATAGGGTACATGAATTTTATAAAGTTGAACAGGTTATTCTATGTGAAGCAGACGAAAAAGAATCTTTAGGATTTTTTGAAGATCTACTTGATAACGCAGAAGGCATCTTGCAAGAGCTAGGATTCCCTTATCAGGTTGTTTGTGTTTCCTCACAAGATATGAGTAAAAAAGGAGCACTTCAATATGATATTGAGACTTGGATGCCGGGAAGAGATGCTTACGGAGAAACTCATTCAAATTCGATTGTTTTCGATTTTCAAACAAGAAGATTAAAAATTCGCTACAAAGATGAAGAAGGTAATATAAAACATGCACACGCTTTGAATAATACTGCAATTGCCTCTCCCAGAATTTTAATTGCTATTTTGGAAAATTTTCAACAGGAAGATGGTTCTGTCAAAATTCCAGAAGTTTTGCAAAAGTATACAGGTTTTTCAGAAATTACTCCTAAATAATATGACAACTCTAAAACAGTTG
>MFCV01000008.1 GCA_001777015.1 Candidatus Daviesbacteria bacterium RIFCSPHIGHO2_02_FULL_36_13
AGGGGTCTCTTTTTGCTCAGTTCCTCTTTCAGCAAGTATTTCAACTGCCGTTGCCATATTAAAGTTAGTTTGCACTTTTATTAGCTAAATTTCAAGAAGTTATTTACCAGGTAAAATGGGTGATGCTGTAACAGCAATAAGAGAGGCTTCTGAAATAAGAAGGCCATTACCGCTATGTTCTGCAAAATAACTGCTCGTATGCATCACATCTCTCAAGGTTCTGGCAGTTTCAGGATCTCCATTTCTTTCTGCAACATCTGCTCCTAAATCAGCCATAAAAGAAATTACCATCAATCCTTTTGGTCCTTTATATACAGGATCAGTTGACATAGCAGTATTTAAGGTTCTTAACTCTTCTTGCAGGCCTGTTGGATTATAAGGGTCTGCCTTAAGAAATTCATGATATCTATAAAAACTTTCTTTAAAAGGATTTGGTTCTCCCTCGCTACCTGCTTGCATAATGAGAAGATTCTATTGTAACTAAGCTCCAAAGTCAAATTTGGAGTTTGCCCTTTCGTAATGCTACGCAAAGAGTTAGCAGGTGAGTCCTTTTACAAGTTCAGAGTCAGGATGCTATTTTGAATCTGAAGCCAAAATGATTATAGGGATGGTAAATTCCTTATGAAATTTTCAATATCTGGTGGTAAATCTGTACGAGAATAAACTGATTTAATTGTAACCCCGTATAACAGGAGTCCTCTAAAGAGGCGCTCTGAGGTATTTCCTTTATCAAAGGCATTTTTTACAAAATCAGTAGCTAAACTTTTCCCATAACTAGTACCATAATGGATAAAAGCTTTTGTAATATCTTCCTGTAATTCCGGGTTACCTTCTAAGTTTTCAACACTGCCAATTTCAAACCCTGCCTGTAATCCTATTTCTACATCTTGAGAGGCATAACCAACATTATCCCGACCCATTTTAAACATCCCGCCCACAATAGTAGCTATGAGTGGTCCACGGATTATTAATAATGCTCCATTAGGGGTATACTCTCTTCCTAATTTCTCAACGAAAACTGTTCTCTGGTCGGCTACAAACTCCCAAGAGTTAGGTTTTTCATCAGGTCTTCCTAATCTAATGAAAGTATCTAAAAAAGGTGATCTTTCTAATATTTGTTCTCTTGTCTCTGGTCCTTGAGCCATGTGTGAGATTCTACCAGAAGCTAAATTCAAGATCAAATTTAGGATTTGCGCTTTTCAGCTTAAAATTTCAAAATGAATTTATTCTGCTCCGGATCCAAAATGAGGACGGGTGTGTCTTCCTTCAGTTGCATGATCAGCTGGTCCTTCTAAAGTTGTAGGTCGGGTTTTTTGCCATCTTTTTATAAGTCTTTGTTCATATGCTTTTGCTGAGTATTTAGGGCGTAAAATAGGTTTTTGAGGGATTTTGCCATGATGCATTCCTTCAAGCTGAAATGTGGCCAGACTTTCCATCCATGCCATGCTTTCCGCACGAGTTAGACCTTCAGGCATAGTTAGCTCTTCTTCAGATAATTTATATGGATTTACAGCAGGATTATTTTCTGCTCTTTCAGCACTCATAACCTATATTATATCAAACTATGGGCTGGAACGCACCATCTAACTTAAGATAATAAGTCTCAACTTTTAAATCTGGAAATCTTTCCTTAATAGTTTTAGAGGCAGCATGTAAATCTCTGACGTGATGATCAACATGGCCCTCTACTCCATAAGCTCCACAATCCTCATGGTTTATTAAGACTGCTTTTTTAATTTTATGTAATCTTACTGCCACATCAATTTGGGTTAGTATAGTATCTAAATTCTTAGCTGCTCCTGCAAAAGCTCCCCTGTCAAAAGTTCTGGGCTTAAAATTTTCCTCCAGCCAGTTGTGAATATATTCCTGAAACCTAAAATCTATACAGGTTATAACAATAGCTTCTGCCTCATGTTTCTCCATAATGTATAATATTACCATGGCTCAACTGCATTTAAAAATTGTTACTCCTGAAAAATTAATATTTGATGAGGAGGTTTCCCAGGTTAATGTTTCTACTGAAGATGGGATTTTAGGTATACTCCCCAATCATGCTAACCTTATGGCTAAACTTGAACCAGGAGAGTTGGTAATCAAGAAGAGTGGAAAAGCAGAGACTTTGGCTGTAGGTGATGGATTTTTACAGATGGCAGATAATACCCTCTCTATTATGACTGATCTGGCTGTAAATGAAGGTGATATTGATGAAAAAGCTGTGGAAGATGCCAGAAAAAGAGCTGAACAAGCTCTCACTGAGAAATTATCAGATGAAGAATATGCAGAAACCATGGCCATTTTAGAAAAATCCTTAGCTCAACTCAAAATCAAAAGAAGACACAGAGTTAGATAACCTGATAATATTTGATATATAAAATATAGATTGTTTTTACAAGCTGGTAAGTTATTATTAAGAGTATGGCAAATGATGATTCTCAAAAAATTAAAGAGTTATTAGAAATCATTAAGCATAAGATTGATATGATGGATGTCAGTCGTACTGCTCAATCCGCCCAACTAGCGATGGTAAGAGATCAGCTTTCCATGATGAATGGCAAGTTTGATGAAATGAGTGAAACACTTAAGGATCCTGATACTGGACTTAAAGCAATAAATCGAAGATTGGATTCTAATACCGCAGCTGTAATGGAACTTGAATCTACAGTAAAAGGTTATGGAGATATGTACAAGATAAATGACAGTAATATTAGGAAGATAGAAAAAAGAACTGAAGTTTTGGAAAATAATGCAGATATTGAACCTTCTCCGGAATTTATTCTTGCTGAAGGTGCATGATTCTTAGTTCAACTTAAAGTCAAAAGTAGATACAGAGTTAAACTATAAATCCATCCCTTTTAAGCATTCTTACTTCAGAATCAAATAATGGTTGAGCCAATGTTTCTTGGAACTCTACAAATCCCTCCGTAGCAGTCTCTCCGAGAGTAGTAGATATAAGCTGAGGATCTCGTTTTGTACCTGACCTTTGCAATAAATTTCCTCTTTCTAATTCAGCTAAAAGATTGGAGAAGGTTGAATTCGGGATTTCTTTACCCATGACTTCTGAGGCCTTCTCTAATACAAACTGGCGTGGTAATACAGTTTCATGATTTTCAGATAAAACTAACATTATTCTAACCTTAGCATTATGACCTAAAAGATCCATTACTCTTCTTGTGCCCAGGTTTGGTTGCTCAGTTTGCAAAAATTCTTGTTCCCTTTGTTCGGTTACTTTTTGGCCAAAAAACATTTCAAACTGTGGTCTGTGGTATGCAAAAAAAGGGGCTTTAATACCATTATGGAAAACTCTAGAAGCTTCTACTGCAACTACGCCAAGAGGTGTAAGTTCATACTCACCACGTACTGCTGAAGCAAAAAGATCCATATCCTCCATTTCAGTGCACATTCTAGAGAGACTAGCGAGAGGTACCTTGGGTTGAGCAACTCGTATCTCACTAAGCCTTGCCTTTTTGTCAGGATAGAGAAAGTTTATAGCAGTGGCTCTTTCTGTGTGTGCCATTGTACCCATTATTTCTAATGCACCTGGAAATATAAAAATGTCTGGACTTGTCATAAGGAGTAATTTTACTCTATTATAGGCTAATTAGCAAACTTACTCCTGATTGTTATACAATAAAATACATGGTTCAAAGCAATAACCCTGATCTTTCTATTATTATCCTTAACTATAATGTTAAGGATTTACTGTTAAAGTGCTTGCAATCTGTTTTTAAAAATTTACAGGATACAGATAATTGTTGTGGACAACGCTGCATCTGATAGATCAGTGAAGGCTCTACAGGCACCCCACATAGGAAGTGGGAAAGCTATTGAATAATCCTAGGTTTCAAAATTAAAGCAAAATTAAGCAGATTGACAAGCTTATAATTTAAGATGTAGTATTTGGTTAATATGGCAACACTAACAGAAGCTTTTCCTGCAGGAAATGAATGGCACTTATCAGAAAAAAATTATAAGTTTGAGCTTAGACCTGGTCGGGGCGTTGAAGAAATTCTGCCAGCCTCAGGGAGGCTGGCAGAAATTGTCCAGAATATACAAGGAAGATTCATAAGAGAAGATTGGCAATTTGCTTCTTTATTGCAGGTTTCTCAAAGAGCAGATGATTCTCCCCATTTAGTTGCAGTTTTTACACACCCCGCAAGAAATATCTCAGTAGAAGAAAGAAAAGGAGATATTGGTCAGTTTGTAAAAGTTGATGCTAGTATAGAGAACTATGAATTCTTTAATTGGGGTTTTCCAGCAGAAGACCCTATTAATCAAATTCTTAAGGGAACAAATAGAGCAGGCGCAGGTATAATGGCTGGATATAATGCTGTTGAAATTTATGAAAACAGATATTTTTGGCAGCCTGGGGTGGGTTATTTTGATATGAGATTTCCCACAGTTGAAGAACATATATCATGGGAGAATGAGAGCATTGAAGAATTGATGGTAAGAGTTCGCCCACACCTGGAACGGAGGGCAACGCTTGAAGCTCTTCAGGTTTCCAATCCAAGACAATTATTTCAATAAAAAAACTTGACAGTTATAGGTCACTATGATATTATTCTGAGAATCAAATGATTCCTAAAGAAATTCGAGACATGTCAATAGGTGAGATAGGACAAGGCTTGCAACAGCAGGTTGTAGCTCTGGAAAGAAATGCTAGAAAGGCTTTAGATATTATAGCTCCCAGCGGATTCCGTGGAAGAATGAGAATGATGGCTGTCAGAAGATTGCCTTTTTTAAGAGGTAGATTAGTAAACGATCCTTTTGCTCACCTTAGAGAAGATTTCAGAGGTACAGGTTTAGGTCTTCATTTAGGTCTTACAAAAATGAGACCAGCACTTGAGCATATGGTTGACCATCAAGCTACTTTGGTAGGCTTAATTGAAAAGGTGGAAGATAATCCTGAAGACGGTGAAACACATGAGGGAATAAGGAGTTTGCTTAGGGATAATGCCAGAAAAACAATGGGTGTTCCTGGGAAAGAAGAGGATGCAATAGATACCACCCTATTTATTGATAGGTATGTTGAAGGAACTACTCCTGACGAAATAGACCAAAGACGACAAGAGCTCCTGCAAGAGGCCAGAGAATTAGCCGCCATTAGAGAGCATGGTGCTGAAGTTGCCAAACTTTTAATGGTGGGAATGGCAAGACAATATGACCAAACTCTGGGAAGCTATAACATGCTTTTAGAAGCAGGTCCTGTTTTAGATGTACTTTATAGAAACACAAGACTTTCCAGAGAGGCCTGGGAGAAGAATAAATCCGTAAGGGGAATTATAGCGCATCAACTTTTAGAATCAGTTAAGATTGCAGGACAGGCAATTGAGGGAGTAAATCTAGTCAGGCAGTTTGATGAGGCAGAAACTGCCCCTATCCTTTTACAGGTAAGACAAGAAGCTGAAAAGATATTAAAAAATGCTGCACCTCAACTCTCTCCCCCACCAGATCAAAGTGGGTCGTAAACTTAAATCCCATGATTGTCCTAAAAGAGCAGGAAGCAATAGCATATCTTGATAGGGTTGATAAGTGCCTTTCAACGAAAATTGACACTAGAACTGATATTCAAATACTTTTGACAATGACTCAAATGCAAAGAGCATATCTCCAAACCTTGACAGGTGAAGAAGATCCTAAAAATCTTGCTTCTTTAAACATTGCTTCTTCTGGTTTTCCGGAACTTCCTTCTTGGTTAGGTGATATCAGAAGAGCAAATAGCAAATTTGAGTCGCTTAGACAGAGAAGGGTAACAGCTTTTTTGCCGGTATTACAGGATGTAGCTTCTTCAGGTACTACAGTTTCCTCAGAAGGATTGAGTGCACAACTTAATGAAGAGAGTGTTTTAACAGATGCTTTTGGTAAGGAAAGAGGAAAAAGAGAACAGGAGTTCCTAAAAAACATATTTGAAGGTAATACAGGAAATATTAAAGATGATATAAACTACCCTGGATTCTTGAACCTAAGGTTTAGATATGAGAGTAGTGCTAGGGGTATATCTATAGTGAAATACATAGATGATGATAAAGAACCAGGGGGTGCGCTCATTCGCTTCAGAGATAGTGGAAATCAAAAAACTATTTCAGAACTAGAACATGAAAAAAATGAAGCTAAAAATTATGTTAACTGTGGAGTTTTTGGCCGCAATGATTGGGATGAGCAGGTTTCAAATTTAAGGTACCCTCTTAGAAGACATTTATTGTGTGGTGATTATTCTGATGAGGATACAGATGGATTTGAGGTAGCTCTTTCTGAGGTATATCACTTTGAAACTTTACTACAAATTCTTAATCAGTTAAGCAGTTCGTTACTAAGAGGAGAAAGTTTAAATAGTAGTGCGTATATTAATCAGATACAAGATACCAATAGCCAGTTAAAATCAGCTATAGCATCTGCATCCTCAGCCGAACTTAAAGATCTATTTGATAAGTGTTTAACCAGTGAGGTAAAAGTACTAAGCGCGGAATCACAGGATATTTCAGTAGGAGCTACGGGAGTGATAGTAAGAACATTTGATAGAGAATCTTATTTAGGAAGGGCATGGAGATTTCTCCATCGTTGGTAATACTATGGTAGTTATAAGAGAAGCAGATGCTATTTCATACTTAGATAGGGTTGATAATACAATTGCAGAAGCCAAAAAAGAAAACCACTTTTTCATGCCAATGCCGGTACGTTTGACACATACAATGATTAGTATTCAAAGAGCCTATATCTCGGCCTTAATGGAAGATCCTGCAACCAGAAGTATGGCCGCTATCACAATCACTCCCACCGGCTTTCCTGAACTTCCTTCCTGGCTGGGAGATACTAACAGAGCTTTTACGGAATTTGACGGCAGTAGGAAAAGAAGATCTGAAGCCTACTTGCCTTTATTGGCAAATGTTGGATCCCGAAAGGATATAGAACAGGAAATTGGTAAAATTTCCCGGATAGTGGCTAGCGATAAAATTTTGACTGATATGTTGGGGAATGCAGAAAGCAAAGCTGAAACTGAATATATTAAAGGGTGGGCTAATAAATCTGTTGCTTTACCAGTCTCCCAAGATGATAATCTAGGAATGTTGGTTTTTAACTACGATGAACAGAATAACCGGAGATACTCAGCCATAAAATATGTAGATAACCTGGGAGGTTCTCCTTTATTTTATTACACTCGTGCAGATGTAAATGACAGTGTGAATCATACCAGTGGAACCATTACCGGAGGAACCTCCGGATTTGAAGCATTTCTGGCAATGTCATACCCTCTTAGAGCCTTACTCTTAAGCGGGGATTATACATTAACAGGAGTGGATAGATTTGAGACTCTTTATGCAGAAATGCTAGCTTATCATCGGGTACTTGGTAGTCTTAAGGAGACAAGCAACATGCTTTTAGCTGGAAAAGGTTTGAATCCCATTCAGTATGCTGAAGAAATAAGAGAAATAAATTACCGGCTAAACTCTTTAACAGAAGATGCCTCAAATGAGGAATTAAAGCTGGCATTTAGGCAGAGTTTAGGAAATGATGTTAACTCCCTAAGATGGACAGCTCAAAGGATTTCAGGAGAATCAACTGCTGTAGTTCCCAAAAAAAGGTCTAAGCTTTCTAGGTTTCTTGGAAGATTGCCCAGACTTAGAATAGAATTTCCAAAATGATAAATTTAAAAGAAGCGGAGGCTATTAATTATTTAGACAGGGTTGATAATACATTAGATAAATTCCCTCCAGAAAAGAATGGTGCGGGTAAAGATAGAATTCTACTTCCATTAAGGTTGACTCATGCCATGATCAAGATACAAAGAGCTTATCTTTCGGCACTGAGTGAGGATCCAGGTACTTCCAGAGACCTGATTGTGTGTTCTGTTACCTCCACTGGTTTTCCTGAACTCCCATCTTGGTTGGGAGATATTGGAAGAGCTTTTAAAGAATTTGACGGATTAAGACAAAGAAGAGGTGAGGCTTATCTTCCTGTATTGGAACAGGGTAGTTCTGTTCCTGCAGTTGAAGATAGTTTTGATAGACTGACTCAGGTTTTAAGAAGAGATCAAATAATTACATCCGCTGTTGGTGATATTAAAATAAAAGAAGAAGTTCAGATGCTCAGAGATATAGTAAGAAACTCTGGTTCCCCAAAAGTCTATGAAGATCCTAATCTATCAATGCTTGGATTTCGGTATACGGATGATCCCCATTCCACCTGGTACACAAGCGTCTTAAAATACATTGATGGACCAGAGGAAAAGGGAAAAAGTCCCCTGCTATATTTTAAGCAAGATAAAGTTAAAGAAAGTGAAATAGGAGAAAAACTATCTAAAGGAAAATTTCTGGGTGGTTTAGAAGGCCAAGACTTATGGGTTCATGGGTATAGTCATCCTTTGCTTAAAAGATTGTTAACAGGTAATTATTCTGAGGTGGGATTAGACGGTTTCTATGCTACAAGAAATGAGCTGGCAAATTTTGATAATTTGTTAAGAGTTTTGAATGAGAATAGTTCTCATCTGCTTGATGGTCAAGGTTTGGATCCTACTGAGTATGTAAGTAGTTTGAAAGATATAAGACTCAGAATAAATTCAGCCATTACTGAGGCCTCCAGTCAAGAGTTGAGAGTATTATTTCAACAAGTTTTCGATGATGAAATTGCTAAACTTTCTGGAGTAACAAGAAAGGTTGCAGGCGTTAAGGCCATTACACAGCACAGATCCCCTCTTAGGCGAGCGATTGGTTGGATTCCTGGGATTAATTGGTAATTCTTTAAGCTTCTGTTATACAATAAAATACATGGCTGGTGAAAATTATGACCTTTCTATAATAATCCTTAACTATAATGTTAAGGATTTACTTTTAAAATGTTTGGAATCTGTTTTTAAAGATAAGCAAAGTAAGAGCTGGCAGGTGATTGTTGTGGATAATGCCTCCTCTGATGGATCAGTAGAAGTTCTGAAAGAGAAATATATGGTCTCCCATTCACCCCACTTAGGAAGTGGGGAAGCTATTGAATTGGTTAAGAATAGGGAAAATATTGGGTTTGCATCAGGTAACAACTCAGCTATCCCCTATATCAAAGCCCCTGTTGTTTTATTTCTAAATCCAGACACTTTAGTTATTGGGAATGCTATTTCTAAATCTCTGGAATATTTAATGGGAAACCCAGATATTGGAGCCCTAACCTGCAGAGTAGAACTGCCTGATGGAAGACTGGATTATTCATCTCACAGAGGCTTCCCTACCCCCTGGAATTCTTTCTGTTATTTTTCAGGCCTTAGTAAAATCTTTCCCAAATCCCCTATTTTCTCAGGATACGCTGCAACTTACCTGGATACCCATACAACTCATGAAATAGATTGTTTAACAGGAGCTTTTTTAATGGTTAGAAAAATAGCAGGTGATGCAATAAGCTGGTGGGACAGCGGTTATTTTTGGAATGGAGAGGATATTGAGTTTTGCTATAACTTAAAGGAAAAAGGATGGAAAATTTATTTTTATCCTGAGGTTAAAATCATTCATTGGAAGGGTTCCAGTGCTAAAAAACATAGATCAAAAACTATTAGTCATGGAGCATCTGCCATGAGAATTTTTTATAAAAAGCATTTTTATCATAATTATCCGCCAATACTGCGAGATATTATTTTGGCAGGAATTAAATTGCTGGAACACTATAGAAAGGCCAAAGCATGGATTTATCAGTAATTATTTTAAGCTACAACACCAAAGATATAACTGACATATGTCTATCTAAAGTTGAGGCCTCAAAAATTTATTGTCAGAAAAAAATGGGAAACAAAATTGAGATTTTAGTTTTAGATAATGCCTCTAAAGATGGCTCTCCTGCTATGATCAGACAAAATCACCCCTCTATAAAATTAACTGCCTCTTTTGAAAATACAGGTTTTTCTAAAGGTAATAATTTAATAATGAAAGAAGTTAAGACTCCTTATATTTTACTTTTAAATTCTGATTGTTATTTAGAAGAAGAATCTTTATATAAAGCTCTTGCTTATTTTAGAGTTAATAAAAATTGTGATGCCTTAGGGGCCAGACTTAATTACTCAACAGGTAACTTGCAACCCTCTGCTGGTAATTTGCCCAATCCTTTAAATATTATATTTTGGATTTTGGGGTTAAGCTTTCTTTTTTCTTCATTCCACCCAAAAAACAAAAATTATTTTTCTAAAAATCATCAGGTTGGCTGGATAATGGGGGCATTTTTCATGTTGAAAAAAGAAATTTTTGATACCACTGATGGGTTTGATGAAAAGATATTTATGCATATGGAAGAAATTGAGTGGTGTAAAAGAATTTATGACTTCGGTTATAAAATTTGGTATGTTCCTTCTGTTTCTGTAATACATTTGCATGGGGCATCAACTAATTTTGATTTAGGATCCTCATATTTTAATGAATTAAAGGGAATTAAATACTACTTACAAAAACATTATGGAATAATTTATTATCCTGTTAAATTGTTTTTAATTTTGGGACTTATAATGCGAGTGATAGTTTTTAGTCTGTTATTCAAAACTCAAAGAGCTAAAATTTATATGAAAGGATTATCAGTAGTATGACGAAAGTTGCAATTATTACATTAAATTATAACGGCAAGAATGATACGCTTGAGCTTCTGGAGTCGCTCAAGAAGTTACAAGATCCAAATTCCAATTTCCAAACTAAAACTATTGTTGTTGATAATGCCTCAAGTGATGGATCAGTTTCAGAAATTCACAAGAAGTTTTCTGAGGTAGATATTCTCCAAACCGGAGAAAATCTGGGGTTTGCCGGCGGATACAATAAGGGAATTGAATATGCCAAAATTTGGGAACCAGATTATTATTTTCTTATAAACAATGACACTATTATTAATAGTGAAAATTTATTGGAAGAATTAATTAAAACGGTGAAGTCTGAAAAAGAAATTGGGCTTGTATCCCCCAAAATTTATTTTGCCAAGGGATTTGAATTTCATAAAGATAGATATTCTAAAGAAGACTTAGGTAAAGTTATTTGGTTTGCAGGAGGCAATTTTGACTGGAAAAATATTGGTAACTTTCACAGAGGTATAGATGAAGTAGACAGAGGAAATTATGATGAAGTTTCCCAGCAGGAAATTTTTAGCGGGGCTTGTGTCTTAATTAAAAGTGCGGTTTTTGAAAAAGTTGGACTATTTAATGAGGATTATTATCTTTATTTTGAGGACTCTGAATTTTCCAAAAGAACAGCTCTGGCAGGATTTAAAATATACTATAGCGGTAAAGTTTCTATCTATCATAAAGTCTCCCAGTCTACTGGCATAGGATCTATTATTACTGATTATTATTCCACCAGAAACAGACTTATATTTGGTTTTAAATATGGAAGCAAAAGAGTAAAGTTTGCCTTAATAAGACAGGCTTTTTGGCAATTTATTTTTGGAAGAATTCCCCAAAGACAGGGAATTTTAGATTTTTACTTTGGGATGGTTGGTGGAAAAGAAGAGTTAATGGATGAGGTGAAAAATCTTGAATATCCATATAAATTATCCATTGGAATTGTTAATTATAATACTTCTGATTTAACAAAAAAGCTGCTGGATAGTATTTTTGATGAAAAATCTGGATTTAATAAAGATACTATGGAAGTTATTGTTTTGGATAATGGAAATTTAGATCCTGCTAAAAATAAAATCAAGGAATATTTAGGCAGGGTTAAATATTTAGAAAATGAGGAAAATGAGGGATTTTCTAAGGCCTACAATAAAACAATAAGGTTTTCTCTGGGTGAGAATTATTTAATGCTAAATTCTGATATAGAGGCAATGGATGGTTCTTTTGTAGAGGTATTAAAGACAGCAGAGGAACTCAAAGGAGAAGCAGTAGCTGCAGGAAAATTGATTTTTCCAAATGAAATTATTCAGGATAATGTATTTCACCTCCCTACAATAACAGGAGCTTTAAAAGAATATTTCCTAAGGCAAAAAGGGGCTTATTTTATGTATGCCCCTAAGGTAGAGGAAAGAATTAGGGTGGAAGGAGCTGCTATGGCAGCCTATTTAATCCCACAAAAAATTCTAAGAAAAGTTGGATTACTAGATGAAAATATTTTTATTCTTTTTGAAGATGTGGAATATGCAAGAAGGTTAAAAAGAAATTGTGTGCCAGTTTACTTTGCTCCTAATATTAAGTTTTTACATCACCATGGGGCATCTACCAAAAAACAGGGTATAGAAAAATCATATGAGCAGTTAAAAACATCATCAATGTATTATCATGGAAAAATTTACTACTGGCTCCTCTACTATGTGATGCTTTTTTGCCAAAAATTCTCAGGAACTAGAACTCCTGGTGAAATAAGGTAAAATAATGGGTATGAACAAAAAAGTTTTAAGAGTATTGTTTTTAGGTTTTATATTAGTAGCCTTGGGCTTTGGATTGTCAAAATATTCTCCTCCAGTTAAATCACAGGATAGTAATTCGATAGCTTCTTATAAAGACCAGCCTGAGATGAAGGATATTTTAGATCCTGCTGATCAAACCAAGCGTCTTAAGGCTGCCAGGAAATTCGTGGAAAGAGTTGATGTGGAGGCAGCGATGGAAATCTTAGAGCACTCTCCTCTTCCTCACACAGGTGAAGGCCATTTAGTAGTACACCAAATTGGATTTTATGCTTATCAAAAATATGGAGCAGAATCAATCCTAAAATGTAAGGACTATTTTCTATATGCCTGTTATCATGGAACAATAATTGAGGCGGCTTCAGATCAAGGTTTTGAGGGTATCACTAAAATGACAGATAAGTGTAAAGCCTCTCCTGTCAGATATTTTCAGTGTGTTCATGCCGCCGGTCATTCCATTTTGGCTGTGTGGAATTATGCTTTGGATGATGCCCTTAAAACCTGTGATGAACTGTATGAAAAAGAAACTGAGTTTCCAGAGGCTTTGAGCTCTTGTCATAATGGGGCTTTTATGGAAAACCTTTTTGGGGTGCATGACTGGGGAGAAGGTAAAGAGTTGGTTAGGGATTGGTTAAAAGATGATGATCCCTACTTTCCCTGCAACTACTTTGGGGAAAAATATCAAAAAGGATGTTGGTTAAATCAGGCAGCCAGAATTTATCAGATGAACAAAAGTGATATTGCCAAAACCTCAGAGCTCTGCCAGGCGGTTGGAAATGACCAATATACTGCCTGGTGTATGGATAATGTGGCAAGACAGATTCACCCTTTAACCAATGGGGATCCTGCCAAATCCTTTAGCCTTTGCCAGATGGAGGGAAAGGATTGGTATGATAATTGCCTGGTGGTAAATGCAGGATCTTTTTACTCTGTAGGTGGGAGAGATGAAGCCATATTTATATGTAAAAATGTACCACAATCCCTTAAGGGTGAATGCTACCAGCGGGTTATTGGGCAGATTATCTCTGATCCTATTGATGAAAACCAAAAATTAAGTCTTTGTCAAAGAATAGAAGCGCCTTTTAATAATCAATGCATTTCAGGTCTTGACAAAACCATTTCTTTGTAAGAATAATGTAAGTAGAGATTAAATTTGTGAAAAACCAAAAAGGAGTAATTCACCTAGCTTTGCCTTTAGTCTTACTGCTTGCCGCGGCGTTTTTTGCACTCATTTATTTTGGAATCATTCAAAACCCCTTTAAAAATTTAAATCTATTCTCCAGTAGCCCAAAAGTTGATCTAAAAACAGAGTATAAAAATCCCTTTGATAAAGAAACTCAATATGTTAATCCATTTGATAATTATAAAAATCCATTTGTGACAAATTAATGAATAAGATTCTTTCAATCAATTATTTAAAATCTGTCCTATTGCTGATATCAGTTTTTGTCCTAATGTTTTTTGCAGCTAACTTAGTTTTTTCTCAAAGCCCTGCACCTGAGGATGAAGGAAGCGCAGCTCCACCAGCAGTGGCATTGGTTTTCCCTATTGAAGAATTAAATGGATGTGAAAGCATGGAAGCTTGTACAAATTATTGTGAAGACCCAGTTAATTATAATAGCTGCAGTGACTTTGCAAAAAAACAGGGTTTTTACCAGGATGATCAGACCCAATATGGAGATGAGGAGTTTTGGACTGATGCTCAAACAGAGCTGGGGTGTAATTCCTCAGAAGCATGTTCTAGTTTTTGTTCTGATCCCGCCAATCATCAATCCTGTGATAGTTTTGCCAAAAGAAATGAAATACCTGGAGGGTATACAGCTGAGCCTGATAATCCTGAAAATCTGGCAGTTGCTGAGGAAGTATTAGGTTGTGATAGTGCGGAATCCTGTTCAAACTTTTGTGACGATCCGACTAATGCCAATGCCTGCAGTGATTTTGCCAATCAGGTAGGAATACAAGGTGGAACCACAACAGAAGGTCCCGGCGGCTGTCAAACTTCACAGTCCTGCGGTGTCTACTGTTCTGATCCTGCAAACTTTGAACAATGTTCTACCGGAGATGCCAACGGGGGTTTTTCGGGACCTGGTGGGTGCAGCTCTGAAGAAACCTGTAGAACCTATTGTGAACAAAACCCTGATGATTGTAGAAGCTTTGCTCCTGGCTCAAATGGCGCCTATATTCCAATTGTTTGTGGAGAAGGTCAGACTCATGGTCCAGGTGGTGTTTGTACTGATTTGGCAGATGTGCCTGTAGCCGCTGTTTGTTTGGAAGGAGACCAATATTGGAATGGCAACTCTTGCAATAATAATCCGCCAATTGGTATAGATCCTGGTCTGGCTAACGGTCACTTTGAAGAAAGATCTGAAATGGGAAATTGTACAACTCCAGGTGAATGTTATGACTTTTGTATCGCTAATCCCGGTTCCTGCGGAGGTTTTGATGCTAATGCTGAAAGGCCAACAGATGAATATACTCCTAATCTATATTACACCCCTGGAACAGAGGTCACTCATGATCCTGTTGAATCAATGGGAGGTTGCAGTTCACCTGCCTCCTGTTATGACTTTTGTGAAAATAACCCAGGAGAATGTTCAGGTTTTAGTGCTAACTCCCCAAGACCCCCTGAAATATATATACCAGGAACCTACTACACTCCTCCTTCAGATACAGTTTATGTAACCCCTTCATTAACAGGATTCTATACCACTCCTATATACTACACTCCACCAGAGGGTTCAACCTACACCACTCCTCAGTACTATACACCTGGCATGTATTCCACACCATCTTATACAACACCAACTGAGGGTTCTAACTACACAACTCCAAATTACTATACTCCTTGGGCCAGTTACTCAACACCAACTGGTGAATATCCAACACCTACCTATTCCACCCCTACTTATTACACACCTCCTGGAGGAAGCAATTATTCTACTCCCTACTACTACACTCCACCACAATACAATACTCCTTTCTATTACACCCCTAGTGGCGGATATTCAACTCCGGCTGATTATGTCACCCCTCCTCCATACTCAACGCCACAGTACTTCACACCATTTGGCGGCGGCGGATATTCCACCCCTACTTATTACACACCTCCAACCTACTCAACTCCTACCTACTACACACCTCCTGCAGGTTCAACTTATACCAGCCCATCTTACTTTACTCCTCCACCCCCATATTCCACACCTACATACTACACACCTGGAACCTACCCAACTCCTCCAACCTATTCCACACCTGCCGCATATAATACCCCATCCTATTCTTACCCAAGTCCTGGAGGTAGTTACACCAGTCCAAGTTATTTCACCCCTATAGCTTATTCCACCCCAAGCTATTACACACCAACTATATATACCACTCCTTATTACTACACTCCTTATTCAACACCAACCTACCCAACTCCTCCTGCAGGCTCAACATACACCAGCCCATCCTACTTTACTCCATATACCACTCCTAACTATGCCACCCCAACCTACTATTCTCCTAGCTACTACTCACCAGGTGGAACATACACTTCTCCTTATTACACACCTGGATCCGGCTACACCACACCAAACTCAACATATACATCTCCTAGTCTATATGCTTCACCTTACTACTCCCCAGGTGGAAATTATGTAACACCAAATTATTCTTATCCAACTCCTGGAGGCGGAGCATATTATTCACCTAGTTATGCTTCTCCAACAGGTGGTCCAAACGGAGGCTATGCTTATCCAAGTCCTTTTACATATGCCAGTCCTGCAGGTAGCAATTATGCTTACCCAACTCCTGGCGGCGGGTACTTTACTCCTGCCTATTACTCTCCAACAGGTGGAGCTAGCTATACAACTCCTGCCTACGCATACCCAACTCCAGGCAGTGGGTACACCACTCCAGCATATCTGTCCCCATCAAATTACACAGGCAACTACGCTTCTCCTTACTCTTATCCAAGTCCAAGCTTAAGTGGGTATGTATATCCAACCCCATATGTCTCACCAGCTGCAGGCGAATCATATCCAACTCCATACTATTATCCATATCCAACTCCTGATAGCGGTTATGCCTCGCCTACAACAACATATGGTACTCCATCCTATGGCTCACCTTCCACAACATATAGCACTCCGTCTTACGGGACACCAGACTCATATTCTTCGCCATCATATGGTTCACCAACTTACGATACTCCTTCATATTCAACACCTCCACCATATGAGACACCATCTTATGGAACACCAGGCACTTACGCTACACCAGGCAGTGTTGGTGGAGTTTCTACCAAGAGAAGTATTTTGGACATAATCTTAGACCTGTTTAGAAAGTAAAAGTTTCGGTTAATGTTTTTTCTGATTATTCTTCTGGTTAGTCTTTTAGTGAGGCTATATAGTCTGGATTTCCCTCTTTCTTATATATTTGCCTGGGGAGATGGAACAAGGGATTATTTTGTGGCAAATCACATAGTTTTATTCCATGAATATCCTCTTCTTGGTCCATTTAACTTACTATATGAGGCAGGAATTTATAATACCCCGCTATATTATTATTTCCTGGCTTTTTTTCTAAATATTTACAATAGTGTTTTTACTTTGGGTGTTGTTAATGTAATTTTTCAGATTGCCACAATTGTTTTAATCTATCTGATTGCCAAAAAACTTTTTGATAAAAAAACGGCAATTTTATCTACTTTAATATTCTCATTCAGCCCTGAAATTTTAGCCCAATCAGATTATATTTGGCAGCCGCACCTTTCTCAGGCTTTTGCCTATTTGTCGCTTTTTTTAGCAGTTTTGTTTTACTTTAATAAGCGTTTTATCTTTCTGTTTTGGTCCAGTTTAATTTTGGCTTTTTCATTTGCCATGCATAACTCTACCCTTCCCTGGATACCGATATTTTTCTTATTTTTTTACCGGCATTTTTTGAAAATAATTCTTCCCTTTAGTTTATTTATGGCACTTTTATATCTACCTGTTATCATATATCTTTGGCAGATTGACTATTCAAGAGCCCCTTTTGCTCTTTTTATCCAAAATGCAGGGCAATATCTCGCCAATTTTTTTATAAATCTGGAAGGCATTTTAAAGGCCTTCCAGATCAACAACTTATGGATGGTTGTTATATCAGTTTTAGGCGTAGTCTATTTTATAAAAAGCAAAGACAAAAAAGAAACTAAATTAACTGTTCTTTTGTTGCTTGTTCTATTCTTATCCCCCATTTTTTCAGCAGCCACATTTAATAAATTCAGACTGCATTATTTAGCGCTGTCCCTAGGGGTTTTGACAATTTTTCTTGGAAAGATTTTCACCTTTTCTAAATATAGAATAGTTACTTTTGTAGTTGGGTCACTTCTGCTGCTCTCTACAACAAATAACCTTCAATTCTTAAACTTCCAAAAAAATTCATTTGAAAACCAGAAACTCGTAAATGATATAAGCAGTTCCATATTAAATGAAGTAGGTAATTCTTCTTTCCAGATCAAATCCTATGCCATGGATGAAAAAATATTTGAATATCCAACTTTGGATACAATATTTCTCATTCCTCTTGAAGCTAAGCTAAACAAAAAACTTGCTGTTTTAGATGACAATTCCCCCTTTAATCATGTGCAAACAGGTGGGAAAGATTATTTTATAATTGCCTGTCATGATTTTAGTAAACTTTCCAGATGGAGTGAATGTTTGGAGGTATTTAAAAAAAGCTACCCAAGCTACATTATAATAAAAAGCTTGTATACTGGCCCTAATCTTGCTATATATCTAAGTAAGAATGAATAACAAGTTAACAGGTTTTAGGGAACAGGTTTCAGTAATATGTCTTTTGTTTGTACTGTTTCCTGTAACCTGTAACCTGTCTACTGTCCTAGCTCATTCAGAGGTTCAGACAGTGGTTATGTCAGAGGATGGTTTTGAACCTAGTCAAGTGACTGTAGATGAAAACTCCACAGTCCTTTTTTTAAACAAAGATAAAGTTGACAGGTGGCCTGCAAGTAATATTCATCCAACACATGATTTATATCCTGAATTTGATCCGACAAAACCCATAGCTCCAGGACAGTCTTGGGTTTTTATACCTAAAAATAAGGGTCAGTGGAAATATCATGATCATCTGTTCCCTCATTTCAGGGGGACTCTGATAGTTGTAAAGGAAAAAGACGGCCCGGTCTCTGAGATAAAAGATGATGTAGGTATTGAGAATTTTTTTACAAAAATAAAGAACTTATTTTTAAACTTCTATGGAAAATTTAGTACCTCTTTTTTAAGATTAAGCATCAACTCATCTAGCCTTAAGATTAAAGATATTGAAGATGTAAAAAAAGTCTTTGATGTTAAGGGATCTGTGGAAACATGGAGTTTTTTTAAGCAAACCTTCAAAGGCGAGGCAGGATCCAGTGGAAATGTTCATGACATGGCTCACCTTATAGGCAGTCTTGTATTTGAAAAAGAAGGCTTTGAGGGAATTGCCATCTGCAGTGCTGACTATGCTTTTGGCTGCTACCACGGCTTTTTGGATAAGGCTTTTGAAAAAAATCTGGATAATTTAGAGAACGCTGAGATAGCCTGTTCTTCCTTAGGTCCTATAAACTCAGGTCCTGTGGCCAGCTGTATACACGGAATAGGTCACGGTGTGGCCAGTTTTTATAATACATCTGATCTAAAAAATTCCCTGATGGCCTGCAACTCCCTAAAAACTGGCTCAAATTATTGTCATGATGGTGTTTTTATGGAATTTGCCAGAGGTGCATCTTCCAGCTTTTATCCTCTTTCTGATAGATTGAGTCCCTGTTCAAACTTAAGAGAAGAATTTGGAGATCTTTATTCCTTTGCCTGTGGTAGAAATCAGCCTGAGGTATTAATGCAAAGGTTTAACTTATCATTTGAAGAGGTGATAGATATTTGCAGTACGTCAGATGATGCTCAATTTAAATCAGCCTGTTTTGATACTTTGGGTTTTAAACTGGCCAATACTGCTAATTCACCTGATGGCATTATAGCTGGGTGTTCAAAAATAAATGATGCAGAATTTATGGCCAGATGTACGGAAGCGGCTGCAGGAGAGCTAATTTTCCAAGAAGTGCCAGGATGGCAAACTAAAGCTCCTTTTGTCTGTAACTTTCTTAAGAGTCCATTCTACGAATCCTGCCATCAGCATCTGCAAAGATTAATTCAGGATTATCACAGAAGGTAGTGTCCAGAGGGAAGGATTCGAACCTTCGAAGGTATACACCAGCTGATTTACAGTCAGCCCCCGTTGGCCACTTGGGTACCTCTGGAAACACAGTAAATTATACCTAAATTCTGATATAATCTCTATATATGGCTTTTGGTTCATTTAAGGCAAGAAAAGAAAGCTCAAAGCTTTGGAAGTTTAAATTCCTTTCTAAAATGAGCAATCTGATGCTTTTTGGGGTAATTGGATTCCTGCTACTCCTTTTTGGATCAGTCATATTTTTTGCCACTCAAATCCCCTCAGCAGAAGAATTAACCAGCAGAGACGTAGTTTCTGCCACCAAAATTTTTGACAGAGATGGAGAGCTTTTATATGATATTTATGAAGATCAAAACAGGACTCCTATAAAATTAAATGAGGTGCCTGAGTATGTTAAACAGGCAACAATTGCCATAGAAGATAAGGATTTTTACAAACACGGAGGCTTTTCTATTGTGGGTATAACCAGAGCTATGTTAGATACTATCACCTCCCAATCCATAGCAGGTGGAGGTTCAACCCTAACCCAGCAGCTGGTTAAAAATGCCCTTTTAACTTCTGATGTTTCTTTGATTAGGAAATTAAAAGAATTAATTTTATCTATTCAGGTTGAGAAAAAATACAGCAAAGATGAAATTTTAGAGATGTATCTAAATGAAATTCCTTATGGCGGGACCTCTTATGGGATTGAGGCAGCCTCTAATCTTTATTTTGGAAAACACGCCAGTGAGCTGAATTTAAGCGAAGCCTCACTTTTGGCAGGTTTACCTCAAAGACCTTCAGTTTATTCCCCCTATGGAACTCATCCTGAGCTTTCTAAGACCAGACAAAAAGAAGTTTTAAGAAGAATGGTGGAGGATGGCTATATTACCAAAGATCAGGAAAAAGCAGCAGAAGCAGTTGAGTTAACTTACAGAACCAGACAAAATGAACTTGGTTTTAAAGCCCCTCACTTTGTTTTATATGTTAAGCAAAAATTAATTGAGCAATTTGGAGATAAATTAGTTGAACAAGGAGGATTAAAAGTCACCACCACCTTAAATTTTAAACTGCATGAGAAGGCTCAGGAAATTGTAAAAAGAGAGGTGGAAAAATTAAACTCCTCTAAAATTGGCAATGGAGCAGCTGTGGTAATAGATCCCAAAACAGGTGAGATTTTGTCTATGGTAGGCTCTAAAGATTATTTTGGCGATTCAAAACCAGATGGCTGCAGCGAAGGAGCAACTTGTGTTTTTGAACCAAATGTTAATGCGGCTTTAGCTCAACGTCAGCCTGGTTCTGCTACTAAGCCTATTACTTATGCCAAAGCCTTAGAGGAAGGATATAGTGCCAACTACACTTTAATGGATGTGAAAACAGAATTTCCAGGCGGAGATCAGCCTTCCTATATCCCGGTCAACTATGACGGGCAATTTCACGGCCCAACTCAGGTTAGGTATGCTTTGGGTAATTCATATAATATTCCTGCAGTTAAAATGCTGGCTTTGGTTGGGGTAAAAGATGTATTGGAACAGGGATATAGAATGGGACTGACAACCTGGGAGCCAACCGAGGAAAATGTAAATTCTGTTGGGCTGTCTTTAACTTTAGGAGGCAGAGAAGTTAGGCTTTTGGATATGACATCTGCTTTTGGAGTGTTTGCCAATAAGGGTGAGGCTTTGGACCCTGTTTCTGTACTTAAAGTGACTGATCACAAAGGTAAAGTTTTATTTGAGTACAAAAAGCCTGACGGCAGGAAGGTTTTAGATGAAGGGATTGCTTACATAATATCAGACATTTTAGCTGACAATGGTGCCAGAACAGCAGCATTTGGATCAAATTCCTTTCTTAATATAGGTGGCAAAACTGTGGCTGTAAAAACCGGAACAACTGATCAGAAGAAAGATAATTGGACAGTTGGGTACACTCCAAGTTTTGTGGTTGGAGTTTGGGTGGGAAATAATGATAATACCCCCTTAGATCCAAAAATTGCCTCAGGTGTAACTGGTGCCTCCCCTGTTTGGGCTGCCATTATGAAACAGATTTTAGCAAATAAACCTAATGAGCCTTTTGAAAGACCTTCTAAGGTTTCTCAAGTTGAGGTTGATGGATTGATGAGTGGTAAACCTCGGGCAGGCTCCCCCACCAGAAAAGAATACTTTGTTGGAGGAACAGAGCCTAAAGGTGAATCAGGAGCTTATCAAAGACAAAAAGTCTGTAAGTCTAATCCTCACAGGTTAGCTAATGATGGAGAAGATGCTGAGGATAAGGATGTCATAATCCTGCAGGAAAATGATCCAACAGGAGCTAATAAATGGCAGACAGGTATAGACACCTGGGTTTTAACAGCTGCCAATCCAGCATTTGTGGGAGCAACAAGAGGCTGTTCTGGGATTCCGGGATTTTCTGGAGGTTCAGGTGGAGTTATCAGTATAGTTAATGTTGGTAATGGAGCCAATGTTCCAAGAGTCTTTGATGTACTGGCTAGGGCTAACTCCTCTGCTGGAGTTAAAAAAGTAACATGGAGTATAGATGGAGCTACCAAATCTACTCAAGTCTCTGAGCCGTATGCCCTACATGTAGAATTCCCACAAGGAGATAAAGGTTCACACACAATTACAGTAACTTTGGAAGATAACTCTGGAGGTATTCACACATCCTCAATAGGAGTCACCGTCTCCCTTTAACTTATTTGCTTCTAGACTCATAGTGTGCTATAATTAAACCTATAGGTCCAATAAATGGGCCTGTATTTTTTTCTTTACACATATGATTACAGATACTCTTGCCAAAATTTCAACAGCTACTATTTTAACCATTGGACAAATGGTTAGTCCAATCCCATCAGAAAGTATCCTTTCATCTCACCAGATGTCTTTGGAGGCTAGGTATTACCCTGTTCAAAAAGAAAATATTCTTTTAAATATGGCTTACATGGATGGAAGAGTGAAGGGAAAAGGAGATATTAATTGGGATGAAGTTCAAAAGCCTTTTAAATATGAATTTAAACTAGAGCCAAACAAGACTTTTGCTTTTCATGAGGATATTTTACCTGAATACAGAGACAGCTTATCTGTGACTACAAAGGCTCACTTTAATGCCCAAGAAGGCTTTAAAACAGCTGGATACATGTATGGTGATGGTGTTTGTCACCTTGCCTCTCTAATATACTGGACAGCCTTAGATGCAGGCTTAAAGGCTGAGGCTCCAAGAAATCATAATTTTATGGCTATTCCAGAAATTGATAGAAAATATGGAGTATCTATCTATTCTTCTGGATTTGCAGATGGATCAAACTCTAGACAAAACCTTTATATAACTAATACTAAGGAAAATGCTGTTACCTTCAGCTTTGATTATAATGGAGATAAACTTAAGGTGTCCATTTCAGAAGTTAATTAATAAAGGTCCGATTCTTGTTTCAAGGATAGCTACACGCTTATCTATTCCAAATTCATTTAAAAATCTTGGATGAACTTCTGCCAGGTCCCCTACTGGTTTTCCGTTATCTTCCACACTAGCATATCTTTTAGAATGAAAAAGAGTTTCTAATTCTTTCATCATTCCACCCTCTTTTAATTCCAAGCCTTTAAGAGATTGCTTCGCTATGCTCGCAATGACGGAAACTAGCTCCTCTATTGGATTATCTGTATTATTCATCAAGGCTATGGATAATCTGTAGGATTCTGTGGGGCCTGGAGAATATACCTTCCCTATTTCAAATATGGCTATATCTTTGAATCCTGCCCTGATATTTTTGGCTACTACCTCAATTAGGTTGGGCCAGATAAATGTTCTTAAGTACTCTGTCTCAGAGGAGATAGGATTGGCAATTTTAACTGCATCAGGTTTTAAAGCTTGTAAGACTTTTGTGGAAAAGAAAGAATAAGTTTGAACTTCTGTTAAACCTGCATCTTTCAAGGCTAGCTTAAGATTATAGATAAATTTTTGTAAACTCTGATCCAGTTTTTCTGGCTTCTCCCCGTCTAAAGGCTGGCCTTCAATTTTTTGATATCCATATATCCTGGCCACCTCTTCTATTACATCTTCTTCAATATTAATATCCATCCTAAAATAAGGAGGAATTACTTCCAAAGTGTCAGAATCTTTTTTGGAAACAGTGAAGTTTAATTTTTGAAGAGCTTTGGTGATGGTCTCCTCATCTAATAGAACTCCAAGCAAGGAGTTAGTTTTTTGAATACTTAAATCTATAGATCTTTTCTCCTGCCCAAAATCACCCTTTAAAGTAATAGCAGTCAATTGCCCCCCTAAGCTTTGATAGTGCTTTATAGCCCCATCCAGGGCTTGCAGGAGCCTCAATTTAGTTAATCCATGCTGGAATCTTTTAGAGGCTTCTGAATAAAGTCCATGCCTTTTGCTGGTCTGTCTTATAGATAGAGGATCAAAAATAGCTGCCTCCAAAAGTATGGTGGTGGTATCTTCTGAAATCTCACTGTCTTTACCTCCCATCACACCAGCCATTCCTAAAATACTTTCAGAATCAGTGATTAATAAATCATCCTCCAGTTTCCTAACTTTATTATCCAATGTTTTAAGCTCCTCCCCTTTTTTGGAAACTCTCACTCTTATAGTCTCATTTTTAATGGCTTTGGCACTAAAGGCATGCATTGGCTGACCATATTCAAGCATGACTAAATTAGTGACATCAGCAATATTATTTATTGACCTGATTCCAGAATCGTTCAATTTTTTTACCCATGTATCATCTGAGTGTTCAACTTTAAGGTTTTCAATCTTTGCAACGCAGTAAACAGGACATAATTTTTCATCCTCAATTTCCACTTTGACTTGAGGTAAATTTTTTCCTGCCCATGTATAGTCTTCTGGAATATCGCTTAAGAATTTTAAAGGAGTATTTGTGATAGCAGAAACCTCATAAGCCACTCCCCTTAAAGATAATAGGTCTCCTCTATTGTAGGTTAAATCCAGTTCTAAATAGTCTTCTGTTTGCTGTTTAACTCCAATAGAGGTCAAAGATAATTGATTAGCCAGCTCATCAGATGAGAGTTGGTAGTCAACTAATTCTTTTAACCAGCCAAGACTAATTTTCATGGTTTATTAAATCCCTGTAAAAACTTCAGGTCTCCTTCCAAAAATAATCGGATATCTTCTATCTGGTATTTAATCATTAGCATCCTGTCTGGTCCAAATCCCCAGGCTAAACCTGAATGTTCCTTTGGATCAAGTCCAGCAGCTTTAAATACATTTGGGTGAATCATTCCAGCCCCAGCTATCTCAAACCAGCCGGTATTGGAACAAATTCTGCATCCTTTCCCATGGCAGAAAACACAAAGACAATCAATGCCTACTCCTGGTTCCACAAAAGGATAGTACTTTGGTCTAAACCTACTCTTAGCCTCTTTTCCTAGAAGCCCTTTTAATAAATAGTCTGATAAATATTTTAAATTAGCCATGGTGATTTCTCCAGCTTTACCTACCACAGCTATTTCAAATTGATTAAAAGTATGAGAGTGTCTGGCATCAACAGCTTCATACCTAAAACATCTATCAAAACTCATAGCTCTTAAGGGAGTCTTTTTTTTCTCCATTAATCTTGGCCAAAAATTAGAGGTGTGAGTTCTTAAAAGAAATTTTCCAGGCTCTATATATAAGGTATCCCACATATCTCTGCTGGGGTGATCTTTTGGAATATTCAAATCTTCAAAATTATATTTTTCTGATTCAATGTGTGGGGCATCAAATTGGGAAAATCCCAGCTTTTCAAATAGTTGAATAATTTCTTCTTTAAATTTAGTAGCTAAATGAAGGTGGCCTTCTCTTTTTTTGGTTTCTACTTTATTGTCAATATTGAAAGACTCATCTGCTAATTGCTGATAACTTGTTTCCCTTACCTCAGTTCGTTTCTTTTCTATAGCATTTTCAAGCTCAGTTTTTAGCTTATTAAAAAGAGGTCCTACTGTTTTTTTCTCATCAGAGGAAAGATTTTTAAAATCCTTTGGTAAAAGCGTAACCACTCCATTTTTTCCAAAAAGGGCCAAGAAAAGGCTGTCCAGTTCTTTTAAAGAATCAGCATTTTTAATGTTGTCTAAATATTCTTTTTTAATCTCTGAGATTTTTTCTTCCACGAAGATATTCTACAATTATTTAACTTCAGCTACAATCTTTTTAAAATCTTCTGGGTTATTAACTGCTAAATCAGCCAGGATTTTTCTATCAAGTTTTATCTCTTTTTTATTTAGAGCTGCTATGAATTTTGAATAAGATAACCCTTCTTGTCTGACTGCAATTCCCAGCTGAGTTATCCAAAGTCTTCTGAAGTCTCTTTTTCTATTTTTTCTTCCTGCAAAAGCATATTCCCCTGCATGAAGAGAAGCTGATTTAGCTTCTCTGACTAGTTTTCCCCTGCCTCCCCTATAGCCTTTGGTTAGCTCATGAAGCTTCTTATGTTTTCTGTGTGTGACAATACCTCTTTTAACTCTAGCCATATTATTTGCCTATAAGCGCAGCTTTCAAGTTCATCTTATTAAATCCTTAAAGTGTTTTGATTCACCTGTAAAATATTCAGCAGTTTTTTTCTGAGAATTTAGGGCACCTTTAGATTTATTTCTTTTTAAATGTCCTGCTCCAAGTTGATGTCTCCTGAGTATTTTACCCTTGGATGTTATCTTTATTCTCTTTTGTATTGATTTGTTTGTTTTCTGTTTGCTCATTTTTTCCTCCTTTACCTTCTTTAGGCAAGCTATGCTTAGACTTACCAACTATCATGGAAAGTTTTCTGCCTTCCATTTTTGGGTCCCTATCAACCCCAACTCCTTCTCCCAGTTCGCTTAAGGCTTCTTTCAAAACTTTAAAGCCTAAATCCTGGTGAGCCATTTCTCTGCCCTTAAATTTAACAGTCAGTTTAACTTTGTAGCCTTTTTTCAAAAACTCCTCAGTTCTTCTTAATCTAACTTTTAAATCATGCTCATCTATTCTTGGTGAGAGCCAAAGTTCTTTTAGTCCTCCTTCTCCACCCTTTTTACTGCCCTTATCTTTTTTACTTTCCTCGTACCTAAACTTTTGAAAATCTACGATTCTGGCAACAGGCGGGTCAGCTTGTGGAGCTATCTCAATAAGGTCTAACTCCTGTTCCTTGGCCTTTTTCAAAGCCTCAGCTTTATCTAAAATCCCCAGCACTTCATTATTGTTTCCAATAACTCTAAGCTTTGGAGCCTGGATGTTCTCATTTAGGCGGTAGAACTTAGCCAAGCTTTATTTTGCCTCCATCATAATTTTCTGGAATTGATCCTATCATAATTGGCTCTTAGATTCAATGGTTTTGTTGATTTGACTGATAAATTCCTCTATTTTTAGAACTTCCTGTTTTTGTTCTGACCTTTGTCTTACAGCGACAGTATTCTCAGAAGCCTCCCTATCGCCAACAACTAACATATAGGGAACTTTCTGCATTTGAGCATCCCTAATTTTAGACTGCATAGATTCACTCCTACTATCAACCTCAACTCTCAGGTTTGAACCCTTTAATTGTTCGAGTACATTTTGTGCATATTCTAGGTGTTTTTCACTGATAGGAATAATCATAACTTGAACTGGAGATAACCAAGTTGGAAAAGCTCCCTGAAAATGTTCTGTCAGTATGGCTATAAATCTCTCAAAAGAGCCAAAGATAGCTCGGTGGATCATAACCGGTCTTTGTTTCTCACCTTTTTCATCAATATATTCTAATTTGAATGCTTCAGGTTGATGAAAGTCCAGCTGAACAGTAGCCAACTGCCATTCTCTTCCCTGTGAATCCTTAATATGAACATCAATTTTAGGTCCATAAAATGCTCCATCTCCCATCTTATCTCCAGCCTTTAGTCCTTTTTTATTTATAGCATTAGCCAGCTCTTTTTCTGCTTTGTCCCAATTTTCATCTGAGCCAGCTCTGGTTTCTGGTCTTGTGGCAAGTCTAAACTCATATTCAAATCCAAAGCTTTTGTAAAAGTTAATCATCATATCCAAAATATTGGAAACCTCATCAAAAATTTGATCTTCTCTGGCATAAATGTGAGCATCATCCATGGTTAGTTGTCTGACTCTAAGCAATCCATTAACTTCACCTGATTTTTCTCTTCTATGAAGTCTTCCAATTTCAGATAATCTTAAAGGAAGCTCTCTATATGATCTTGGTCTAAATCTATAAAGGATGGTGGATTCAGGACAATTCATTGGTTTTAAAGAATACATTACAGTTTCCTTGTCTTCCTCTTCTGTTAAATCCAGGTTGTACATATTGTGTTCACCAAATTTATCCCAGTGGCCTGATTCTTTAAATAATTTACTTTTAACCATTATTGGAGTTGAGGTTTCTAAATACCCTGCGGCATCAGTTAACTCTCTTATGTATTTTTCCAGCTCCTTAAAAATGACCATCCCGCGAGGCAGCCAAAAAGGGGCACCCGGAGCTATCTCTGTAGTAAAGAAGAGTTCAAGTTCCTGGCCTAATTGTTTGTGGTCTTTTAAGTCACTCATCTGGAATTTTTATTTACAACTTCAACAATATCTTCTATAAAATTTCCAACAAATGGAATAAAATCAATAGCAGATAAAAGTCCAACCAAGATGGCCACTATTACTGTAGCTCCTATTACAGAGCCTAACCCCCAGGCTAATCCTCCTAAAAAATTCCTAGTCATAACATCTCTTTTTCTTTGTTCAGTTACCATAATTAAATCTTATCACAAGTGGGTGGTACAGGGATCGAACCTGTGAAACCTCTTTCACGTCAAGAAAGCGCTCTACCAGCTGAGCTAACCACCCTTAACTAACAATTTTCATACAAAATTTGTTGGCTAGCGATATTAATCTTCTTTGTATGGCTATATTACCATAGCGAATCACACAAACTCCATGGTATGTGGGATAAGTTGGAGATCCGATTGTTCTTTTATCGATACTAACCGATCTAAAATTCGTTAGAGGAAGATTTAATGCCTCTGACCAGTATTTCCTCGCGATATCACTTTCCTGATCTGCTCTTAAATGTAATTCGCAGCCAATATTATTAGTATCCAGGTTATAGCATTTTTTCAGAGCTTTTATAAAAAATTTAAGAATCAATGGATCAGAATTACCCATTCCTGTCCCTGAATCAGCTTTAAAACCCTCACCGATGTAGAGCATTGCTAATGCTAATTCTAGAACTGAAACATCATTTATATTCAACTTGGAAAATACTTCAATAGCTTCATTCTCGGCAGATTTTATTCTTAATGCCTTTTGTCTATTATGCCACAAAATTGCACTCTTTCTAGCTTTAATAAGAGAGATTCGATGGTTGTTTTTAAGAATTAATTGTTGTTTTTGAGTAAGGGGGATTGTTTTAAACCAACCACTCAATGTAGATCTGGGAATTTTTAATAGCCTTTCCACCTTTCTTAAAGATGTGCCTTTTTGTCTAAGAAGAATTGCTTTGGGTTTTAACTCGTACCATTTAGATTTCATGGTATAAATATACTATCTGTGGTTCAGTTAGTCAATAAGGATCCCTCTACCGTCCACCATATCTTATAGTTTGAATCTTATCCCCTTTTTTTGTATAATATGCTCTTAATACTATGCTTATAGAAATTGATGGATCTCCAATTCAAAAACCACCCTCTTGTGCTAAGTTAGATCGACATGATTATCTTATGGCTTTGGAAAGAGCAGATCGATTGTTTCTTGCACCAGAAAATTCCAGACCCTTTTTACTGGAAGCAGAAAATAATCCAGATGAGATTAGAAAACTAATGGAGGATCCAGACAGTCTTTATAACTACTATATGGTTAGTGTGGTAAAGAATGGGGGAAGTGGCAGAATGGGGCGTTATCCTGGATTATTTGCCTCTAATATAGCTCTAAGGGTTCAGCCAGAAGAAGTGGAGTTAGTAGATACAAGATCTAATTCAGGATCATTTTCCTGTTTAGGGATGGATCTTAGAAGAAATGGATTTATACATTTTAAGGGTGATGTTGAAGATGTTAGAGCGCTTAAAGGAGGTATAGTTTATGTTGAGGGAGATCTTGATAAAATAGTTGCTTCTAGAAAAGGAATAGTTGTAGTGAAGGGAGATTTAAAAGAAGTAGGTAGTAATACAGAGAATGTAGTCGTGTTTGTAGGAGGTAGAGTTCATTATTCAGAAGATGAACAACATAAAGCTCCTAATTACTCACCACATGTTATAAATACTGAAGATATTAGTTCCTGGGGACCACAAGATGTAAGAGCTAAACTAGAAGAAATTGGTCAAACTACACAAACTAGGGTAAAACAAATTGAGACTGCATTAAGATCGGCAACTACCAGAGTTGCGAATTTACAAGGAGAACTAGCTCAGCTTTCAGTCTTAAGAAATAATTTCTAATTTCTCAAAGATTCGTAGTAAACCAGGGATTAAGGAGTCTCACTCTAGGGGTATAATGTCCACATCTTATCCGCCTGCATTAACAGCAGAAAGAGAAGTTTTGGGTCCACCCTGAATTTCTGGATTAATTTCTCCAGCACCACCTTCAGTTGAGGCATTAATAGCAGAGGCTCCTTTTTCTTGAGCAATTGCGAATCCTCTTTCAGAAAAGATCACATTACCTTTGTTTATCTCTGAATCAGCAGTCTTTTCCAGTCCTTCATTATATTCATTAAGATTTAAAGATCCATCAATATTGAAGATATCCATAAACATTACATTGCTTCTATTTATTTTAGTATTAAATTCAATAGCTTTGCTGGCTTGGGCTTCTCTTAGTCCAGCTGTCTGGGCAACTTTATTTTGGTCAACTGCTGTGGTATCAAAGAAGTTTTGTTCTCTTTGGGCTTCAGCCTGTGCTTTTTCTGCTTCTATCAGTTCTGGGGTTTTTGCCACATTAGGATCTGATTCTAAATTAAAAGGAATACTGCCTTTACTAAAGGCTCCAACTTCTTGTACAGTTTCTACTGCTACCTTTCCCACTTCCTGAACACCTTGAGCAATTCCTTTTATAGCTCCTTCAGCCATTCTTTCCCACTCAATTTCTAAAGGGGCTTCTCTCTCTGTTTCTTGATCATTTAAAAAGGCAAAAGGATTTGTCATATTGATTGTATATTATATAACTTTCAGGCAACAGGATCAAATGATGAGAATCTTCTAACTTCTCTTATTTTCTGAATAAATTCTTCCGGATCAATAGGTTGGAGTAATACATGTTCCCCTTCTATGTCCTCTTTATGAATAGGATGATATAAAGGCATTCTTGAAACTAATATTCTTGGTATTTGGGAAAATCTTTCATGCTTTTTAAGCAATTTCAAAAGGTCAAATCCACTCATCTCCGCTCCGTCTTGCGTTATGCCCGCAATCGGCTCTATGGTGATTACATCGACGCTTTCCCTTTCTAAAACCTTCATTGCATGACTTCCTTCAGGACTGAGAGTAGTTCTAAATCCGTTTGAGTTGAGGAGAGAAACCATAAATCTAGAAAGAGATGCTTGATTTTCTACAACTAAAATATGAGGTTGGGTTTCTTGAGACATGATCGTAATTCTACCATGACTCTGTTAAAATACCACTATTAGCCCGAGTGGGTCCTGAAAGGACGGGTGTCTAAATGACACCCAGGAGAAATGGCATACATTCCTACATTACGAGCGATGATTACATGCCCGAGTGGTGAAATGGCATACACGATAGATTTAGGATCTATTGCTAGAAATAGCGTGGAGGTTCAACTCCTCTCTCGGGCACAAAAAAGGAGTTTCGAAAATTGGGTTATTTAAAAATTCCATCTTCCAAAGATTTAGCAAGATCTAAAAAGAACTTCTCCATTGCTT
>MFCV01000009.1 GCA_001777015.1 Candidatus Daviesbacteria bacterium RIFCSPHIGHO2_02_FULL_36_13
CAAAATTAATTTAGTCCATACTTCTAAAAATGGAGCTAATATTTTTCATCATTTTTCAGTATCAAGTGGAGGGAATTTCTATAAACTTCGTTTCGACCGAGATTCTCTTAACTGGATATTAGAAGCAGTTGACGAGGGAGATTAACGAAGTTTTCAAGCTTTGCTTACAGAATTACTTTAGACCTTTTGGGGCTGAAATGGATTCTTGAGGCTGTTGAAGAAGAGTAGGAGGCTTTAAAAGTAGATTGGAATCTCCAACTTCTCTGAAAATTAATTCACGGCCCCCGGGAACGCTAGTTAGAGCTCGAACATTTAGCTCAGGTGGTCTAGTGAATTTGTGTATAGGTTCACCTTCAAAGATGCGCATCATTAATTAGAATTTAATACAAATTTAATAATTTAGCAAGATGAGAACAATCCTTCATATTGATTTTAATAGTTTCTTTGCCACAGTTGAACAGCAGGCTAATCCTAGGCTAAGAGGTAAACCAATTGGGGTAACTGGTGGAGATAGAATGGAAAGAACTGTTATAGGGGCGGCTTCTATCGAAGCTAAACACTTTGGAGTAAAAACTGGTATGCACCTATATGATGCCAAAAGACTTTGTCCAGAAATTATTTTAGTCAGAGGGGATTCTGATAAATATTTGGAGGTAACAAAAAAGTTTTTAAATATTATTAAGGATTATTCTCCTTATGTGGAGATGTTTAGTATCGATGAAGTCTTTATCGAGTTGAAGAATGCTGCAGTCGGCAATTCCGCCCTAGGAGTTGCCTTAATTATTAAGAATAGAATTAGAGAGGAGATTGGTGAGTGGATGAGGGTTTCTATTGGGATCTCCTACAATAAATTAATGGCAAAATTAGCTAGTAACTTACAAAAACCTGATGGACTGGTGGTTATTTCTAACCAAAAACAAGCAATCCAGATACTAGATCAGATAGAATTAAATGAAATTTGCGGCATTGGACTCAGGATTAAAAAAAGGCTTAATAACATGGGTGTGTTTAGCTTTAAGGACCTAAGATTAGTGCCTCTGAAGGCTCTCCTGGCCTCCTTTAAGAGCTATGGGCAGACTTTATATAATATGAGCAGGGGAATAGATAATAGGCCTATTTTGCCCTTTTTTGAAAAAGAAGAGGTAAAAAGTATTGGCCACAGGCATACTCTTTCTCATGACACTAATGATCAAGAGGAAATAAAACAGCTTCTTTTAAAGCTAACAGAACTAGTAGCAAGAAGGCTTAGAGCTAAAAAATTAGTAGGGAGAACAGTGTCTGTTTGGTACAGAAATTCTCTGAAGGTGGATGGAGGGTTCACAGGTGATGGTATGCAGATGACTATGCCATACACATCTGATGGGATAGAAATATTTAGGGCCTCTTGGAAAATCTTCCATTCTATTTGGACTGGTGACAAAATTAGGATGGTTGGTGTATCAATCTCAAATCTTAAACCACAAAATCCTCAAAACCTTTCTCTTTTACCAGAAACTATAAGGGAGGAGGTCATCATAGAAGCACTTGATAAAATCAATGATAAATTTGGTGAGTTTACTCTTCAAAGGGGAACTCTGCTTGGAACATCTAAGATGAAAAGAATGCCAAACCCATTTCTCTCAGACAGGAGATTTAAGCTTTAGTTATGATATGATTTATAAATGCAGTGGCAGGAAATTGTTTTAACAAGTGGACAGGTTATTTTTACCCTATCTCTTTTGCCTTCTGTTTTTAGCAAAGACAAACCAGCTTTAGCCACAAGCCTTATAACTACTAGTATCCTTTTTATATATGTTTATGTATACATTACTATGAATCTTTACATGACAGCTTTGGGTACCCTTACAACAGGAATGTTGTGGGGAGTTTTAGCCTACCAAAAATATAGAATGGATAAAAAAGTATGACTATAATTGTAACAGGAGGAGCTGGATTTTTAGGTTCACATCTTTGTGAAAAACTCTTGGAAAATGGAGAAGAAGTTATTTGTATTGATAACCTGATTACAGGATCTGAAGATAATGTCTCTCATCTTAAAAATAATCCAAACTTTAAATTTATAGAAGCTGATGCTTCCTGGGGCTTGCCAGAAGGGATCCTGAATCAACGCCCGAAGGGCGGGCGGGTTGTTCAGGATGACATTCGTCAAATTTATCATATGGCCTCACCTGCCTCCCCAAATAAAAATAATCCTAAAAGCTATATTGCCCTGCCTTTTGAAACAATGAAGGTAAATACCATGGGGACAATGAAGCTTTGTGAGAATGCAGTTAAATTGGGTGCCAAATTTTTATTCGCCTCCACCTCCGAGGTGTATGGGGACCCAGAGGAATCTCCACAAAAAGAAACTTATAACGGTAATGCTTCAACCATAGGCCCAAGATCTGTTTATGATGAGTCAAAAAGATTTGGAGAAACAATAACTTCAGCTTTTGTAAGATCAAAGGAATTAGATGGCAGGATTGTCAGAATTTTCAACACTTATGGTCCTAGGATGTCTGATGACGGCCGGGTGGTAATTGAATTTATAGAAGCTGCTCAAAAAGGCAATCCCATTCCTGTTTTCGGGGATGGATCTCAGACCAGATCTTTTATGTTTGTTTCAGATTTGGTTGATGGATTGATTTTAGCTATGGATAGAGGAGACAAAGGGGAAGTTTATAACCTAGGAAATCCAACTGAATTTACCATAATGGAGCTAGCCGCAAAGGTAAAGGAAATTACCAATTCCCAGTCTGAAATCAAGGAGGTTGAAGATCTTCCTGAAGATGATCCAAAACAAAGGTGTCCTGATATAACCAAAGCTAAAAATGAATTGGGCTGGGAACCAAAAGTAGAACTTGATGAAGGCTTAAAGCTTTTAATAAAGGCGCTGTAAAACAAATCTTTCTAACTGAATCCTTACCATTTGTAGTGCTTTTTTCTTAACTTTAGGTTGTAATATACCCTCATTATGAATGGAATTGTACTGACCGCAAATCCTCTATCTTTACTAAAGATATTCAAAGTCCCAAGTCTTTTAAAGAAAAGCTTTGTATATAAACTTTGGACAGCACCAATAGCATAATATGTTTTTTTCTAGGCATAAAAAACAAAAAGAAATACTTATTGAACTGGATCGAGGAATGGCATCAATATCCTCTATTTTACAAAACATGATTAAAATGCAGGGATCCAGAAGCTCCGGAAAACTTAAAATAGCTGTTTAGGCCCCTTACCATTTACTTACAGATTTCTTAATATATACATACTTCTTTTAACTACAATTAAAATTTATATGCAGGAAAGGGAAGAGATTGAGGGATGGTTTATGGAAGATATGCATGGAGAGAGAGCTTTAAGAAGGCCTATAGCAGGACAAATACTACACACCCCAAAACAACCCTTTACCTCAGAGAAAGCTAGAAGATTTAGACAACTTAGGGAAACAGAAGATTTACAAGCAGTTTCTCTTCTTACCTCAACAATTCCCTTAAGAGATCCTCCTATCAAAATAAACGGACATTATGAGGAGACAGTATCGTCTCACACGCCCCAGCATGAAGAAGATTTTTTTCTGAATTATGAGCCTGTTCCAGAAGCTAGGGAAGGCCTGCAACAAATAGCCAGCTTAAATAAAAGAATTACAATTGCCACAGGCACTCCTGAATGTTGTGCATTTGTCTTACAAAAAATGGTTATTGATGATAAATTAGATAGTATTGTTGATCCTGAATTACCTATGATGATGACCAGAGTGCCTCAGAGGATAGCTTACGGGCTGTGGCCAGGAGTTGTAACCACAACAGACACTAAGCTGCTTGATGGATTATATATTAAGCTAGCTTACGGTATTTTACCTGATTTAGGAGATGATTCACCCTATCTAGCGTGGTTATATAAAAACATGTTAGGAGGAACTGCCTTTTTATATGAAGAAGAAGGATATGAGGTAGAAAGTATATTATTATCAAGTGAATATGACATATCAGCTGAAGATTTTGGAGTTAAGGGAGGAGTAATAATCCCTGTTGTTGGAAAGGGCATTCCTGGGGCAGCAGCAATCATGCGGGAAAAATTAAAAGCGAGGGAAGAGAGCAAATATTATAATTTTCTGGTAAAATAAACATCCTATAAAAATATGGACAACATTTTACTTAAAATACACAAAGCTGCTTTAAAATTTTTAAGCCCGCTGACACCCGAGGAAACATACCCTCTTATTGTAAATGAGGGGAAGATACTTCTAAAAACCCAATATGGCTCTATATTCCTAATGCAAAGTGGGGTATTAAAGAGGGTTTGGGCTTCAACTCCTACTCATCATGAAATAAGAATCAGAAAAGATGGGAATACCTATAGAACTTTTAAAAATCACAAAGCCAATGTTATGGATATAAAAGTCCTAGAAAAACATCATCCTCAATTTGAAAAGTTTAAAAAATTGGGGGTTAAATCCATAGTTAGCATTCCTCTAATTAATCACGGCAAGTCAATTGGTGTGCTTTCATTACAATCAACAAAAAAGGAATATTTTACAAAATCTCAGCTAAATACATTGATACTTTTTGGATCTTTAGCGTCACTGGCAATCCGAAAAAATCAACTTTTTTTTGAGACCAAGCAGGCTCTAGAAGCCCGGGACCTATTTATTTCAATGGCTGCTCATGAACTCAGAACTCCTGTAACTACTATTAGCGGGTATTCTCAGATGCTTTATTCAAAGTTCGCCGGCAGCGATACACCGGAATCAAGATGGATTACTGATCTTTCCTGGGAAACACAAAGGCTGACTCATTTAATTAATGAACTTTTGGAGATAGACCGGATTAAAAAAGGAGTGCTTGAATATCACTTTAAAGAAATTAGCATCAGAGAGGTTCTCAGAAGAGCAGCCTCCGACTTTAAAATGAATCACCCTAATCATAATATCATTTTGGATGATAACTTGAAAAATGGGGAGGATATTATAATTGGGGATTTCAATAAGCTTTTGCAAATGTTGATTAATATTTTTGATAATGCTGCTAAATTTTCCCGTTCAGGTACTGATATTAATATCGTTTTAAAATCTAATAAGTCTCATCTTAAAATTATCATTAAAGATAAGGGCAAGGGTATTTCCAAAAAAGAGATAGCTGATATATTTGATAAATATTACAGGGGTAAATCTGAGATTAAAGAGGGTATGGGAATTGGATTATTTTTGGTTAAAAATATAATTAAACAGCATCATGGCGATATTCAAATTTTCTCTAAAGAAAATATAGGAACAAAGGTAGAGATAGGACTGCCAACATCTAAATAGATATGAGCCTAGTAGAAGCAAAACTTTTTCCATTAGAAACCCATTTATATGATACCAAAGGCAATCTGATTGGTAATGACTTGGTTGATGTGGCAGAAAATCCTTACACCGAGGTCTTGGCCATTGCAGGAATAGCTAGAGTTGGTAAATCTCTTTTTATAGATCAGCTTGGCCAGAGAATTAGAAGGGAAATAGTTTTAGCCGAATGGGAGGAGGCGTTGGAGCATGGAGACAGAATATACGGCTACAACAGAAATGAATGGTCTCCGCCTACCTCAGAAAGGATTTCTCGCTATTATCAAAGAATTATTCAAAGAAAACTAAGAGAAACAAAAGGTGATCCTAGCAAACTAGTAGTAGCTGAGGCTCCAATGCTGCGCGGTGCTGACAATCTTGATAGAGGTGGTTTTGCCCTTGAATGGTTAGGAAAAAACCCGCACGCCAGGGTTATTGGAATAGTGCCTGATGAAGAGAATATAGAGTCTGCCAATCTCACCAGACAAAAGGTTGTTGAAGCTCTGGATCATCAGGTTTTTGAGGTATTGCAGTCAAGTGAACCTCCAATTAGAACTTTAGGTGTGGAGTATACCCCTGAAAATGGAAGAAAGATAAAAAGGAGTTATCAAAAACAGGCTACTCCAGATAGAGCTGATTTAATGGCTAGACAAATAAGGGTAGAGGATCTGCTTTGGGCAAAGGGGAGGGAAATAGCCATTGAAAGTATAGTAGTGCCTGACCCTATAAAGAATAGAGAGGAATCCTCAAGCAGTCTGCATGAAGATTTATTAGATCCTACTAAAGAAAACAAAATACAAAGCCTTAAAATAAGTGCAGCCCACATGTTGGAGTATTTTGCTGAGTTAGGTTTTTATGCTGAGAGGTCTATTGTTGTAATTTCTGCTCATGATTCAGAAAGAGAAATACTTTGGGATCCAAGAATTTGGATTGAGAGCTTGGCAGCTTAAATAATTACTCTTTGATCATATAGCCAAAGCCTCTGACAGAGTGGATAAGTTTTTTTGGATAATCAGCATCAATTTTCTTCCTTAAGTAGCCCATATAAACATCCACCACTCTTGTTTCTATATCCTGAGAATAGAGCCAAACTCTATTTAAAATCATATCCCTAGTTAGAACTCTACCTTTATTATGCATTAAATATTCTAAAAGCTTAAATTCCTGAGGAGTAAGCTGAATAAGTTTTCCTCCTCTTTTAACCTCTAAAGCCCTATCATCCAGCTCCAAGTCAGCAATTTTAAGCTTATTATCAATCTCACCATTGCTTCTGAATCTGACCTTCACCCTTGCCAGTAATTCATCTGCTACAAAGGGTTTGGTCATATAGTCATCAGCCCCCATATTAAGGCCCTCTACAATGTCAGTGGTAGTATCTTTAGCAGTTAAAATTATTACAGGTAGGTTTGGATGTTTTTTTCTAAGTTCCACTACCACAGATTGACCAGTCATATCAGGAAGTCCTAAATCCAAAATAACTAAATCAGGTGGGACTTTTTCCAAATTATTTAATGCAGAAACTCCATCTGAGGCAACCTGTACAGAATATTGATTGTTTAAGAATAACTCTTTTAAGTATTTCTGCAATCCTAAATCATCCTCAACCACAAGTATTTTATTTACCATTCTTATTCTTTAGATCAAGAGAGTTTCCTAAATCTCTTACATGGATTATACAGGATTTTCTTACAAAGGCAATAGATTATGCCCAACTATTACATAGTTATTACAAAACTACTAGTTTTTTGGGTCTTGCATAATCCTTACCCAATTTTTGTTTTTTTATTAAGGATAAAAAGTAGACTGGATATTCAGACGGAAAAGAAAGGAGGTGAAATTATGAATCAAAAACAGGATCAAGGTCAGAGTCAGGATCAAGATCAGACACAAAAAGATCAAGATCAGCCAGTTTACCATGATATAAATCAAGGTGAAATGGGGCAGACAGAAGAAGATAAAAGTACTAAAGAGGAAAGTACTAAATAATTGGAGTTTAGATAAATTAAGGAGGCAAGGATTACAGTCAGACGGCTGCTATTCTTGCCTCTTTTTGTACCCCGGATGCAGTTTTATTTGAATCATTTCTAGCTTGGCTGCACCAGTTAATGCAATTATATTAAAGTCAGAAAAGGTTAGACTGATGATTTGGATCTTGCTAATATGTTGTATAATAAACTTTATGAAAGCAAATATACTCCTAAAATATGAAAATAAATGGGTGGCCTTAAATAGTAATAGGAATAAGGTGCTGCATGCAGCAAATACTATAGACCAACTAAATAAAGTCTTAACAAAAACTAAAGAAAAAGATGTAATTTTGCACTATGTTATGCCTTTTAATGGCAATATTTCGCCTTTAGGCTCACAAAATGGCTAAGGTGACAGGATATTCTTATTTGCCTCAGCCATTTCAAGATCCGAAAACTGGTATAGTTGGCGAGATTTATCGTCCAATGATAGCAATAAGGATCTCAAAGGATCATGGTCAAATATCTCGATATTTTGACGCCCTTATAGATTCAGGGTCTGATAGAAATTTATTCCCAATACAGTTTGCTATAGGTGCAGGCATAAATTTCAAAAAGCTTAAACAAAGAAGAATATATGGTATTGGTAAAGGATACATTGATGCTTACCCAGCTAAAATTAATATCTGGCTAGGTACTAAGGAATATCAGACTGAAGCAGATTTTAGTCCTCAACAGATGATGCCTTTGTTGGGACGTGATGGATTTCTTAGTCTATTTAAATCCGTTAAATTTGATGAAACAGGACAGTTTGTTTATATTGAAGAGTAGTTTATCTTATCCTAACAACCTAAAGTCCCCCTTAAGTACGCCCGGCGGGAATCGAACCCACAACCTAATGATTAGAATTCATTTGCTCTATCCGTTGAGCTACGGGCGCATTCTCTAATTTTAACAGGTGCGTGTCACCTTGACAAATAGCTATATGGTTTGTTACAGTAGTTGAAATGTCTGCCAGGATACTTACTTTAACCCGCTTCACTTATCTTGTTTGCTTTCTTGTTTTACTTGCAATAGCTGCTTACCCTGTAATTGCTCAGGATTCTAGCTCTTCTTCTACAACCCGAAGAGAGGCTGTGAAAGAAAAAATTGAAACAAGAAAAGAAAATATAGCTCAAAGGCTTGATGATAAAAGAACAAGAATAGCCACAAAAGAGGCTGCTTTAAGAACAAGGCTGAATGCTTTTAAAAATCAAAAAAAAGCTACAGCTGCTGCCAGAATAAATGAGAATTTAAATAACATAAATGAAAACAGAACTGCCAGCATGCAAAAACATTTAGATAAAATGTTAGTACTTCTGCAGAAATTAGAAGAAAGGGTCAACTCAGGAAGTCCTGATGTTAAAGATAAGAGTGCTGCTTTAGCCGCCATAGCATCTTCTAAATCAGTTATCGCCACAACGTCTGCGGCTGTAACTGCTCAGACAGAGAAGGATTACACTATTGTGGTGTCATCTGAAAGCAGAATCAAGATAGATGCAAAGGCTCAAAGGGATCTTTTACACAAAGATCTTTTAGCTTTAAGAAAGTTAATCATTGATGCCAAACAATCAGTCATAAAAGCCATAAGAACAGCAAAATCAGGAGCAAGGGAGGCAACAGCTAGTGGACAACTCTAATTCTCAGGTACCCCCTGCAGCACCTGTCATACCGGAAACCCCTCAGCCTGCTGCAGTCCCAACACCAGAGAGTGGTGGTGGAAAAACCAAACTTTGGATAATTATAGGATTGGTTGTCCTGCTTCTAATTTTAGGGGGAGTTTACTTTTATTTGAGCAGTCAAAAAAATGAAGCTCCTGAAGATTTGCCGCAGACAACAACTCAGGCTTCCCCAACTCCTGTACCTATTAATAACTTAGAGTCTGATGCCAATTCAATTGAAATTGAAAGTACAGATGGTGATTTTGCCACTGTTGATGCTGATCTAAAAAATCTCTAATTTAGGATGGTGTTGGGTTACATAAAGGAATCTTTTTAACTTCTTCTTGAGAAATTGGATAAAGATAGCCTTTCTCCAACATCTGATTCCAAATAGTATCCTTCTTTGATTTATCTAAGAAAAAATGTCTTTCAAAATCATAATCACCATACCATTTTTGTTTAGTGTTAAAACCATTACAAGGAACTCCCATAGCTGCTAGGTTTATATACTCTTCCTTAATAAAATTCTGTAAAAATTGTCCAGGATAAGCTTGATAAATACTTAACTCTGTATTAAAAACTAAAATTTTTGGTTTATTTTTCTTTAAATCTGCCAAAACCTCGCTCTGAATTCTTTCTGACTTATCCATTCCAGGCAAAATTACAATATATTTTGTGGCAGGTTTTGACTTCATATAAATCTGATTTTCAAAATCAAAAGGAGCTATGAGGTAGTGTTCATTTTTTGGTATTAAATCATTTAAAGCAGCTGCAATTGTTGGTCTATCATAAATTAAGGCCTGAGTCCCCATATATTTTCTATATGTTTTATCCTGCCATTTATCAACAAAAAGAAGAAATAGGGCAATTTGATAAATCCCTAAAAGCAGAATAAGTGCATTTAGCAGAAACCTTTTAGAAGGTAATTGTGTAAAATTAGCTTCTTTCCAAAGTAAATACATAGCAAGGAGTCCATTAAATATAGAGATAAAATGATAAACAATTGCCTGATAATCTGTTTCAGAGGTGGTATAGGGATTTCCTCTGGCATTTATAAACGCCAAAAATATAAAGACAAAAGTAAGTAAATAAAACTTACGCTTCAAACCTAAATAAATCATCAAAGAAACATTTGATAATACTAAAGCATGTATAAAAGGCGCTCCTATTGATACATCCTTAACTTGCAAAAAAGCTGATTTAAAATTCTCAAAAAACTTTACAATAAATACCACTGCCACTCTTAAGGGATTTTTAGGAGAGACATTATCAGGCAGTTGAACATAATATTGGGCATTAAATTCTATGGCCTGACGGAAATATTCTATAATGCTTCTGCTTACAAGCAGATAAATTACAAACACCAGGTAAGGTAAGAGTGTTATTAAAAAGAAGCTCCGCCACTTAAAGGTGTTAAATTTAAAATTCCAGACAGTTAAAAAGATATAAATCAAGAAACAGGAATAAGCTTGAGTTAGGGAGGTGAGTATAGTAGAAAAAGTAAGGGCAGATACAATATAAATATCTTTTTTAGTTAAAGCCTCACCTTTTAAGGCCAAAAGAAGACAAATCATATATGCAGGAGTCAAAAGATAAGCTGAAAGGCTGTCTGCCAAAAGCATATGTCCCCAGAAAAAAGTGGCTCCAAAGGTGATGAAGAAATAAAATATTAACAGCAATTTTGCTTCTAGGTTACCAAATCTTTTTTTAACATAAAGATAAAAGGTGATATAAGAGGCTAAAAATACTATCCCAAGCAAAATTCTAAACCTGACAAATGATTCACCTGACAATATATTAATGACCCCTGATAAAAAGAAAGCTCCCGGATTGTGATGGGTAAAAAAATCTGCATAAGGAAATCTTAAGGAAAGTAGGTACCTTCCTCCTAAAATATTTTCGAATTCATCCTGATAAAAGTAGTGGAGCTGATTGGTAAATATTATAAATCCTAGACTTAAAAAGATCCAAAAAGCAGGAGAACGCTTATTCAGTAAATTGAGCATATGGTAATATTAATTCTAGTGTAGAAATTATGCAAGGCTTTCTAAAAATAATTCTTTTTGTTCTCTTCCTTTTGATAATCCCAACTTCTATTGGTGCAAAAACTAACGCCTATTTGACTATAGTAAACCCAATCCGGGGAGCGGAATTTTGGGATCAAAAAAATCAAAAACCGATAGACGCAGTAATTTCCCAAATGGAAATAATTAATTCTCAAAAAGTTGCTGCCACTTTTTTAATCCGTTTTGATGTTTTTTCAGAAAAAGATATAACTGATCTTCTTAAGAAGAATTCAAAGCATGAACTAGGGGCTTTTTTGGAAGTAACTCCTACCCTGACTAATGCTTCTGGGGTTGCCTATCATAAATCCAACAGCTGGCATGATCCTGAAAGTGTTTTTCTAACAGGCTATTCTCCTGAGGATAGGAAAAAAATAATTGATGCTTTTTTTACAGAATTTAAAAAAACTTTTGGAATTTTCCCTAAATCAGTTGGGGCCTGGTGGATTGATGCTAATTCTTTAGAGTATATGAACAAAAAATATGGGGTAGCGGCGGCCATGATTGTGGCTGACCAATACTCTACAGATAACTATAGAATCTGGGGCCAATACTTTGGAGCTCCATATTACCCATTTAGGAAAAATACACTTTTGCCTGCTCAATCACCGGGGGATAAAATTCCAGTGGTGATAACTCAGTGGGCGGCCAGAGATCCATATAACGGCTATGGCAAAGCAGTTGAGGAAAGTACATATAGTGTGCAGGCTAATGATTATATAGACTTCTGGGATTTAGATATTAACTACTTTAATAAACTTTTAGATATTTATACTAAAACAGATAATAAAATAGCTCAGCTGACTATTGGATTGGAAAATTCATATAACTGGAATAAATATAAGGGGGAGTATGAAAGACAAATTAAAAGTGCAGCAGAAAGAGCAGGCAGGGGAGAGTTGACAATTACCACAATGAGTGACTTTGCCCAAAGATATAAGGCAATTTTCCCAGGCATTTCTCCTCAGATGACCTTCTTTGCCCAAAACCCCCTTGATCCAAATTACAAAGTAGTTTGGTTTATGAATCCTTACTATAGAACAGCTCTTTTCTTTGATAAAAAGGGGATCAGGATTAGGGATTTAAGAGAATATAATAACAGCGAGGAGCCTTGCTTGCTTAAAAGCTGCAGCCGGATCAATTTTATTAACTCTTTTATAAGCAGTGTGGATGATGTGGCCAATGGAAAAAGTTTTTACATAGATGAAGGTCAGGAAACAAGCCTTAAGGTAACTCAAGGATCTGATAAGGTTTCTATAACTTATACCAATTCCAAGGGGGAAAATAGGAAAGTAGAGTTTCTGCCAAGAGATATTTCAATTGATGGAGAAAATTTTACAATTTCTGGTTTAATCCTTAAAACAAACCTAGAATATTATGAAAGAGAACCCTTAAATGTTAGAAAATCATGGTGGGAGGCGCTAAAAGATTGGTTTTTTGGTATAATCCAGAGCTTATATGTCAATGGAGGCCAAAATTAAAATAATAGGGCTTGGTATAGCCGCTGCAGTAGTTACAGGTTGTAGTGGAGATAGTCCAAATCCACTTGCTCTTTTTAATGGAGAGTTGGATAAAACTGAGTGCACTGGAGATATGAAAAGATATATATGGAGAGGTGAGTTGGAAAGAAATTCTGTACAAAGAGGGGGTTGGACAATGGAATTTTAGGGCAGCCAGAGATGGCTATGAAAGAGCTGCTTGTCCTGACAGAAGAACCCAGGTAAAATAGACCATACTGCGGGATTAGTTCACCGGTAGAACGCCACTTTTCCAAAGTGGATGTAAGGGGTCCAATTCCCCTATCCCGCTCCATATCGGAATCGTTTTTCGAAAGA
>MFCV01000010.1 GCA_001777015.1 Candidatus Daviesbacteria bacterium RIFCSPHIGHO2_02_FULL_36_13
AAAATAAAGAAGATTTCAAACATTTAGGTTTAGAAGAATTATTTAATAATCCTGAAAATATCATACTTATTGAATGGGCAGAGAAAATAGAAAAGATACTCCCAGAAAACACAGTTAAAATTAAAATAGAGAAAATCGGAGAAAATAATAGATTAATTATTTTAGAATAATTTCTTCTCTTACCTCAATTTCTATCCTTCCAACCATATGCTTTTCTAGGGGTTTAAACTTTAAAAGCTCCCCTTCCCAACCAGAACGGGTGTAATTTCTATCAGGTTCTTTAATTAGAAAGACTAATCCTGAAAAGTTATCTTTTTTTCCTTCAAACTTTTCTTTTTGCTTTATATATTCAGGCCTGTCGGGTAAATAAGCATATTCGTAAGGTATGTATCCATATTTTTTTTGCCCGTGCCACCAAATCAAATATTGATAAGGATAGTCATATACTGAAGGCATATAAGTATAGACTTTAAAATTTTCACCCTTTGCATATTGATAAACAAAATCTATGGCAGCTATTTCATTTTTAAAAAGAGAAGGATCTAGATTCTCTTTTTTTATATCAACTGTAAAAAATTTAAAAACATTTGAAAAAGCAAAAACTAAAATAGAGAAATATAATACTAAAGATATTATCTTGCCAAAAAAATTAATTTTCCATATAGAAATTAATAAAAAGGCTGTAAGTATTACTGCTGATACTGATTCTGCTCCCAAATGCCATGGGTTTACTGAAATAGAAGAAAAGAAAGTATAAATAATAAATGGCAGTAAGATACTTATAAATGCAACTGCCGCAACATAATCCTTTTTCTTTTGCTTTATATATTTGATCAGGGCTGGTATGGACAGTAGAATTAAAATAAAGCTAAAATTTCTGTGATTCATCATGGTTGCAGAAAAAACTTCAAAGAATTTATTGTAAGTTGTTTCAAGGTGTCTGGATATGCTGAGAGCCCCATCTTTGGAATCCATTATGTGATCTGTTAGAGCTTTGATTATTACAAAATTATTTCGTATATCAAAAACTAATTGGGGAAATAAACAAATTACGAAAAATAATGATCCAATCCAAAAATTTCTTGACTTTAAAAAATTTGTTTTTCCTGTAAGGATAATGCTCATTAGTATTATTAATGGAGTAAATATTCCAAAATTCATTTCAAAATTAAAAAATAGGCCTCCGATAAAAAAGGTTGATGCAATGTAAATTAATTTACCCGACTTTAAGTAAAGCACTAAAAGATATATAAAAAGGGGCATCAGCAAAGTCACAGGATTTGGATTAAAGGCATATTGGGTTGTTAGACCTAAATAATCAGAAGCTATCCAAATAAATCCAATTGGTAAAACTAACCAATTCGACCAGGCTGAAACCATCTTTAAAAGAAAAAATCCTCCAACTGCCCAAAAAATTATTTGTAAAACAATGGCGGCATAGGGATCTCCTCCGGAGATAAAAAAGGGTAAAGCTAGCAGATAATACCAGGCAGGTCCATTATAAACTCCTTCAAGAGCAGTCCCAGGGCCGATTAAACGGGGATTTTTTAAAACAATCATCTCTCTTACATCAACTGCATCACGCGCATTATCCATATTAAAAAGAAAATTTCCATTTGCAACGATTAAACTTCTAAAAATAATTCCGAAAAATAATATGACAATAATTAATTTCATTTTTCCCCACCTTTTTTCCATTCAACTGAGAGCAAAAAAGGCGCAAACATATCTTCCTCAATCGGGATTTCAAAACTATCATTAAATGATTTTGCTTTATATTCCGATTGTATAAATTCTATTTTAGGAATTTCGGAAATAATCGCAATTGGTTGTTGTTCAGATCCCTCACCCATTTCCAAAACAGCAGCGGTTGCTAAACTATCAGGAAAATTAGAGGTTTCCATTTTAAATTCTCTTCCAAATAAATCTTTTGTATTTCGATAATCCTTAAGGGGTTTAAAACCAAAATAGGCAATTGCTATACCCACTACTCCCCGTCTTAAAGGTACTAATCTTGAATCAGTAATAATTACACCCAGATTTCTGATGTTAAACTTTTTCTTTAAATATTTCCAAATCAATTCTGCTGATGCTTTAGGATCTTTTGGCCAAAGAGTATAGTAGCTTCCACTATTACTCTCATCAATACCAGAGGAGGCAATAATCATATTATTTTTTATGGTAGTTAATATCATTCCCCCAGGAGATTTTTCTCTTGGAATATATTGGTCCGCTTCTTCTATTGCCAGTTCATCTTTACTAATTTGGGAAGTTGGTACACACCTACCCTCAGCAATTGATACAACTTTACTTGTTACAGCTACAATGGAATTTTCTTCTAAATTTTTAATGGCCGAAAATAGATCTTCCAAGTTATCTTTTGGAGGATTAAATTTTCTTGTTTTAATTGCCTTAACAATCATGAAGCAATTATATCGTATATAATGAATACTACCTATATATGAAACGTCACCATTTAATACTTATTCTGATACTTTTCATTGGCTTTTTCTTTAGAACTTATCAAATAGTAGAAAGGTTTGAATTTGCTCATGATGGCGATCTTTATTCATGGATTATTAAGGATATTGTAGATAATGGTCATTTCCGTCTGATAGGTCAATTAACATCTGCGCCGGGTATTTTTATCGGGCCATTATTTTATTATTTATTGATCCCTTTTTTTGTCATTACAAATATGGACCCTATTGGGGCCTTAATACCTGTAACTTTATTGGGACTGCTGACTATATATAGTTACTATTTTGTTCTTTCTAAAATTTTTTCTTATGAAGTTGGGTTAATTGGCTCTTTTTTATATGCTGTATTAATTGTCACTGTCAACTCGGACAGATGGGTTGTTCCGACTGTCACTACTTCACTTTGGGCTGTCTGGTATCTTTATACACTTGTTATGTTAAGCCGAAGGAAGTGGTCACACCTTTATTTATTGGGATTACTAATCGGTCTAATTTGGCATGTACATATCGCATTATTGCCTGCTTTACTTGCAGTACCAGTGTCATTGCTATTTGCAAAACAAATACCCTCTGTTAAATATATTTTAGGTTTTGCAGTTTCATTATTTTCAGCATCTCTCCCCTTCTTAATTTTTGAACTTAGACATGGCATGAGTCAAACCTTAAGCTTTATGAATAACTTTTCTGATCCCGAACAGGGGATTGCCCCTGGAATTTATAAATTTAAATTAGTCTTGGATATGATTGCTAAAAATATAAACTCCCTTTTTTTTTCTCCACAATCATCTAGGTTTACCGAAAATATAGTATTCATTTTTGCAATTTTACTTTCTCCCTTATTTTTTATTAAAAAGAAGCTTGGTGAATTTTTAATTTTATATTCCTGGATAATTGGTTTAATTTTATTCTTTTCTTTTTCTCATACCTTAATTTCAGAATATTATTTTTCCAGCTTTAATGTTATTTTTATAGCGCTAATTAGTCTACTCATTTATATTCTTTTTAAATCATCAACTTTTGGAAAAATATTAACAATCCTTATATTAAGCATCGTCTTAGTTAAAAATATTCACTTTCTTATAACAGGAGACTTCTACAATAAAGGTTATTTGGAGAAAAAAGCAGTTGTAAATTTTATAAAACAGGATGCAGAAAAAAAAGGTTTCCCCTGTTTTGGAATAAGTTATATAACAGCCCAGGGGGAAAATGTAGGTTTTAGATATTTATTCTTCCTAAACAAAATGCATATCCTTCGCCCCTCATTGGAGGTCCCAGTTTACAATATAGTTATTCCTGATGAATTGTCAAAAGAGGTAACACAAAAATTTGGTCATATAGGAATAATTCCTCCTGATAAAACCCCTTCAAAAGAATTTTTTGAAAATAGGTGTCAAGTTCCAAATACAAATCTAACAGAATCTATACTTGGATATGTTGAATAAACTATTAATTAGTAAATCCCCATAAGGGCAAAAGCTTTCGACTAGGGTCAGAACAAATATTGGAATCAATATTTTTGGCAGTTGGGATTATTACTCCAATCTCCCCAAATTTTGCAGTAATTTCAGGAAGAGATATAGTCCAGGGATGTACTATATTATAAACAGGCACATCAGTGCCTGGCGTAATTAAAGGAAGCTTATTTAACCAAAATAAATATCTGTAGCCGGTAGGTCCGCCCGTATGATTTTCTATATGACTAATCCCTATACAGGGATAACCTTTAGCTACCACATCTTTTTTAATGTATTCAATTGCTTCTCTTTTATACAAAAAACCTCCCATATCATCAGGTCTACTTATAAGCCAAGATAAAACGAAAATTAAATATGTGGATAAAAATATAACAACGAATGGAACTTTTTGGAAAGAGTAATGAATTTTACTTAAAATTATAGCCAATACTAAAAATAAAATTACAAAAAGATTGTTAAAATAATATTCTGTAATTATTCTTTTTGATAATAACTGCGATAAAAATACTACTGTTATCCATGCAATGATAATGATTGTTTGATTTTTAATCAGACTTTTACTTGCATATAAATACAAAATTCCTAAAAGAAGCAGGAATGGCAAAACTGTTGTAAGTTGTGAATTTAGCTCAATAACAGTATTACTTAAAACAAAAGCTCCAGCAAGCGATCTTCCACCAGAATTAATAACTTTAGCAACCCTTTCAATTCCTGTTAAATCTCCTCTATCTTGGTAAGTTGCTGTAAGCAAACTTTTTGTCTGTATAAAGTTATGTCTTGCCTCAAAAATAAAAAAGGGAGCAGTTAAAATTAACAATAACACGGCTGATATAGCTAAAGTTCTAAAACTATGTTTAAATTTATAGCTTTTCCTATCTCCATAAAAGTAGGCAAGAGGCAGTAATATTAAGAGGGGAATAAAAGCAATGTGTACATGCCAGATTAAGCCAATAAGTATACTCAAAGGTATAAAGATCTGTATATTGCCTTTAAGAATCGAGAAAAGAATATATAAATACCATATGCCCCATAAAATCGTTGGTTGAGTTGGCACTACCCATCTGTCTAAAAAGACTATACCTGGAGAGACGGCGTAAAGAAAAGCTCCAATAAGACCCGCTCTCTTGCCAAAAAATTTAGCAAATACAAAATAAATACTAAAAATAGCCAAAAGAGAAATTATAGTTGTGGGAATATTGGCTGCTAGTGGATTCATGTTAAAAAGAGCCATGGAAAAAGCAACTAAATAATAAAAAATAGGACCAATAAAGACTCCTATTATTGAGGTTTCCTGACCAATTAGACGAAGATGATCGTCAATAATTATATCTTTGGCTATCCAGGCAAACAAATCCTGATCATGACCCCAGGGATAGAATATTTCCAAGTTATATAGTCTAAAAAATAATCCCAAAAGAAGAATAAATATTATCATTATAATAATCTATCTTAAAAAGACACTGTCTAACAAGTAAGGATTTGGAACTACCTCGATTTCTCCGTTATCTAAATAATATTTTTCAATCAAGATAAAATCGAAACGGAGGGTTGTATCAGGCGATCGGTCAATTTTTACATCGCTTATTCTCCAACTGATCCCATTTAACTCAGGTCTATCTTTTGGAGGATCAACCTCTATTAGATAAGTCAGTAGTTTTTTTTCTGAAGAGAAGGATTTATAGGGAAAATATTTTCCCATATAAATCATGGCGTATCTTTGTTGATAAGCATACCTATCAGGAGAAAAATTAAAATAACCAAAATCATTACCTGCATCCTGATAGATTCTTCTGGCCACCATTTGATTAAAAGCCCAGCTGTGAGGGCCTCTTTCATTTATGTCCAACTTAAAATCTAGAATCGCCGATATTCCTGCATATAAATTAATAAGATAAAGAGATATAAATACCAATACAAAAACCTCTTGTTTTATAAATTTAACAAATGAACAAAAAATAATAATTGTTAAAGGTAAAAATGGCCAAAAATAATTTCCAATACTTCCGGAATAAAATAAGGATAATACCCAAAAACTAAGGAATAGATAACCAAAAAACCAATAGATAGTTTTTATTTCTTTCGTACTTTTTTTAAAAGAATATACAAACCCAATAAAAAAGAAAAGTGCAGTAATAATTGTAGTTAGATTTTTTCCGGGAGATAGCTGATCAAAAAAATTAAAGAATAATTCATTCACCCTATTAACAGAAATGAGGCTATTTTTTTCTGTGAAATATTGAAATAATGCTTTGCTTTGCAGAAAGTCGTGTTTAAGATCAAAAAGAATAAAAGTTGATAAGGGAATAAGTAAAACAAAAAATGATAAAAAATGATAAAGTTTTTTCTTTTTGAATAAAAAATAGGATAAATATAAGGAAACTGCTATGAGAATTGGTATCCCAAAAGCCATTTGGAATTGAATGATAAGACCAAGTAAAAATAGACTAAAAACTAAATATTTAACCTTTAGATTGTTTATATACTGAACAAATAAAAGAAAGAATACAGGAAATAAAAACACTGCCCCATAAGGATTATAAAAATTCTTTAAACCATATGTTGAGTTAATAATGGAATTAACAGAAAAAAATAAAACTGAAAGTAAAGCAACCTTAAAACCAAATAGTTTTTTTGCAGTGTAAAATATTATTCCTAAAAAAATAACAGAAAGTAAAAACCAAAACCAGCCAACTATTAAGGGATTTCCTTCTCCAATGATGAAGGCTGGAAGATTTATATAAAACCATAAAGGCCCATGAAATATTCCGAGTATTGCTCCTGAGCGAGGTCCTAGAAGCGTCAGATTATTATTCCTTACAATATCATCCATCACTAAAAAATCTCTTGAAACATCAACATCAAAGTGAATATCTCCATTTATTAAAAAATAGGCTCCAAGAATAATATTAACTGCAATCAAAAAAAATAAAAATTTATTAACTAATTTGGGTAATGACATCGCTTATACTTTTTCCCGCTGCCGCACCAGCATGGGTCATTCCTGCCTATTTTTCCATGAACATGACCTACCTGACCCTGAGCCCCATATACTTGCTCTGTTACTATTCCATCTCTTTCTATTTTTACTTTAGTCACTCCACTATCCTCATTAGCACTAGAGATCTGCTCCTCCATCGCTTCCTGCTCAACTCCCACTTCAATTTCAGGATGTTTTTCTTCCACTGCCGCCGGCTGCTGAATTACAGGAGCTTGCTGCTGGGCTGACACTTTGTAAATTCTGTGAACTATTTCAAAGTCTATCTCCACCATTAATTTTTCAAATAAATCAAACCCTTCTCTTTTATATTCAATCAATGGATCCCTTTGTGCATAACCCCTAAGACCAATTCCTGAGCGTAAGTCATCCATAGTATCTAAGTGTTCAATCCAAAGAGTATCTATTGTATTAAGGTAAACAAACACCTCCATTTGTCTTGCCACCTCCACTCCAATCTGCTCTTCTCTTTCGTTGTAGAAATTGACTGCAAGGTCTGTTAAAAACTTGATTATTTCATCCGCATTTAACTGTTCTGAAAGTCTTTTTTGGAAATCTTTTTTTGACCCCTCATCAAGAGGGATAATTGTGCAAAATTCTTCAGCAATTTTATTGTGATCAATTTCCTCTTCAGAATATATAGTTACAATATTTGTAATCTCTCTTGAGATTTTTTCTAAGATTTCTTCCTTGAGAGATAAATTTTTCTCTTCTGCTGTTTCCAAAACTTTTTTTCTAACTTCATAAATAATTTGTCTTTGCTGATTCATAACATCATCGTATTCAACAGTATGTTTTCTAATATCAAAGTTATGCCCTTCAACCTTTTTCTGAGCCCCTTCTATTGCTTTAGAGACTAAACCATGTTCAATCGGAGTATCTTCCGGCATTTTAAGAAAATCCATCACTTTAGATACTTGTTCTCCTCCAAAAATTCTCATCAAATCATCTTCTAAAGATACAAAAAATCTTGTGGCGCCCGAATCCCCTTGCCGCCCTGACCTACCTCTTAACTGATTATCAATTCTTCTTGATTCATGACGCTCTGTACCCAAAACAAACAATCCTCCTAATTTATCGATATTTTTACCAAGAATTATATCTACTCCTCTTCCTGCCATATTAGTGGCAACTGTAACCGCTCCCTTTTGCCCTGCCAGAGATATTATTTCTGCTTCTTTTTCGTGATTTTTAGCATTAAGCAAAGCATGCGAAATCCCTTTCCTTTTCAAGAGCTCCGACAAAAATTCATTTTTATCAATTGAAGTAGTTCCTACTAAAACCGGCTGACCTTTTTGGTGAAGTTCTTCTACTAAATTGGCAACAGCAGTATATTTTCCACTTTGAGTTTTATAAATTGTATCTGGATGATCAATTCTTACCATCGGATTATTAGTAGGAATAACAACAACTTCTAGCTTATAAATTTTATTAAACTCTTCTGCTTCTGTTGCTGCGGTTCCTGTCATGCCTGAAAGTTTTTCATACATCCTAAAATAATTCTGAAAAGAAATTGTTGCCAAAGTTTGTGATTCCTGTTGAATTGGCACACCTTCCTTTGCCTCTATTGCCTGATGCAGTCCTTCTGAATATCTTCTACCCATCATTAGCCTTCCGGTAAACTCATCAACAATAATTACTTCACCATCTTTAACTACATAATCTTTATCTTTTTTAAACAGAGTTCTAGCTTTCAATCCCTCTTCTAAATGATGTAGTGTTGAGAAATCTTTCTCATATAAATTATCAACACCTAATTTTTTCTCAATTTTTATTGTCCCACCTTCAGTTAAATGAGCAGTCCTTAATTTTTCATCAATAACATAATCACTTTCTGATAAAGTATCTATAATTTTGGCAAAATCATAATATTTTTCTGTTGCCTCTGCCGCTGGTTGAGAAATAATAAGTGGAGTTCTTGCTTCGTCTATTAAGATAGAGTCTACTTCATCAACTACTGCAAAAAAATGTCCTCTTTGTACCTGATCAGATAACCTGAATGCCATATTATCCCGAAGATAATCAAATCCAAATTCGTTGTTTGTACCATAGGTAATATCAGCACTATATGCTTCTTTCCTTGAAATCGGCTTTAAATGTTTGAGTCTTTTATCATCGTGTTCGGTGCTTTTATATTTTGGATCGTAAATATATGCTTTTTCATGAACAATGGTGGCACAAGTTGCACCCAAAGCATGAAAAACAGGACCCATCCAACCACAGTCCCTCATTGCTAAATAATCATTCACTGTTATTAAATGCACTCCTTTACCAGCTATGGCATTTAAAAATAAAGCCGGCGTTGCTGAAAGGGTTTTTCCTTCTCCGGTTCTTTGCTCTGCTATTTTACCCTGATGTAAAACTATGCTTGCCATCAGCTGCACAGTAAAATGTCGCTGTTTTAAATTTCTTTTAGCAGATTCCCTAACGCAGGCAAAAACCTCCGGCAGCAATTCATCTAAAGTTTTTCCACGTTCATGCTGAAGTTTAAATTCTGCAAATTTACCTTTTAGCTGTTTATCTGTTAACTTGGAGGTCTTTTTTTCAAGAGAATTTATATTTTCAGCAGGGACTTTAAGCTTGCTTATTTCTCTTTCATTAGAATCTAACAGTTTTCCAAATATCCCTAACATTTGTGTATATTATACTTAATTGTTGACATTTAGTCACATCTTTCCTACACTTACAATAACTTAAACTTGCCCATATGGATAATTCAAATACGAATCTGCCAAATAACCCATCTTCTTCGCCTTTAGATAGTACCACCCCTCCACCAACTCCAGCTCCTGATCCAACCACTTCACCTTGGGCACCACCAGTCCCCTCATCTGAGCCGCCTGTAGCCCCCACTCCTGACCCTGTTGCTCCAACCTCCATTCCAACTGTATCTCTCCCTGATCCCACAACTTCTCCTTGGGCACCACCAACTCCTGCTCCAGAAGAATCATCATTTCCTTCATCTGTACCACCTTCTCAGCCAATATCTACTTCTCCTTGGGATCAACCAGCTATTCAAACAACTTCAGCTCCAACTAATCCATGGACTACTATGCCGGCTCCTGTTCAATCCGGACCTGCTTTAGATCAATCAAGCATTCCTACCCCCCCACCACCCCCTTCACCAACCCAATCCGGATCTGTACCAACTTGGGTACCTTCAGCTTCTAGTGATACCCCCATTGCCGCTTCAGCTCCTGAAACCCCTCCTGTACAACAAACTCCTGAACCGGCTCCTCAGGTAGAGTCCGCACCTACTGATCTATCTCACTTAATAAGCAATAATGCTCAGTCAGAAACTCAAGTCCCGCCAGTTCCTTCTGATACTTTGGTCGTTCCTCCAGTTTCTAATCCTGCTATAGATAGTCCCACTCTTCCTGTAGAACATAAGGGAATTCCTAAGTGGTTAATTGGGGTGGGGGCAGGACTTTTAATAATTGTTATTGGTGCCTCAGCTTACTTTATATTAGGCGTTGGTCAACCTACAGAAAATACCAGCTTACCTGCAACAGAGACAACTCCAGTTTTAACTACTCCTCCAGTATCAACATCAGCACCACAATCTACTCAATCCACAGGTATTTCAAACTTTGGGGCATTGGAGGATTCAACTTCTGCCACTCCAGAAGCCTCTTCGACCGGAACTATTCCTTAAAAACCAACTAAAATATTATCCTTTGTATATTTTCTTTAACCAAAACTTTTTAATAATGGGATCTGTTTCTTTCTTTAATTGCAATTATTTCTTCTTCCAACTGTTT
>MFCV01000011.1:0-3517 GCA_001777015.1 Candidatus Daviesbacteria bacterium RIFCSPHIGHO2_02_FULL_36_13
CGAGCTGGGTTCAGAGCGTCGTAAGACAGCTGATCGCCTTAACATTTGGCGATGACAATGAACTGTCTTCCTCCATCGACGTTTTGATATTCGAGAATTTAGAAGTCTTTTTGTCAAAAAATAAGCAGAGCTTGAAAAAGCTTCGCTTTTATTAATATGGAGATATTAAATCTAGCTATATGCTGGAAACTCTTGTAAATAGTAATCTACTAGTATATAATTTATCTACTAGTGAAAATGGTTATTCATCCTCGGATAATAGGAGCAAGACAATCAGCAGGAAAGACTAGTTTCAAATGAATCTTTTAAGTGATGATTATTTAGTTGGTTTTACTGAGGGAGAAGGGATGTTCTATATAGGAATTGTTCCCTCTAAAGAAACTAAAACCCATTGGCAGGTGATTTACTTTTTTAAAGTGTCACAAAATCCAATAGGTATAGAGGTTTTAAACCAATTTAAAGATCGTCTAGGTTGTGGTTATATTAAACAGAATAGCCAGACTGACAAAACGGATAAATCCTTAGCTTATGTAGTAAGAGATTTTCCTAGCTTAAGAGATAAGGTTATTCCATTTTTTGAAGGTAAGTTACTTATTAAAAAGGACGCCTTTAGAAAATTTAAACAGGTTTTAAAACTTGTTGAAGAAAAACAGCAATTTAGTGTTCCAGGAATAACTAAGATTTTAGAAATTGCTTATTCAATGAATACTCAAAAGAGAAAAGTTGAGAAGCAAGTAATTCTAGAATCATACATGAAATTAGAATCCTCACAGGCCATACGCTAGACACCACTTCGCTCAATAGAGCTACGCGGTGAAGATATGGTCGGACCTTCGATGTGAATCGGAGAGCTTGCAGGAACAAGAAACTAGCAAGCAAATTTAACAACAATGTCGGACTCTATCCAGTATGGGCGTTTTGATTTTTGAGGGGAGTTGTCTCTAGTACGAGAGGACCGAGACGAGGGAACCCCTAGTGTGCCTGTTGTCATAATATGGCAGCGCAGGGTAGCTACGTTCCTATTTGATAAGTGCTGAAAGCATCTAAGCACGAAGCAGACCCCAAGATGAGAAATCTTTGAGAATCCTGGAAGACTACCAGGTTGATAGGCTGGCGGTGTAAGCACTGTAAGGTGTTTAGCCTACCAGTACTAATATTCGTAGTTGAGATTTTTTGGTTCGTTCTACTAATTTCTGCGAGGACTTTAGTGGAGCTAGTGCCTTCTCTAAAAAATACGTATTCACATTTTGAAGTACAAAAATAGGAGCTCGTCACATCAAAAAGCACCATTCGGCTAGTATTCCCTGTAACATTTAGATAAGCTTGAGCCTCATTGTGGGAAAATTTGTGCTCTAGGACTGCACACAAATTTTCTAACTGCTTTTGTGCTCATGATCTCGCTCCTTTCTAATATAACGTCCTTTGTTTCTAAAGCAAGATTATGATATTATACTTCTAATGGTAGATAGATTAAGAGGAATTCCTCAAAGAGTGGAAAGTTTCAGAAGAGAGCATCCTTTAAGGCCTCCTACTAAAGCTGATATGTTATTTTATGGTGCAGAAGCTACCTATGGAGTCGGAATAGCAGCAGGGGCTGTTTATAAAAATGTAACAGGTCATCTTCCACCAGCATTTGATTTATGGCTTGGGGCTGGTATTGTTGGGAATGGTATGTATTTATTAGATCGAGGTATGGAGAGGGTAAAGAAATGGTCGCTACAAAGAACTAGAAGAGTTCCTTCTTGATACTTCTTACAAAATATAATATACTAGGCTCCTCGGTGGTTTGAGCGAAGTGGTCCGACCTGATCCCATCCCGAACTCAGTCGTCAAACACTTCAGCGGGGACGATAATGCATCCGCAAGGTTGTGTGAAAATACCTCACTGCCGGACTTGTTTTATAATTAAATTTAATGTAATAATAAATATATGAAATCTGCCCAAGGCTCCACACTTGTTGAACTTCTAGTTGTTATCTCCATCATTGCTATTTTATCAGTTTTAGGTATTACCCTTTTTTCTAATGTTCAAAAACAGGCCAGAGATACTCAAAGAAGGTCTGATATAGATGCTATAGCTAAGGCTTTGGAAATAAATAAAGGTTCAATGAATTATGTTGTTTTGGGAACTACTCATTTTGCTAATGGAACTATTCCTGTAGCTGGTCCTTCAGGTGATTTATATTGTGCAAATTCTACTGCTTCAACTCCACCTGCTAACCCAACAACTGCCTGGACAACAGCGTGTCCTACATCGCCAACAGGTTATGGTCCGGTTGGAGCAACAAATCCTCCAGCTGGTACTTCATGGAAGGTGTGTGCCTGGCTTGAAACATCCGCAGCAGCATTTTGTAAAGTTAACCTCCAGTAAGTGAGTTTGTGATATAATCCCAATATCTTAGTAAGCGCAAGCTTGCGAGATGCAATCTCAAAAGAAAGCAGGTGAGCATGGATGGATATTATGGGGGAGCTGTTAGCTTCTCAAAGTAAGAAAATTATAACTCTAAACCGCGGTCAACAAGCTGAAGGTACAATTGTTTCCATAACAGAAAAAGAAATTACTCTAGACTTAGGTTCTAAATCAGAAGGTGTTTTACAAAGAAGAGAAGTAGAAACTCAGGAATTGAAACTTGGAGATCAACTTAAAGTTTTTATTTCCCAGACCGAAAATGAATCAGGTCAGGTAGTTGTATCTACCACTCCACAAATGAGAAGCTCTACATCTGATAGAGGAGGTAGAGGCGGCAGAGGAATCTATTGGAATAAATTCATTCAGGCTCAAAGTCAAAAAATTAAACTTAAAGGTACAGTTTTAGAGGTTAATAAAGGCGGACTTATTGTAGAAGTTGATGGGGCCAGAGGATTTTTACCAAATTCCCAGGTTGGATTTGAACTTTTATCCAAAGCTTCAAAAGGCTTGCAGGATTTAGTTGGTCAAACCTTATCTATAACTGTTATTGAGATTGATCAAAATGACAACAGGCTGATTTTTTCTCAAAGAGGACAAGTTTCTGATGAAGTTAAAGGGAAATTGAAAGAATTTAAAACAGGGGATAAGGCTAAGGGTAAAATTGTGGCAGTACTTCCATTTGGATTGGTTGTAGATATTAATGGATCTGAAGGTTTAGTTTTTATATCAGATGTATCCTGGGAAAAAGTAGAAGATTTGAGTACCCTTTATAAGGTGGAGGATGAAGTTGAGGTAGTAGTTACAGGGTTAGATGAGGAATTAGGCAGGCTCAGTTTATCTATAAAACAGCTTGCTGAGGATCCATTCACAAAGCTTTCTGAAAAATTCCCAGCTGATGAGGTAGTTAAAGGGGAAATTACAGGTATTTCAGAAGATGGGGTGTCAGTAAAATTAGATGGCGCTGAAGGGTTCCTGCCTTCTTCAAAAATGGATTCTGATAGCAAATATGAGGCTGGAAAATCTATGAGCTTTTTGGTTGATGGGGTAGATACTAGAAAAAGAAGAGTCACTCTAGCTCCATTTGTTACCTCAACTGCAGGTCTTATA
>MFCV01000011.1:3666-5260 GCA_001777015.1 Candidatus Daviesbacteria bacterium RIFCSPHIGHO2_02_FULL_36_13
TCGCTTGCGAATAAACGAATAGCGAATAACGACATAATAGATTTATCAACTCTCAAAAACCAAAATTTTGATAGATTAAGTTCTAATATGGAAGAGTTTGATAGGGTTTTGGGAGGTGGAGTGGTGTTGGGGTCTGTAATTTTGATAGCTGGTGACCCAGGTATTGGTAAGTCTACACTTTTAACTCACCTTGCCTTAAATATTCCTAATACTTTGTATGTTGCAGGGGAAGAATCAGCTCAACAAATAAAAATAAGAGTTGACCGGATGAGAAAAGATGCGCAAATGTTGGTCTTAAATGAAACAGATGTGGATTTAATATCCTCATCAATTGAAGCAGAAAAACCCAGTGTAGTTATTATTGATTCAATTCAGACTATAGAAACCCAAGATTTAGAATCAGTCCCCGGATCAGTAGGTCAGGTCAGGGAATCAGCCTCAAGGCTCCAAAGGCTAGCTAAAAGACTTCATATCCCCATAATCCTAGTTGGACATGTTACCAAAGAGGGAACAGTTGCAGGACCTAAGACTTTAGAGCACCTAGTAGATGTAGTTTTATCTCTGGAAGGAGATGCCAATAATCAATTTAGGATTTTAAGGGGTTTAAAAAACAGGTTTGGTCCAACAGATGAGGTAGGAGTATTTGAGATGGTAGAAAAAGGCATGATAGAGGTTAAAAATCCCTCCAAACTCTTTTTGGAAGAAAGAGTCAATGCTCCAGGCTCTGCAGTGGTGCCTATTTTAACTGGTTTAAGACCTATTTTGGTAGAAATTCAGGCATTGGTTACTAAAACTAGCTTGCCTAGCCCCAGAAGAACAGGTTCTGGTATAGATAATAATAGACTTCAGCTGTTGGTAGCTGTTTTACAAAAAAGATTAGGTTTACCCTTATATGATCAGGATGTATTTGTAAATGTGACAGGAGGATTAAAAGTTTTTGAGCCTGCTGCAGATTTAGCTATATGTATGAGTATAATTTCTTCGTTTAAAGATCAAACTTTGCTTAATAAATCAGTATTTATAGGTGAAGTAGGACTTTTAGGGGAAGTAAGACAGGTCAGGGGAATAGATAAAAGAAGTAATGAGGCTAAAAAACTAGGCTTTACTAATATTATTTCTCCTGAAAAAGCTAAGAATTTGGCTCAAACTGTTAAATTATCTATTGTGGAAAACTTGTGAGTCTTCGGGTTATACTTCGGGTATTTTGCCTATTGTGTTAAACTCATGACTTCCTTTATATTTAATTAGAAGGGAGTAAAAATGTTTAGCAACATAGGTTTGTTTGAAATAATAATTGTGGCGTTGGTGCTCTTGCTGTTATTTGGAGGTAGAAAACTTCCTGAATTGGCAAAGGGAATAGGTGAATCTATAAAAGAGCTTAAGAAAGCTTTAACTGATAAGTCTTCTAAGGAATAATTGAGCTGTATTGTTTGGCTACCCAGCCTAAAGTTCCATCTTCCAGGCTGATTTGAAGCCAACCATTACTCTCTTTTAATAGTTCAAATCTCTCTCCAGGCAGAACTTTAATTATTTCTTTGCCTGAAGGTGTTGCCCTGACTCTTAAAAATCCTGTTGGCGTATCTTTTATTACTAG
>MFCV01000011.1:5305-8966 GCA_001777015.1 Candidatus Daviesbacteria bacterium RIFCSPHIGHO2_02_FULL_36_13
AGCAGCAGTCTCCTCTTTTTCTATAAAATCTAAGTTTACCCAGCCTTCTATATCTTTACCATCAATTGCTACCTTAACTTTCACCCATTCATTCTGAGAGGATACCTTAAAACCCTCACTGGTGGCCTCCAGAATACCTGCAACTGATGAATCAAGGGAGGGCTCAGATAAAATATTCAAAAAACTTTTATCAGGAACAAGAATCTTCACTTTTTCTGATAAGCTGACTTCTTTCTCTGTAGCTCCTAAAACTTCAGTGGAATCTTTTGTGAGTGTAACCTGTTTTTCTTGTGTTTGTTTATTAGCAGGTCTTACTAAGACTAAAGTAGTTGCAAAAGAGGCTAAAATTCCAACACTTATTAAGATAACTGCAAATTTAATATGTCTTTTATAACCTGTATGATGAGGAGCGGATTCTTTTAAGACGTCATCCTTTTTAAGAGTTGAACTACTAACTACGCCTGCTACGCCCTGTTCATTGAATCTTAAGGCTCTCATGTAAAGTACTATGAATACAAACCCTGCAGCCATGATAATAATAAGTCCCCAAACTGCCAAAGCCTGTGTTCCCCCCACAAATCCAAATAGGGTTCCAACGGAGCCTGCAGAGGCAGCCAGCTCTTTCAGCCTATCTGTTTTATCTTTTGCTGCCTCAAGTTCAATTTGAGCTTCTCTATATGCCCTTATTTTTTCATCAGGTGTTATCGCAGATTTTTGTAATATAACTATTTTATCCAAGGAAACATCAATATCGCTTTTTAAAGTTACACCCTGGGCAAAATAAGAAGTGCTTTTTAGAGGTTCTGATAGTTGTTCTGCTTGTTTTCTGATTGAATTTACTTGTTCTTCAGAGATTGTGAAAACAGCATCATCTATGGTTACAGATACTGTTTTTGTGGCTCCTGGAGCTAAAGTAAATTCTCCTGAAACAAAGTACTTATTTTGTTCAGCATCAAACTTCACTGATAACTCATCATCAACTAATACTATATTTTCTTTTTTAACTTCTACAGGCAGGTAATATTTCAAAGGAACTGTTTGACTAATTCTTGTCGAAGGATTTGTAATTAAAGTTTTAAAAACAATTGATCCAAGCTCAAGCCAAGTGTTTGATAGGGGATTTTCCCACTTTTGAGAAAGCAAGATTTTATTTGCTCCAATTATTCCCTTAAGCCCTAAAGCTTTATTTTTAACATCTCTCTCAGTTGAGTTTTTACCAACTGAGGCAAGTATTATGGTATTGGCTTTAGGCAGCTTATTTAAAGAAGCTACATCTTTTGAAACAGAATTTATTTGTTTTTTTAGATCTTCAATATTTTTTTTGTCCCAAGATAGCAAAATATTGTCAATTTGGGATGATTTAGAATCAAAAGAGGAGGCGAGGAGTTCTATATCTTTAACTTTCTTTTCAATTTTTTTATTTAAGGCTAAAAGTTTCTCCATTGATGAGCTTGTGGAAGATGATTTTGCCCCTTTTGTAAGTGCACTTGCCTCCGGCCAGCCCCAGGCATCTTCAATTGATGAAGCATTTGAAGCTATTGATCCTAAAACATTTTCTGTTTCGGTAAGAATCTTGGCTTTATCAGTATTTTTTAGGGCATGCTTGTTTTTTATATATTGAAGCTTGGTATTTATTTGTGAGGTGATTTTTTTAGTTTCATTAATTTTAGTTTGAAGTTCAATGGTAGTGGTTGTACTATCAATTATTTGTTCTAAAGTAGGCTTGTTTATTATTTGTTCTAAAGTATTTTGAATCTGGTTTGTTACATTATTTACATTTGTAACATTAGTTGTAGTTGTGGTACTGGTTGTTTGAATCTTATCCACCTTTGTTTCTAAATCTGAAATTTTAGTTTTTACATCATCTTCAGTACTAGTTACATCAGATTGGGTGGCCAATTGACCGCTTGAAAGACCTACTCCTGTTAAAGTTCTGGTGGCATTGTTCCAAATGTCGGCTATTAAAGTGCCAAAACTGGTGAGGGATCTGCCTGAATATCCCCAAACAGCACTCGCTACATCATCAGAATCTAAGGTTGACGCTGCAGTTTGTACCTCAAAACTTTTGTCTAAAGCTAAAGTTTCACCACTAGTAGTACACTTAACTTCGGTTCTGTATAAACCTAATGTTGTGGGGGCAGTGAACTCATGAGAATACCACCCGTCTGCTTGGGCGGCAGAAGTCATTGCAACTGAGGCTAGAAACGAACTACCATCAGGGTAACGGCTGGTAATTCTGCAATCAGCGTCAGTGATAGGAGTGTATGAATCATCATAGAGAAATTCCCCTATGGTACAAGATGAAGATGGCTGGCAAATCTGGACATTTCCCGAAGCAGCCCAAATGTTTTTTGGAAACACTAGGGCTGCAACGAGTAGAATAATTGCCAAGATTGCCTTAAAAGCAGATACTTGGGCAGTTATCATTGGCTTAAGCAGTATCTTTAGCTGCTCTTCGGAACTCTCTTATAGAGTCTCCGATTCCTTTTGCCAGTTCAGGAAGTTTTTTACCTCCGAACATAACCAATAGGATAAGGCCAACAACAACGACTTCGGTTGAACCGATACCGTTTAACATGCAGAATCACCCCATTTCCAGACAGATAACTGTCTATTACCATTTTGGCTCTACCCTCAAATCATTGTCAACACTTGACATCTTATGTATATGCATGTATATAATTATATATTATTGCATAAGCTTTATGGAAGAATTTTATACTATTAATCAAGCGGCTGCAGTTCTTAAAGTGCACCCATTAACAATAAGAAGGTATATAAGCGACCGTAAATTAAAAGCATATAGAGTTGGGGGAAATATAAGGATTGCCTTAAATGATTTAAGGTCTTTTACTCAAAATTTTATTCCCCGTCATAAAAGTTTTAAAGCTTCAACTTCTTTACCTGAACAAGAATCATCTTCAAAGAATTTTTCCTTTAGTGATCCGCTTTTAACTCTTAGGGGAAAGGGATTAAGTATGAGTAAAATGGAGACTTAAATAACAGATGGCATTGCAATCCAGAAAAATATTTATTGACTCATCAGTTTTAATGGGTTTTATAGACAGGGCTGATTCAAACCATCCTAAAGCCGTCAAGGCTATGGAAAATCTGGCGCGGCTAGGCTACCACCTATATACCAGCTCTATTAATATTAATGAGGTTTATGCGGCTCTGGCCCGGGAAACAGGGGTTTCCGTAGCCTTAGATTTTCTACAGGCAATGCTGCAGTCCGATATTGAGATTTTATTCCCCCAGAAAGCAGACTATATTACCGCCAACAGGATGTTAAGAAGCAATAGAGAGCGTCAGTTGACCTTAAGAGAGGTCTTAAATGCCACACTGATGCAGAGAAGAGGCATAGTGCAGATTTTAACATTCACATATTGGCACAACCTTTTTGGAAGCTATGTCAGCAACCTAAGCGGAAGCTAGACTATTAAATTAAAAATGTAGTGTACTAAGGCCGCTATTATAATTCCCAGGATAATAAGATTTTTGTTTATTAAGGCAGAGGATAAGATTATAAGGGAAGTTAGAATATGCATAGGGGTGGTGAAAATGAATCTTAAAAGCAGAGTCTGCAGGCTTCCTACAGAAAATACATTAAATAAATAGAGCACTGTTTCTGAAAAGGAAAATAGAAAGCCTATCATGATTG
>MFCV01000012.1 GCA_001777015.1 Candidatus Daviesbacteria bacterium RIFCSPHIGHO2_02_FULL_36_13
CGTACATCCGCGTCCCAAACGCGGCGGTCTACCGATGACCTAGTCCCCGAAAGACTAAGTATACCTTAAATTGATCTAAGATTGAAGAAGCGAGAGTCTCACTTAGTGCCCAGGGTGGGAGTCGAACCCACATGACATTACTGTCACAGGATTTTAAGTCCTGCGTGTAAACCATTCCACCACCTGGGCGATTAGCATGACCTACTGCTTGTTTTGTATTGTACCAAATTTTTTGGGGGGTTGACAGATCCCAGGCTGAGGGGGACAATGAATTAGTAAATCTCGAAAACCAAAAGAGCAGGTTAAGAGATTTTTTTGATGTTTAAAGGGGAGAGAGTCTAAACGACTCTCGAGTAAACATATGTCTACACTATTTGCACAACCTCTGGAAAAAATATCCTTTAAGCTAATAAGGTGGATTGGCACCCCTTATTCTGTTGTTTTTCATACCCTGATTTTTGTGGCTGTACCAGCCCTGAGCTTTTTAGGGTTTGAATTAAGAACTGTTCTTTTAATGTTTACTACATGGCTTTCTATAGAGGCTATATACCTGGCTATTTTTATTCAAATGTCTGTTAATAGAAACACAGAAAGTTTGGAAGAGGTTGAGGAAGATATTGAAGATATTCAGGAAGATGCTTCAGAAGAGGAAGAAGCTCACAAAGTTATACTGCATATTGCCCAGCAAATGAAAACAATTCAGCATGAGTTGGATATTCTTAAAAAAAGCGGCTACCTTAAATCAGGCCCTAGTAAAGTCCATAAAGCCTAAATTAATTTGAAATTATTTAACTTCTAATTCTTATCTATTATTTATTAGATTCTTACCTGAATATAGTATAAATATCTTAATGAATCCTCATCATAGGACTGGTTTTCCTTTAAAATTTTTAGATCCTTTTTATAGGAAACTCTTTTTAGACAGAAGTATGGGTGAGGAGAAAGCTCTGGAAAAGACAAAAGATAACACCTACCCTGACAGAAGTCCTCCTGAAGAGACTGAAGGTGAAATAAGTATACATAAGTTTGAGGATTTGGTAGAAAAAACCAGTCAGCCTCTTTTTAAAATCAAAACAGCAATACCTCTGGATCCTTTCCCAAATGAAATAATTATAGATATAAATAAAGTTAATATTATTTTCAGGTATTTTTTTAGATCACAACACATTCACTCTATTTATATAAAGGATATTTCAGATATCATTGTAGAAACATCCCTTTTCTTTTCTACGTTAAGTTTAGTAGATGTAGGGTTTACAGAAAATTCCATAGACATAAACTATCTAAAAACTGATGAAGCCCTTAAGGCTAGAAGAATTATCCAGGGTCTAATTATTGCTCACAAAAATGGTATAGATTTTTCAAAAACAGAAATTCCAAATCTTAGAGATAGCTTGGAAGAACTAGGCAAGGCTCAATAGTAGTTTGGTTAAAGCCTGAATTGAATCCCAGTTATGAATTGAAATTGGTAAAACATCTTTTCCATTTATTTTTCTGATTTTTAATTCTTTAATGTCTGATTTAGTTAAAAGAATAATTTCTTTTTTATCCAAAAGTTCAGGGTTATATTTTTTAAGCTCATCCCTGATGACTTGATAATCCCTTTTAGGATCATCAGACTGCGAAGATATGCAGTGAAGTAAAAGCTTAACCTTTTCTATGTGTTTCAGGAATTTATGCCCCAATCCTTTGCCCTCGGACGCTCCTTCAATGAGTCCTGGGATATCAGCCAATACTCTACCATTTAAAACTCCTAAATTTGGCTCCAGGGTAGTAAAAGGATAGTCGCCAATTTTGGCATTGGCATTAGTAATTTCATTTAGGAGTGAAGATTTTCCTGCATTCGGCAGACCAATCAATCCAAAATCAGCAATTAATTTAAGTTTAATTCTAAAGTTTTTTTCTTCCCCTCTTAAGCCTTTTTGAGCATAGGTAGGAGTGGTATTACTGGAAGATTTAAAAGACTCATTTCCCCTGCCTCCAAGTCCCCCTTTGGCCAGTAATACTTCCTGGCCTTCTTTGTTAACCTCAGTTTCATTGCCCATGGCATCTGTCAAAAAGGTTCCCACAGGCATAGGTAAAATTAAATCTTTTCCATCTGCTCCTGACCTAAGTCCCCTTCCTCCTTGCTGACCATCCTCTGCTTTGCATGCCCTTTTAGATAAAAATTGGGCCAGGGCATAAATATCAGTTGTAGCGCAGACATATACATCTCCACCCCTACCGCCATCCCCTCCATCAGGTCCTCCCCCCTTTTTACCCCTGAAAGAAACCCTACCAGGTCCTCCATGGCCTCCTTTTATGACAATTTCTGCTTCATCTACTAACATAGTCTTCGTATTATATGCTATACTAGCGAATGTGCATAACCAAAGCTCCTCTTCGATTAAACCTTTTTATGCAAGCGGATTCCTTTACAGCTTAAAAACTCACAAGATTCTCTTGCTTCAATCACCCTGGTCTTTAATAGGAGGAGATGGAAAAGAGGGAGAAGACGCACAATCAGCCTTCCAAAGAATCATCTCTGAATCTCTTGAAATTAATCTTAAAATAAAACAAATAGTGCCTGTGTATGACTATTTTCACGATGATTTGGACAGAGTGAATTATGTTTTTTATGCAGAAGTCAGAAGTCCTAAAATTGCCAAGGCCTTAAAGGACAATATATATTCCTGGGTTAGTTTTAGTGAAACAGTCAAGTTCCCCTTCCCAGCACACACCAAACAAGATGTTATTGTGGGAGAAAGAGTTATTAATGCTAAATGGAGAGATGATCAGCCAATTAGCCCCCTTCTAGAAGTTTCTTAAATGTCCAGGGATAAGTTTGATGTTATTGTTGTAGGGGGAGGAGCTTCAGGCATGATGGCAGCCATTCAGGCATCCTCTAGAGGAAAAAAAGTTCTTCTTTTAGAAAAAAACCAAAGATTAGGTGAAAAATTAAGAATCAGTGGTGGAGGCAGGTGTAATATAACCAATGAAGAATATGATGTCAGAGCCTTTTTATCTCACTACAAACAGGCGGAGGACTTTTTATACTCCCCTTTTTCTCAATTTGGCATAGTAAATACATTTGTTTTTTTTGAATCACTTGGATTACCTCTGATTGTTCAGGCCAGGAACAGAGCTTTTCCGGATACTCAAAAAGCTATTGATGTCTGCAATGCTTTAATTGCCTGTCTAAAGAAAAATAGTGTGACTATTAAGACGAATTGCGATGTAAAAAAAGTCAATCATGCTGGAGGCAAAGTTATTAGTGTAGAGACCCCTCAGGGGTTATTTTTTGCAGAATCTTTTATCCTTTCCACAGGTGGTGTCTCTCACCCTGAAACAGGATCTACAGGAGATGGATTTAGATGGCTTAAGAATTTGGGACATATTGTTAAAGATCCCACCCCCACTATTGTTCCCTTAGCTGTTGAGGAGGAATGGGTTAAATCTTTGGCAGGGGTATCTTTATCTTTTATGAAAATTACCTTTTATCTGGAGGGGAAAAGGCAATTTTCAAAAACAGGAAAGGTTCTTTTCACTCATTTTGGTCTGTCAGGTCCTTTAATTTTAAATAGTGCTGGAGATGTTTCAGAACTGCTTCAAAACGGCATAGTTACAGCCACTATTGATGCTTATCCTGATACAAATTTGGCTGACTGCGATAAAAAAGTAGTAAATCTTTTTAACTCAATGAAAAATAATGAACTTAAAACTGCTTTTAAAGAGTTGGTGCCTGCTGGAACTGCCAGGGGTATCCAAGCAATTTTGCCAGAAATTGATTTTTCAAAAAAGGTTCATAGTATAACTAGGGATGAAAGAAGGAAAATAGTTAATACATTAAAAGCTTTACCAATAACCATTACAGGACTAATGGGAAATGATAGAGCTGTGGCAGCTGATGGAGGGGTAATATTAACTGAGGTTGACACTAAAACCATGAGATCAAAAATCTTGAGTAATTTGTATCTCACAGGAGATTTGCTTCATATTAATAGGCCTTCAGGAGGATATTCTTTACAGCTTTGCTGGACCACAGGCTTTGTGGCAGGAAACTCAGTTTAAATTATCTGGAGCACGAACCCTGAGAGGGTTCTCGAGACTCAATTTTAGCAGAAAACAAACAAAGCACAAAATCATATATAGACAAAATAGATTTACGGCTGTAACTGTGATAAACTTCCGTTTATGCCTACATATCAAGGACCTGAAGCTAGCCCAAGTGAATCGGAAACTAAATTTGTCAGAGCCAGAGAGACAATATTCTTACCACCACCAGGTGTATGGATGCAACATGATAATATCGTCAGACTTGAAGATATTTTAGAAGAAGTACAAAGACTACGGACAGAAGAACCAGATACAGTAGATGCTGGTGTATTTAGATTTAGAGAAGGTAATCTTTTTGTTTACGATTATTCATCATCTCTAAGACTTCCACTTTCCAAAACAGCTCGTGAAATAACACTTGCACAATTTAGATCGCAAACTCCTGGATATGAAGTGATTGATTTTGAAATGTATGATTTTTATATAAAGAAAATGTAGTCTGTATTAAATCCTATCCTAACTCAGTTTAGCAAACTCATGGAGAGCTACTCTACTGATAATGATAGTAATATCAAAAACTTCTATTTCACCGGCAACTATTCCAAAATTGACTCGGTATTTTCTATCAATCCGGAATGAGTATACTCTCATATGTTTTGGTTCTAATAATTCTGTATTAAGTGAAGGATGTTTAGGATTTTCTAAAAGGAGAGTTAATTGTTTATCAAATTTCTTAATTAAATTATGGTTTCTTAAATATTTAGCCAAACGTGGATTAAGAGGTTTTACCTTCATATATAGAAGATTCTTTAAGTCCTCTTACTAAACTATTTATGAATTTTTTGTTATATTTACCAGTCTTTTCAAATTCTTTCTTAACTTCTTCAAGCGGTCTAGGAATAAACTCCTCAAATTTTAATTCTGATTCTGCAGTAAAATATTTTCTTACCAAACTCCTAATAAATTCTGACCTGGTAGCAAATCCTTCTCTCTCTGCTTCGGAGTCAATCTTTTTCGCTATTTGGTCTGGAAGGGAAATAGTAACTGTTGCCATACTTGTTAAATTTTAACAAATTTTGTGATTATTTGTCAAGGGCTTGAGTAGTTAGTTTTCCTCTTGACTTTCGGGTAATTTATGGCTTAAAGTAATATTATGACAGACGAGATTACTAAAATTGCAATTTTTAGAAATAAGGAAATCCGTAAAATTATTCATAGAAATGAATGGTGGTTTTCTGTAGTAGATGTTATTGAAGTATTAACTGGTACAGATAGGTCAAGAAAGTATTGGAGTGATTTAAAGAAAAAGCTTATTCAAGAAGGTTACACTGAAGTGTCCGAAAAAATCGGACAGTTGAAATTAAAGGCAGTTGATGGAAAGCTAAGAAAAACAGATTGCGTAGATACAGAAACTTTGTTTAGAATAGTTCAGTCAATTCCTTCTCCAAAAGCAGAACCATTTAAACGTTGGTTGGCAAAAGTTGGTTATGAGAGGATCCAAGAAATCGAAGACCCCGAATTAGCTCAGAAAAGAGCCAGAGCACTTTATAAAGCCAAGGGGTACCCAGATGAATGGATTGAAAGGCGGATGAGAGGTATTGCAATCCGTGAGGAGCTAACTGATCAGTGGCAAAAACACGGTGTAGAATTGCCAAAAGAGTATGAAATCCTTACTGCTGAGATATCCAAAGCTACGTTTGGTGTTACTCCAAGGGAATATAAAAAACTAAAAGGTTTAAAACGCGAAAATCTAAGGGATCATATGAATGATTTGGAACTATTATTTTCACAACTTGGTGAAGCCGCTACAACTGAGATAACAAAAACAGAACATCCTCAGGGTTTTGAGAAGAATAGGCATGTTTCTAAAAGAGGTGGGAAGATTGCCGGTGATGCCAGAAAAAAACTGGAAATTGAAACAGGAAGAAAAGTTGTCACAGAAGAGAATTATTTACCAGGTAATATAACAAAAAAATTAAAATAAACCAGCGTAAGATCAGTCAGTTAGTACAAGCTATTCGGGACTTCCCGACCTCAGGTGTCCCATTCAGAGCGGGAGATGCAAATTGGTTTAGACCCCTTTGTGATCAAATACTAACTCAATTTAGCAAGTTAATGGGAATATATAAAGCCGAAGAAGAAAGGTGCTAAAATAAAATTATGAGTGAAGGTGGTGCTAATACAGAGGGAGGTAATACTGGATTCTCCCGACTTAAATCCTTTATAAGTTCAAAACTTGGGAGAAACCAAGAATCATCCACGTTAGAAAATCAAAAGCCTGAAGAGCCAGTTCAAAAGGAACCAAAAATCGAGATAGACCCTACCCTGCCAAAAACTCAGGAATTAGTACATGAGGATATAACAACTGAACTTGAGGAAGAAACTTCTGAAGCAGAACAACTCTTGAAAGATCAAGTCTTTCAGGAACAAGAATCGCAACCGATATCAGAAACAGAATCGTTACCCACTCCAGAACCTGAACCTAAAAAGCTAGTTAGAGCAAATAAAATATTTTTCCATACAACTCCCACTGATAATGTTGCTTCGATTAGGAATCGAGGTCTTTATGGACATGCTACCCACGATGATTTAGGTAGAAACATGACATATTCTCTGACTTTCGATAAAGAATATAATCACAAAGATGTTCGTAGGCCAAGTGTAGCTGCTGGGCCAATAGCTGATTTCAGTTTAACTATTTGGAAACAGTCGGAAGATATTAAGCAAACAAGGGATAGGTCCACTGGAGAGTTAAATAAGTTTGGTGGTGAATATTCTCCATCTGGAGTGACTAATGAATTGGATGTACCAGAAGAATATGAGATCTCAGGTGGTTCTTGGGGTCGTCCGATTCCATCGTCTGAAAGACCTTCAGCAAGAAGAGTAAATCCTACAAGCTTCTTAGCTTCAGTCGGAATAAGTGAGAAGATGGCAGAAGAATTAACTGCTATTAAGCTTGAGTATATAAACAATATGTCAGACGCCCAAATATTAGAAACAAGACTTAGGGAATTACTGGAAGACTCTCGAGAAAATGTAATTTTAGGAGAAAATTATACTGTGCAGGATCTAACCCATGACTTGGTTTCAAGGATTGAACAAGAGGTAGCACTTAATCATTCAAAAAGAGTTGCTGATGATGCAATGGGACGGCTTAAAGCTCTTGATGATCCCAATATTGATACTAATGCTCAGGGATTACTTGTTCAGCAGGATCTTTATGATATAAGAAGAAAAAGAATGGCTGCTAATGATCCCGTGACATATAGATATCTAAACGCAAGAGAACAAGCGATTGTCAGAACTCTTAATGGAAGAGGGCTAGCAAGATTCACTGATGATCCTGAAAAAGCAGAACGGCTTTATCTTGGTCACTCCAGCATAAACGTTTATGAATTATGGGGATCTACTGATGGTGCTGTTCTTGCAAATAAGGTAGCAAAAAGGATGGGTTTATCTTATTAGTTCATTCAAGCTAATCGAGCATTTACGGGTACGTGATAGGGGTTTAACTCCCGTCAACCAGTTAAAAATTTAGGCATGAAATTTATGAAAGAAAATTATATACTCGAACTCGTGATTAGCCCGTTGTATCAAGCCATTCGGGACTTCCCAACCTTAGGTGTCCCCTTAGGAGCGGGAGATGCAAATTATTCCGAACTCATCTCAGATAAACTCTTTATCCAAATTATAGCCCATTTTAGAGGATTCATGGAAATGTATCAATTTTTGGACGTGGGCTATGAAGTTTGAAAGAACTTATAGTTTTGATATAATATAAATATGGCAAAACAAGAGCTTCCTACACCTCCAATCGGTACTCCCAATTATGAAAGATTGCAGAAAATGGTCGGTGTTGAAGCATTTTATGTTGAGAGATACCAAGCTATGATGGATACACAACCAACTTTTATTATTTCGGCTATTAATCACCCTGAATTTCTAGCAAGGGTTAATCAAAGAGGAAGAGGGAAAATGATAGGAGAACTTTCGAGAGCAGTGGAAAATTTATATACCATTGAACACTTTCAGGACAAATTAGTAGCTTTGACAAGAGCCTGTGCTGCACCTAATCCCGCTAATTTAGTAGATCTTGATGAAGTTTCTGAATTAATGATTGACATGACGCGTTCAGGAACTGTCCCTATGGGGCCTCTTATTTTATCTAAATTTCCTGAATATGAGGATCAACTTTCAAGGGCCATGGATTCAGGAAAACACGAAGGAATTAGCCTTTTTCTATCTTTTATTGCTGATAATAAAAGACCAGGACAAAAGAGAAACTTAGCTAGATTTGATAGAAGAGTTATAGAATTAGTAGCTGAATCATTTGAAATTGATGACAATGGCGCTGCTAGGGGTTATCTCCCAACACAATTTGAGGGAGTGCGGCTTGTTCATATATTTGAGCCTGATGCAACACAAGCTAGATTATTTTTGGAAGTACAAGATTTAAATGATCAAACAGAAAAAGTTTAATTCCCGTGTCCTCGTTAAAAATTTAGGCACAGTTTTAGAAAAACTATATCATGACATTGAACCCTAAATTTGAAGCTAAATTAAGCCTAAAAGCCTTAAAAAGTACCAATTTTGCATTTGGAGCTGGTGACCGTAATTGGCTCGAACCACTTTAGCCTGGGCGACTATATCACACCAGATCTTTTCTTTCAGCTCCAATCTCTTAAAGA
>MFCV01000013.1:0-1255 GCA_001777015.1 Candidatus Daviesbacteria bacterium RIFCSPHIGHO2_02_FULL_36_13
TCTTTGCTCCTCCTGCTGAACCTGGGTTAAAGTGAACGCTACTACGATAAAACTGATGATAACAATAACTACAAAAACAGCGGCAAAAATTTGTTTCATGTAATCTATTTTACAGTATATCCTTTAGAATTGCCTAAATGCTCACTATAGTTTTGATAACGACTGCCTCTTTTTCTTTCTGATACAATATCACCTATGTCATCTGTTAAATGTGGGATAGTGGGAACAGAACCAAGCTTTTTAAGGCTAATTACATACCCTTTGTGCTTAAATTCAGACTGCCAAAACTAAGAAAAGAGAGAATTATTTGGGACTACTTTAAATTTAAGGAGTAATTTGTTTTGTGTTTAAGATGATGCAATAGGAGATCTGCTAAGGTTTTGAGTAGCAAAAACATTACTAATGCGGATTGGCCAAGAAGTGCCCCAAAGATAATGATTAAGTGCATTGGGATAATTCTGGCATAAGGGGCAAACATCAGATGTCCGATATTTTGGGTTCCTTCTTGATCAACTATCCTGTTATGAAAATAAGAAAAGGTGTGGTTCATGAAAAATATAAGCCCTCCTAAAAATAAATAGGTAAAATCTACTGATTGGTTTGTAAAAAAGTTAAAGAGAAAGATGGCATAGATAAAATGGAAAAAGCCATAATGAAACATGAAGAAAAAAGCAGTAAAAAGTTTGGTTTTGGTGGTTGGTAAAGCAGGTTGGTTGTTAATCTTAAAATTCTCTGTTGAGAATTTTTTTAAAGACAAAATCCTTAAGAATTGGAAAAAACCAATAATAATACTTTGTATCCAGTAAACCAGAAGGACAGTTGAAGTATCCCACTTTTGGACTATGGCCAGGATAATTACCAGAAAATTAGACAGAAGGAGACTGATAAGGGAGAGATTCATTAAAATTATCTTAACATGATTTGACATGATACTAGATTTGATCTAATAATAAATTAATGCCCAAAAGAGAAAGTGGATTTTCGCATCCATTCATTATACTAGGAGTAGTTGCTGTAGCTGGTTTGTTTTTATATTTTTCCGCAAACTCAAATAAAAATCAGCAAATAACCCAGGAGATTCCTGCAGAAACTCAAGAGCAAACAAAAGAGGAGATAGAAAATGTCCCAAACCCGGTTAATGAATTTTTAAGCAGTAATGATATTGAAGAGTATGAAAAAGCAGGGATGAAAGTTTATACCGGTAATAATCCTCCTAATATAGAAGGTTTATATGCTTCTGATAGCTTAGTTATAT
>MFCV01000013.1:1270-7834 GCA_001777015.1 Candidatus Daviesbacteria bacterium RIFCSPHIGHO2_02_FULL_36_13
TTAAAGATGCTGCGCCTGTTGGAACCGAAGTATCCAGTTACAACCATCAGTTTTATGATCAAAAGAATGATGGAACAATTAAATTAAAACGCATATCACTGGAGGGAGGAGATGAAGCAGAAGGTGTAGGAGGATTTATCTCCGGAGATAACAACTGTTTCTCTATTTTTGTTGATGTTAAAGATCAGTCAGATCAGTGTAGTAGTGACCAGGCAACTATATATTCAGCCTGTAAAGTGGAGGCGGGGCTAGAAGGACTCCAAGCAGGCTTTATTCTCAAAAAACAAGAAGGATCAGGGTGTGGAGTGGTAGTTCCAGTAGGTCATATGAGAATAATCACAGAAGATGATAGTTTGGCGGAGCGGATAGAAGAATAGCACCCTAAAACTTAGGAGCATTTGAGTCTTTGTAGTAATAATCACAAAGGTCGTAGTTTTTTAGTTCCTGACCATCCTTCACTACTGCCATAACCGGAACGCGCTTCTTAGTATCAGCACATGTTGTCTCATTGCCGGTAGGACAGACAGTAGTCGAATAACCAAATATCTTTCCATCCACGTTGTATCTTATATAGTAGTCACCGGGTTCCAGTTGAAATGAATAGGTAGGTTTTTCACCGCTTATGCTACCTGGATAATCTTCATCAATTGTGTAATCGTCTAGGAGTCTTTTTACTTCCAGTTTGCCTTTGGGTATAACTTCTGAAGGATAGCAAATTTTTCCTGAAACTGTACCTGTTGGTATTTCAAATTCAGAGCTAACTTTACCACTTTTAATACTTACCCGGTACCAGTTAAAAGTAGCTGTGTGCCCATCTTTAACCTCATAAACATGGACGTTATATTCTCCTTCAAGTTCATTATCTACCTCAACTTTTCCATTGGGAACTCTTTTTAAGTAATCCTGCACTTCGGGTAATTTTTTAACATTTTCTATAGCCAAATTACGACTAATCTTTGTTGAGCTAATTTCAACAGGAAAACTATCAGGAACTCCGTTTTGAAGCATAAAATAACCTGCTGCTGCCAAAAGTATAAATATTACAACAATAATTTTTGTCATTTAAAATATTTTTTCAATAAATTTTTGTCTTTGTTAATAAAATTAAGGCCGATAATATTTCCAAGAAGTACCAGAAAAACTGAACCTATTGATGCAAAACTTACAGCCTGAAAACCTAAAATATTGCTTAGCCTGATCATTCCTGTAAAAATTAGAACAGAATTTATAAAATTTAGAATAACAACTAAAGTACTAAAAGATTTACCAACCATTAAAAGAATTATCTGGGAGATTGATGTAATAAAAAATAAACCCAACAAGGAGCTGGGATAAATAAACGCCAGTTCAAAGCCACTCCTGCCAGCAGTGAAATTTTCCCAGTTTAAAACGCCCAAACCAATTTGCATTGCTAAGATAAATAAAAGTAGATTTCTGAAAGTTCTTTTATCTTCTTTTTTCTGGCTTTGAGCCAGTTTTAAGATAAATGGGGAGACAATTAATACTACAACAACGATGATTAGATAGGGCATTAATAATACTTTAGCATATTTGACAAAATCTAATAGAAGTATAATACTAAAGTTAGTGAATAAATCTGCCCAAAAAGGACTTGCTCCTTTGATATTGGTTCTCATTGTAGGTGTAGTTATTGGTGGGATAGTGATTGCATCCAAAGGCAGTTTCACTAGTAAAAAATCAGCCGAACAGACAAGCCAGCAATCCTCAAGTTTATACAGCAGTTATGATGATAATGTTAGTATCCAAACTCCAGATGGGTGGACTCTTAAGGAAAATCCTCAGCCGGGTACTCAAGCAACATTTTTCTCCCCTAAAGAAGGAGTTGATGATAAGTTTATTGAAAATGTTGGGCTAAGTGTCAGCGATCTTTCAGCTAAACCAGATGTTACTTTAGATGAAGTAGTTAAGGCTTGGATTGATCAGAGTCAGTCTGAATTTCCAGACAGCTTTAAAGTTATTTCCCAAGATAAAACAACCCTAGGGGGAGCTGAGGCAGTTAAACTCATATATCAAGCTAAGGATAAAGTATCATCCCTTAAAGGAATGGCTATCTTTGCCCTCAAAGACAGCAAAGCTTACATTTTAAGTTATTCATCCGAAGAAAAATCCTTTGATAAGTTTTTAGATGGAGTAAACCAGATTATTAACTCCTTTAAATTTGGAGGGATCGTTTTAGAATGGGAGACTTTTAAAAATAGTGAAATGGGATATTCAGTTAAACATCCTAAAGGTTGGGTGGCAAAAGATAGTAGTGGTGAGACTAACCGTAAACTTACTGTTTCTCACCCCAAGAATTTTGCCAATGTTTTAGTTGCTGCCCACAAAGATGATTCCTTAAAAGAAGGGGGGGGAATGGCAAAAGCCATTAAAGGCAGAAAAGAATTTTTAGAGAGTGATAAGGAACTAAAAATAGCTGATTTCAAAGCTACTGTTGAAGAGAAAAAGGGAGGCTGGTTAATGGTGGGAGAAAAAACTATTGATGGGCAAAAATGGCAGCTTGAAGAAAGAGGTTTGGTAGATATTTATGGAAAGGTGATATTGATGCAATCTGGATATTCAGAAGATTACGGTAAACAGTATAAAGATGTAGTAAGGGAGATTATGGACAGTTTTAGTGTTGAATAGGAGGTGATCATATAAAAACTATACTAACTTATGTTATAAATTTTTTTGTGGGGGTGGTGGGGAGTATGTTACTCGTTTCCTAACTAACCAGTGGGAAAAGTGTAAGTGGTAGTGGGGTTGGTTTTAAACTAGATGGCACAGGCATTATTCTTTGGGTAGTAGTACTGGCAGCCTATTTTTTACTGGCTAAAAAGTTTTGGGGAAAAACAGTTGGAGGAAAGATTGTTGAGTTAATAATGGGTAAAAAATAATTGGTTTTTGCTTCTTGAATTCCAGCCATCAGAATCTTTGGTGTAAACACAAGTTTAATTCCAAACATCTATGGAAAGATTTTAATCTTTGGTTTATGATTTAAGTAGTGATTTCTGCCCATGAATACAAATGATCAAATTATTAAAGAGATTCTTTTGCATCAGAGTTATGTCACCCCTGATGATATTTTAAAGGCAGAAGAATATGCTAAGGAACACAATACTTCCTTTATTGATTATTTGTTTACTTCCGGTTTAATCAACAGAGATCTACTTGGGCAAGCTGTTGCAGAAGCTTTTAAAGTACCCTTTCAAAATTTAACTGTTAACTCTCCTACTCAAGAACAAATTTTGAGGATTCCAAAAGATTTAGCTTTAAAATACCATATAGTTTTGGCGCAGGAAGAACCAACCAGCGTCACTATAGCCACATCCAATCCGGGGCAAGAACATCTGAAGGAACAGTTACAAAAACTTATTCCAGGGAAAATAGTTTTTCTTGCATATTCTTTCCCCAAAGATATTGAAAGCTTGTTTGTAAGCTATAGACAACCACTAGTGGCAAGACTAAGCCAAGCTTTGAAAGATACACCTGGTTTTGCTCCAAAAATCCTGGAGGAGCTTTTTGAAGAAGCATCTATTGATAAAGTTTCAGATATTCATCTTGAGCCTCGAAAAGATTCCGCGGTAATCCGCTTTCGGGTTGATGGAGTTTTGCAGACACATGGAGATATTCCAAAAGGTTTATATGAAAATATTTTAAACAGGATTAAAGTCCAATCAAGACTTAGAATTGATGAACATAACCAGCCTCAGGATGGGGCAATGAGAATGACTATACAAGGAAAAGTTATTGACCTTCGTATCTCAATTGTACCTATTGCCGATGGAGAGAAAACTGTAGTTAGGGTGCTTTCTGCTTACGTACATGAACTTAGTCTTGCTAATCTTGGATTGTCTGAAAACAATCAAAGACTTCTCTATCAGGCAGCAAGAAAGCCATTTGGAATGATCATAGTAACTGGTCCAACAGGTTCAGGGAAAACGACCACTCTTTATGCCTTAATTAGACTGCTTAATCAACCAGAGATTAATATCACCACCATTGAGGATCCAATAGAATATAAAGTTGTCGGAGTTAATCAAATTCAGGTTAATCCCGCAACAGATTTGACTTTTGCCAAGGGATTGCGTTCTATCATTAGGCAGGATCCTAATATTATCCTGGTAGGAGAGATTAGAGATGCTGAAACTGCGGAAATTGCTGTGAATGCTGCGCTCACCGGCCATCTTCTTTTTACTACCTTTCATGCTAATGATGCCGCAACTGCCATCCCCAGGCTTTTGGATATGGGAGTTGAACCATTTTTAATGGCTTCAACTTTGGAGTTAATTATAGCCCAAAGGTTAATACGTACCATCTGCCAATCATGCAAAATGAGCCAATCTTACCCTAGAGATTATATACAAACTTACTTTCCTAATCTAAAAAATCATTTTATTGATGAATCAATTACCCTGTATAAGGGTAAAGGCTGCCCAGTCTGTAAAAATACTGGTTATAAAGGCAGAACTGCCATTTTTGAATTTATCCAAGTTTCTCAGAATATGAAAGAGCTGATAATGCAAAAACCATCTGTTGATCAAATTTGGAAGCTGGCTAAAGAAAATGGATCTAAAGGGTTATTTGAAGATGGGATGGAAAAAGTCAAAGCTGGTATCACTACTATTGAGGAGGTATTGCGGGTAGCTTCACCCCGCAGCTAAAAATGTTTGCTGCTGAGGAGAAAGACAATTTTTTAGAAAATCTGGCTGTAATGATTACTTCAGGCATTGATGTGTCTTCGGCCATTGCATCTCTTATACAGGAAACCCATTCCAAAAAAATGCTTAAAATTTTCCAAAATTTGGAGCAAGAAATAAATGCCGGCTCACAGCTTTGGAAAGCTCTCGAAAAGAGTAAGTTACTACCAGCTCACATTACAACTTTAATAAGACTCGGGGAAGAATCTGGCAGGTTACCTGAGAATTTAAAAATGGTTGTTACAGAGCAACAAAAAGAGAGAGAATTCGCTTCGAAACTTCAATCTGCCATGATTTATCCGGTGATTGTTTTTTCTCTGACACTTATAATAGGAATTAGTATATCCTGGTTTTTACTGCCAAGGTTAAGTTTAGTTTTCTCTCAACTTAAAGTAGAACTTCCTCTGATCACTAAAATTTTAATTTCCGTAGGAAAGTTTTTAGGAGATTTTGGCATAATATTTATTCCATCTTTAACTGTTTTAATTATTCTAGCTGTATATTGCCTGTTTTTTGCCAAGAAAACAAAATTCATCGGACAATCTTTATTAATGCGGCTTCCGGGTATCGGTAAGATTATAATGGAGACTGAACTTGCTAGACTGGGTTTTATTTTAGGTGAGCTACTAACAGCAGGACTCATAGTTACCGATGCCATAAGTTCGTTGGCATCAGCAACAACCACCATAGCTTATCAAAAATTCTATTTAAGCTTAGAAAAAAGTATTGACCAGGGTAACTCTTTTGAAAGCAGCTTCAAATTATATAAAGGCATCAACAAACTTATACCAGCACCTATACAGCAAATTATTATAACTTCAGAAAGATCTGGCAGATTACCAGAGGTACTCATTAATCTTGGCCAAAATTTTGAAGGAAAGTTGGAAATTAGTACTAAGAATTTGGTAGTTTATATGGAGCCGGTTCTTTTGATTATTATTTGGCTGGGGGTACTTTTTGTGGCTTTAGCCGTAATTCTGCCGATCTACAGCTTGATTGGAGGGTTTAATTCTTAATGATATGCGTGGATTTACTTTGTTAGAATTATTATTGGTAATTGCCACAATTACAATTTTAGCTGCAATTGCCATTCCTGTTTATTCTAACCTTCAAGTTAAAAACGATTTGGATGTGGCCACAAATACCACTTTGCAAACTTTAAGAAGAGCTCAAGTTCTATCTCAAACAGTAGACGGAGATAATACCTGGGGAGTTAAATTGCAGACCAGCGGTATAAGTCTTTTTAAAGGAGCAAGTTATGCCGGGAGAGATATTAATTTTGATGAGGACTATTCATTAAATGGTAACGTGACTCCAACGGGAGTAACAGAGGTCGTTTTTTCTAAACTTTTAGGAATTCCCAATACCACAGGTACGCTTACTTTAACTAACACCAACAGCGAAGTCCAAAATATTACTATTGGTTCGAAAGGACAATTGGATTATTAATATGAATTCCAAAGGTTTTTCTAATATAGAAGCTCTTCTGTCTGCAGCCATCTTGATTTTAATTGTGACAGCTTTTATGGGAGCATATAGCTATGGATCTCAAAGTACTGCAATAGCTGGACAAAGGACCAGGGCTACATTTTTAGCAGAGGAAGGTTTAGAAGCAGCTAGAAATATTAGAGACAGCAGTTTTGGTAACCTTGCAGCAGGTACATATGGTCTTGCTATCTCAAGTAATCAATGGGTTTTTTCTGGGTCATCAGATACAACAGGTGAATTTACCAGACAGCTAATAGTTACCTCCGTTGACGCTAGCCGTAAACAGGTCACCTCAACAGTTACCTGGCAGCAGAATCCTCAAAGAGCAGGTTCTGTGTCAACCACCACCTATTTGACCAATTGGCAAGATACGGTT
>MFCV01000013.1:7939-12101 GCA_001777015.1 Candidatus Daviesbacteria bacterium RIFCSPHIGHO2_02_FULL_36_13
TGTAAACCATAAAATATGAAAAAAGGTAATGGTTTCACTCTGATTGAGTTATTGCTATATATAGCCGTTGCTTCAATAATTGTTTTTACCACAGCTTCTATGTTGCGATTTACTCTTGAATCAAGAGTTAAAAATCAAACTATAGCTGAAGTTGAACAGGAAGGAGCTCAGGTTATGGCACTGATTACCCAAACTGTTAGAAATGGGACTTTAATTAATTCTCCAACCATAGGAAATAGCGCAGCATCACTATCTTTAGTGGTTACAGACGGAGCGAGCAGTCCGACTGTTTTTGATTTATCATCCGGGGCAGTCCGAATCAAAGAGGGAGCAGGTGCAACTATAAATTTAACATCTTCAAGAATAACAGTTTCTAATCTAAATTTTCAAAATCTGTCAATGACTGATACACCAAACATTATCAGGGTTAGTTTTACAGTAACTTATACTAATTCTTCTGGCAGAAATGAATATGATTTTGCAAAAACTTTTTATGGATCGGCAGACTTAAGGATATGATAAATCAAAAAGGCTATATTACATTGCTTAGTACCTTATTTTTAGTAACTATTGGTGGGGTAGTGGCAGGCTCGCTAATACTTTTAGGATTAGGTTTTTCTAAATTCAGTTTTGCTTTAGAACAGTCAAATCAAGCGAAAGCACTAAGTAATGCATGTTTAGAGGAAGCCCTCCAGCAAATTCAAGATTCAATCCCTTTCACCGGTTCGGGATCTTTAAGTTTAGGTCAGGGAACATGCGAGTTTACAGTAACTTCAACAGGTGGTCAAAACCGCCAGATAACATCAACGTCAACAGTGGGAACTGTTGTCAGAAAGGTCAAGGTGATGATTGATAAAATCACACCGGACATAAATATCACTTCCTGGCAGGAAGTAGCGGATTTTTGATTGACTTTGAACAGAATTTTAATTAATGTTATGATAAATTAAAGTATGAAAAAACTACTGCCCAATGAGAGAGAGAGAGGATTCACCCTCCTGGAAATCCTGCTGGTTGTGGCTGCCATTGCCATTTTAGCAGGAATTGTTATTTTGGCTCTCAATCCCAATAAACAGCTTGGAGATACCAGAAATGCTCAAAGAAGAGTAGATGTAAACACGATCCTAAATGCAGTTTACCAATACACTATTGATAATAATGGAACCCTTCCTTCTTCTATAACAACTACAGCCACAGAAATCTGTAAAACAGGAGGAACCTGTACAAGTCTAATAGATTTATCGGTTCTAACAAATAGTGAAAAATATATTACTTCCATGCCAGCTGATCCCAGTGGCGGGTGCGATGCCAACGGTGTCTGTTACAAAGTTGTTAAATCAGCTAATGGGCGAATAACCGTTAATGCTCCCGGTGCAGAACAAGGAGCTACCGTTAGCGTTACGAGATAATTCGTGGTATTCTAAAATAGGGAAGCTCTAGAAGCTCGGAATGCAGGTGGTATTTCGGGCTTTTTTGATGAAAAATAATAATAATCATGTTGAATATAGATGTATTAAATGTAATAAGTTGCTTGCAATCGGGGAGTTGGGTTCACCGGCTGTTGAAATTAAATGCAGCCGCTGTAAACAAATCAATTTTTTCTTTGACGATGAAACTGATCAAATTATGATTACTGATATAGATGGCGTCATTCTTTACGGGAATAAAGCGCTCGCAGATCTTACTGGCTATAGTATCACAGAAATTATTGGAGCGAGGCCATCACTTTGGGGAGGCCAGATGTCGGAAACATTCTATAAAGAGTTGTGGCACAAGATAAAAGTTGAAAAACAGATCGCAATCGTTACGGTTATCAATAAAAAGAAAAATGGCCAGCTCTATGAGGTAACTTTGCGTATTTCTCCTATCCTTGATGAAAAAGGTAATCCCAAATTTTTTATTGGCACAGAGACCAAAACTGCTGAAAAAAAATTGATCAAAAAGCAATCGCTTTAATTGAAGCGTTTTTGCCTATATTAAAGAAGCTCTAGAAGCTCGGAATGCAGGTGGTATTTCGGGCTTTTTTATGAAAAAACGAACGGAGCAATTTTAATATGGCTACTTCTACAAGTAAGCTGGACTATCGCTGCAAGCATTGTCAAAAGCTGTTAGGTGTAGCAAAACTGGATTCGGAGTTGGAAATAAAGTGTCTAAGATGCGGTGAATATAACATCATCGCCTTTCCTCATACACATCTTTGTGATTGCGAAAAAAAAGACTTGAAGTTAAATAAATGAAGAAGTCAGGAAGGAGGTGAAATTTATGAAAGCAGGACAAGTCCAATCAGACAATGACATATCCCAAAAAATGTGGGAAACTACCTGGACTTACATTAAAACTGTTGTAGATACAGCCAGAGAACCATTTTTAATTCTTGACGCAAATCTTCGGGTGATAACAGCAAATGAAGCTTTCTATGATACCTTTAAAGTATTATCTAATGAGACAGAAAAGCAACTCATTTATGATTTAGGTGATGGTCAGTGGAATATTCCGAAGTTAAAAGAGCTTTTGGAGGAAATTCTCCCCAAACAAACTTTTTTTAAGAATTTTGAGGTAGAACATGATTTTCCAAATATTGGTAAAAAGATTATGCTCCTTAATGCCCGCCGGATCTATCAGCAAGATGCAAAACCAATAATTGTTTTAAGCCCAATGATTTTAATGGCAATGGAGGATGTGACAGAAAAAAGGAATATTGAGATAAAACTGGCAGAGCATGCTAAAAATCTTGAGGTTTTGGTAGCCAGGCGGACTGCAGAGCTTGAAGAGAGGGTTAAGGAATTAGAAAGGGTTAATAAAATTATGGTGGGGAGAGAGTTAAAAATGATAGAGCTTAAAAAAGAGATCGAAAGACTTAAAAAATCCAGGTAAGAAATGCTTAACAAACTCTCTACTCTTGTTAGATTTTATATTCTGACAGCTATAATATTTGCTGTTTTAGCAGTTGTGCTTATTTTTGCTTCAAACAGTATAATTCAAAACTCATTTATCAACCGGGCAAAAGTAGCCGTTTCAAGTGCTATTACCTCTGAAGCCAAAGATTTAAAACCGGCAGATTTTTCTCTGAGAGATTCTGTGCATGCTGAGAATGTTTTTAGGGATTTTTATGAAAAAGTAAAAACCAATGAGACAATCAGGATCAAAGTTTGGGATTACTCCGGTAAAGTAATTTTTTCCGATGATCAGTCAATTGTCGGTCAACGGTTTCCTGATAACGAAGAATTTAAAGAGGCTCTTAGGGGAGAGGTGGTTACTGAAATAGGGCAAAAAGTGAAACCGGAGAATGTATCCGAGCAGGGTTATAAGCAACTGCTGGAAGTATATGTCCCGATTACATTTGCCGATGAGAGCGTACCCAGTGGTGTTATTGAGGCCTATTTCAAACTGGATGATGTTAATGTCCGTATCAAAGAAACACAGACGATTCTTTTAATTGCCATAGCCTCTTTTTCAATAGCAACGTCAGTATTATTCTTTACTCTTTTTAGATCGGTTATTTATAAGCAGATCGAAAGAATCAATTTGCAGGCTCTGACGCTTGAGAATGTTTCTGATCATGTAATTATCACAAATCTGGATGGAGTTATTTTGTATGTAAATAAAGCTGCGGAAAAGTTAACAGGATACTTAAAAAGTGAAATGATTGGTAACCGGCCATCGCTTTGGGGTAAAAGAATGCCCAAGGAGTTTTATGAAAAAATGTGGAAGGTAATTAAGACAGACAAAAAAGAATTTGAAGGACAAATTACTAATAAGCGTAAAAATGGCGAAGAATACGTAGCAGACGCTAGAATAACACCGGTATTGGATAAAAACAACAATATATTATTTTTCATAGGCCTAGAGCGAGACATTACTGAAAAAAAGATTGTGGAGACAAAATTGCTGGAAAGCAATAAGGGACTGGAAGAGTCAAAAGAAGCGATGGTTAATATAATGGAGGATTTGGAAAGTGTTAAAGTCAAGTTAGAGGAAGAAAAGGTCAAGGATGAGGCAATTTTGGAAAATATTGGTGAAGGAGTGCTGGCAATTGATAGTCAGCGGAAAGTCCTGTTTTTAAACAAAAAAGGAGAAGAAATTCTTGCCTGGAAAGCATTAAGCCTGATTGGTAGGGTGATTAACTCCCTTCCTTTGGAGGACGAGCAGGGAAACCTAATAC
>MFCV01000013.1:12125-14259 GCA_001777015.1 Candidatus Daviesbacteria bacterium RIFCSPHIGHO2_02_FULL_36_13
CCGATTGGAATTATAGTTTCTCCTATTAAAATTAATGGGAAAATAACAGGAGCAATTGCCGTATTTAGGGATATGACCAAAGAAAAAGAAATTGATAAAGCAAAAAGTGAGTTTGTATCTTTAGCCAGCCACCAGCTCCGTACACCACTGACAGCTATTAATTGGTACATCGAGATGTTACAGGACAAAGATGTAGGGGTATTAAACGATAAACAGAAGGAATATTTCCTAGAGATTTATAAAGGCAGCCGGCGAATGGTTGATTTGTTAAATGATCTTCTAAATGTTTCCCGTTTGGAAACAGGACGGCTAAAAATTGAACCTGTTCCCACAGATCTTAAGGCTTTTATCCAGGAGGTCTGTAAAGAACTTCAACCACTGGTTTTAGAAATGGGTTGTCATCTATTATTTAAACTTCCCGAAAAACTTCCGGAAGTGAATGTTGATCAGGTATTGCTAAGACAAGTTATTAGTAATCTTTTAACTAATGCTATCCAATACTCATCAGTTGGGAAAGCAGGTCAGGTAATAGTGTCCCTGGCTGTTAGTCCAAAAGAATATACGATTTCTGTGAAAGATAACGGAATAGGAATACCCAAAGAGGTACAAGGCCGGATTTTTGAAAAATTCTTCCGTGCTGATAATGCCCACGAAATCATGGTAGATGGTAACGGTCTTGGCCTCTATCTTGTGAAGCAGATTATAGATGCCTTTGGCGGTAGCATAAGACTTGATTCGGAAGTAGGAAAAGGATCAATATTTTATGTTACAATTTCTTTATCAGGTATGAAGGCGAAAGTTGGTCAGAAAGGACTGGAAAAATAAGCAGAGCTTGAAATTTTTGGCAAAATTATGAAAAAAATTTTAATCGTTGAAGATGAAATTCCCTTACTTAAGGCGCTGGCAGATAGATTAACCAGGGAGGGATTTTCTACCCTTGAGGCAAAAGACGGGCTAGTGGGGCTAAATGTGGCTCTTGAGGAGCATCCTGATTTAATATTGCTTGATATTATTATGCCTGGTATGGATGGAATGGAAATGTTGGAAAAACTTAAAGTAAACCCATTGAGTAAAAATATTCCCGTTATTTTACTTAGTAATTTAGGTGATACTTCTAAAATACTTGAAGGAATAGAGGCCGGGGCAGAAAGTTATCTAATAAAAGCCAATGTTAAACTTGAAGATGTTGTTAAAATAGTCAAAGAAAAGCTGGGGGTGAATATAGCATGAAAAAAATTTTAATCGTTGAAGATGAAAAACCTCTTGCCCGGGTGATGAGTTTAAAATTAAATTCTGCAGGTTATCAGACTTCTGTTTCGTTTGATGGTGAAAGTGCCCTCGAGATACTCTCTAAAGAAAGCTTTGATCTAATAATTTTAGATTTAGTTATGCCTAAAAAAGATGGCTATTTTGTTTTTTCAGAGCTAAAAAGATTAAATATTAAAATACCTGTTATTGTGGCTTCTAACTTGGGTCAACAAGAAGATATAGAAAAGGCTAAACAGCTTGGGGCTGTTGATTATTTTACTAAATCAGATATTACTTTAGTAGAAATGGTCAATAAAGTTAAACAGTATTTGCAGTAAGTCTGTTATAATTTTCCCTATGTCATCTTGAAAATACGGTATTTGTATTCCACTATTACAACTAATAAAGAGAGGATCATCTCTGATAGAGATAGATTGGGAAGAATTATACACTCAAGACCATCTGCTTCAAGGTCAAGTAATATAATTATGTGCTACAATTAAATTAATGCCCCAAAAAGGTTTTGCCATCCTACCTATTATCATTGTTATTGCTCTAGTTCTTGGTGGGGGAGGCTTCTTTTTTTTTAGAGATCAGCCTCCAAACTTTTCTCCTGATAAAACAGCTAAAAAGGTTGAACCTTGTCCCGCTACTACCCTCCAAAGAGCATTTAATAATACTCCTTATTATTCCGGTCCTCTTATTGACGATCATTTTCATATGCCGCAAATGTTTAAAGTCCCCGAACACCCACAAGCACCTGTTCTTGATGAAGATGTATCCAGCCACGATGTTATTTGTCTTTTTAGTAAAGGCAGAGTTGTAAAAGCCTTTGCCTTTTATGGAATACCTATGCACCTTAAGGACAAGGCACTTAAGTCAGCTA
>MFCV01000014.1 GCA_001777015.1 Candidatus Daviesbacteria bacterium RIFCSPHIGHO2_02_FULL_36_13
GCTCAACCCCCTTACCTTCTCTATTTTTTCTCCGGTGTTTTATCTTTAGTAAATTTTGATATAAAATCGTTCAATTTTCTATATATAATTTGGGGATTTTTATCTATTATCCCTATATATTTTATAACCAAAAAATTTACAGGGAGTATTTTACTTTCATCTTTTTCAGTTATCTTATTTAGTACTTTTTCAGAACTGGTTCAATGGGAAGCTCACTCTTTTGCACTACGTCAGGCCTCACTGCCTTTACTTTCCTTCAGTTTATTTTTTATCTATATTTTTAAAAAACCGAAAATTTCTGCTTTTCTACTTGGAATTTTTTCTTTAACCTTAATCTCTAATTTTCTTATATCAATTGCGCTTTTAATTTCTCTGAGAAAATTTATCAGAGAGAATCTATCCTTTTTAAGGATATTTCTTGGAATTTCTCTCCTGGGGTATACAGCAATTTTTCTTATTCCGAATGGCTATACTAACCTAATCGGATATCACCTCAATCGCCCCTTTTTAGGCTACTGGACAAGAATGGATTGGATTTTTGACTATGCCTTTGCAACTAGTTGGCCAATATTAGTTTTTGGTTTACTGGGATCTTTAATAGTTAAAAAGGAGTACAGATCTTTTGGACTATTTAATATTTTGAGCTTAATTTTTGTAATGTTTGGGGGTAAATCTTTTTATAATCATTACCTAACAATTTTAGCAGTAGGATTTTCTATAAGCTCAAGTTTCCTATTTTCCTTTTTTTTGAAAATAAAATTTGGAAAATTTTTAATTGTCATTATTTGCATATTAAGTGTTTATTTCTCTTCATACAATTATTTAAAAGCTACCCTAATAACTATGAGAACCCCAGATTTTTTTGAAACTGTTGATATTTTAAAAACAACTCCTAAACCCCTTTTTACCTTTGAACCGATCTATGGTTTATATTCTAAAAAGGAGTTAACATATCATTACTTTGTAGCAGATATGCGCTATTTTCAAGTATTGGGAACTAATTTAGATCAGACTCAATACCTGGATGTTATAAAAAATAGCAATACTGTCTTGGTAGAACCTTTTATGCTCAGATTCTTACAAAAAGAGGTACTAGATAAAATCAAGGAGGATTTTAATCTTATTTATTCTAAAAATGAAAATTATATTTATGTCAGAAAATAGAATAATTGCCTTATTAGCAACTCTGGGAACTATTACAAGATTATTCTTAGCCTTTTTACCTGGTTTTCAAATTGATGTTTCTTCCTGGTTTTCTTGGTCATTAAGATTAAATGAGGTTGGATTTTCAAATTTTTATGCTGCAAATTATTTTAGCGATTATACCCCAGGTTACTTATATATCTTAAGTTTTTTAGGATATCTTCGAAATTTATTTTTACCCGATGATAAAACATTCTTTTTATTGCTTAAACTTCCTGCAATTTTAAGTGAGGTAATTTTGGGCATATTAGTTTTTAAAACATTAACAAAAAAATCTGGTACATTTTTTGCAATATTATGTTCTGGTCTAATTTTTTTAAATCCTGCTTTTATTTTTAATAGCTCAATTTGGGGACAGATAGATAGTGTTCTTTCACTATTTCTCTTTTTGTCAATTTATTATTTGGATAAAAAAAGACTATTACTTTCCTCTTTTTTTCTGGCAATATCACTTTTAATAAAACCTCAGACAATAGCCCTTTTTCCTTTATTAGTTTTATTTCAAATAAAAAATTTTAATGTTAAAAAGATGGCTCAATATTCTTTTATATTTTTACTCACTGTCTTTTTAATATCTTTCCCATTATTTACAAAAAATCCCTTTACAGAGCTTCCAATATTAATTTTTAATACAGCAAGTCAATATAGTTATAACTCTCTTTTTGCATATAATTTCTGGGGTATGTTTGGTTTTTGGATACCTGATAGTAGTATGTGGAATAATCTAAGTTTCCAAATCTGGGGCTATCTATTATTGACAGGATACTGGATTATGATTATCTATTTTTATTCTAAGAAGCATATCTCTGTTTATTCACTGGCTGCTTTAGCATTTTTAGGTTTTTACTTCCTTCCCACTAGGGTTCATGAGAGATATCTCTATCCATCATTCATTTTTTTAATATTTCTTGCTGGGATTTTTAAATCAAAAATAATATTAATCCTTACAACTTTTTTAAGCTTTATTCATCTTCTTAATTTGTATTATGTTTATGTTTACTATAATGAAATTTATTTAAGAATGCCTCAACTTTTATATAATCCTCATTTTTATGATTTTCTAAAAAGCAATGAAAAGGCTTTATCGATAATTTCTACTATTATCTTTATAATTATTTCTTATGTTTTAATTAAACTACCATATGTTCCTAAAAAAGCTTAAAGGTAAACATCTATTAATCTTAATTCTGCTTATCGCAGCATCCTTAAGATTATATCGATTGGATTTCCCCAACACTTATGTTTTTGATGAGGTTTACCATGCCTTTACTGCTAAAGAATATTTGCAGGGACACAAAGAGGCTTGGGAGTGGTGGACAACTCCACCTCCTGGTGTTGCTTATGAATGGACTCATCCTCCTTTAGCTAAAGAAATTATGGCGGCCTCTATGTTTGTATTAAAAACAGATAGCCCGTGGGCTTATAGATTACCTGGAGTAATACTTGGAATCTTTTCTATTTTTCTTGTCTATCTTCTTGGGAAAAAATTATTCAACAATACGACACCCTCTCTTATTGCTGCATTTATTTTCTCACTAGACGGATTAAATTTTGTACAAAGCAGAACAGGAATGAATGATATTTATTTTATAACCTTTATACTCCTAAGCCTCCTTTTATTTCTGCAAAAAAAATATTTCTTTTCTGCTTTAATTTTAGGACTAGCCATGGCAAGCAAATGGACAGCAGTTTACATATACCTATTGTTTTTACCCTTACTTCTCTTTAGACTTCAACCTTTTCAAATTTTATGCTTTATATTTATTCCGCCTTTAGTTTATCTATGTACCTATCTTCCATTCTTTTTACAAGGACATGATTTTAATCAATTTATAGAACTTCATAAACAAATGTGGTGGTACCACACAAATCTTAAAGCAACTCACACTTATTCATCACCCTGGTGGTCCTGGCCTTTGAATTTATATCCTGTTTGGTATTTTGTTGATTATCAAAATGAAAAAATTGGTAATATTTTTGCCTCAGGTAATCCGGTTGTTTTTTGGGTTGGATTTACAACAATATTTTTGACAGCATGGGAGAGTTTTAAAAAAAGATCCTTAAATCTTCTCATTATAGTTTTAGGTTTTTTAGTTTTTTGGTTGCCGTGGGCTTTTTCACCAAGGATTATGTTTTTGTATCACTTTGCTCCCTCTGTTCCATTTTTATCTTTAGCTTTAGGATATCAACTTAATGAAGGTTTAAAAGAAAACAGGAGCAAAAAACTTGTTATTCTACTTATAATGCTTATTATTTTAAACTTTATATTACTATATCCTTTTTTAACAGCAATCCACCTTCCCAAAAACTTTAATGAGTATTTTTTCAGTATTAATCTTTCTAAAAATCCCTTTAATTAGGAGTTTGATTTACCAAAGATCCAGGGAGTATTAGTCTTGATTCTATTTTTGAATTCCTGCTTTTCCAAAAGCTTTCGTAAATTACCTTTTTCTATCATTCTGGCAACTCTAACAACAGTATCTGTCCCAACACTAACCTCTTTAGCAATACTTCTTATTGATAAACCTTCCTGAAGGAGGTTAATAATTTTCCAACGGTTTTTAAGCATCCTAAGCTCAGAGGAAGTCAAAATCTCTAAAATAACATTATCTGGAACTTTTATATTACTACTATCCTTTGGTTTACTCATATTCACATGAGGAGCTTCGCTCAAACATGTATGGATACATAGTATCGCATATCAAATAGGGGAGTCAACTATCTGATTAATCTTTTGAGGGTTTTGCCTGCTGTGAAACCCGGAGTTTTTTTGTTAGGAATCTGTATTGTTTCACCAGTTTGAGGATTTCTTCCACGCCTTGCTGCCCTTGATCTTATAAGAAAAGTTCCGAAACCTGTAATAACAACTTTCTCTCCGCGAACAAGTCCGTCTTTTATTAAATTAAATGTGGAATTAACTGCATCAGCTGAAGCTCTTTTGGTAAGATTTGCTTTTTTAGCAACTTTTTCAATTAGTTCATTTTTCGTCATGGAACTAAATTATCAGATGTTTAGGCGGATGTAAAGACCCAAACTATGAGGGGGTGGTTATTGTGGATTCTGTAGCCCTGACTTCTCTGATAGCTGTAATTTTAACAGCTCCTGGGACCATAACTTCTTTTGAAATCCTTACGGCAATATCATGAACTAACTTTGGCAGCTCTTCATCTGATATTTTTTCAGGGATAACAATAACTCTTACTTCTCTGCCTGCCTGAACAGCAAAAGCTCTTTCCACCTGTTCAAAAGAGGTGGCAATTTTTTCAATATCAACCATTCTCTTTATATAATCCTGGACATTTTCATGTCTAGCTCCAGACCTTCCGCCGGAAATAGAATCAGCAATAGCAACTATGATTGACTCTACAGAAGAAAATGGTTTATCCTCGTGATGTTCTGCAATACAATTAATAACTTTTTCCGGAAGTTCAAATTTTTTGGCAATTTGCACCCCTTTATCAACATGTGTCCCTTCATCTTCCTCTGTAATTATTTTTCCAATATCATGTAAAACTCCTCCCACTCTAACAACATTAACATCTGCTCCAATCATCTGAGCTAAAGCCATACTAATCTGAGCTACTTCCTGAGAATGCTGAATTAAATTTTGTCCAAAAGAATATCTATATTTAAATCTGCCCATTAAGGCTATTAAATCTGCAGGCAAATTAAAAACTCCAACATCAGCACAAAGTTTTTCTCCTGCCGCCAACATAATCCTTTCAATGTCTTCTTTAGTTTTTTCTACAATCTCCTCTATTCTTTGAGGTTGAATTCTTCCATCTTCAATAAGTCTCTCTAAAGAAACTCTGGCAATTTCACGCCTGATTGGATCGAAAGAGGAGAGCACTAAACTATCAGGAATTTCATCATCCATAACAACATCAACACCAGTGGCTTGTTCAAAAGTTCTAACATTTCTTCCTTCTTTTCCAATAATCCTTCCCTTCATTTCTTCATCAGCAAGTTTTACTCTGGAAGTTGTAAACTCAGAAATATAGTCTGTTACACCGTGTATCATGGCATCAGCTAAAATTTGTTTAGCTTTCTCATCAGCTTGAAGCTTTATTTCATCTTCTGCTTCTCTGACTTTTTTGGAAATTTCTGCGGCTAGTTCTCTGTCTAGGTTTTCTAAAAGAATTTTCTTTGCTTCATCAGCATCCATCTTGGAAGACTTCTCAAGCTTCTCAAGTAAATCTTTTCTGGTTTTATCAAGCTGTTCTAATTTATCATCAACCAATTTTTGCTTTTCAGCAATTTGTCTTTCTCTTTCTTCTAAGACACCTTCTCTTTTAGCAAGTTCTGTTGAATCAGTATTTGAGGAAGAACCACCTGGAGTTGGTGGCTTAGAACCGAACGTTCGCTGCATTAGTAATTACCTCTTTCATATATTGATATTCTACCTTTTTTTGAGTTCTTTTTCAACAATTCCTTTAACAAGTTCATATTCAAACCCTCTTCTAAGAAGAAAATCATAGGCTTTTTTCTTAAATTCCATTGGCTTTAAATTTTTCCATCTCTCTATCTTTTTATCTAAAAGTTTTTGGGCAACCCCTTCCACATTTTCCAATCCTTCCTCACCGAATAGTTGGTCAATAATTTCCCTATTAATTCCCTTCTTGTAAAGTTCCTGTTTGATTCTATTTATTCCATACTTCTTACTTCTGGCTTCCATCCAGGATCTGGCAAAAATTAAATCATCAACCATACTTTTCTTTATTAATTTTTCAATTATATTGTCCACAACCATATTGGAAATTTCTTCATCACCCTTCACTTTTCTCTTAAAAGATAACATTCTAAAATAATCTTTTATTTCTTTTTCGCTTCTTGCGCGGATATTAAAAAGTCCATACATTCTTTCCATTAATTTCCCAACTTCTGTTTCTTTCAGGATTTTTTCTAAATCAGGAGGATTAATTTCTTTTCCAATAACTAAGCGGTGATCTACAACTAAATCTTCATCTGCCCCAAAGGCAAAGGTACCATCTAAAAAAATATTAAAGCGTTTGCGATTTTTCTTTTGGGGTTCTACTGAAGTAATCTTCACAAAACAATTATATAACTATACTGCTTCTTCAACTGCACCAGCTCCAGCTGATTCTTCATCTTCTCCAACTACAATTTTTTCTTTACCTATCTTTGGTTTTCCCCAAGCTTCTCTAACTTCTTTTTCTAATTTTTCTGCTTCTTTTTTGTTTTCTTTAAGAAATAAAGATGCTGCTGCTCTTCCTTGTCCAATTAATTTTTCTTCCCATTTAATAAAGGCTCCACTCTTTGTTAATATTCCCAGCTCTATTCCCACATCTAAAAGTTCACCTTCGTGTGAAACTCCTTCCTCATTCATATCGAACTCTGCAATCCTAAATGGGGGAGCCATCTTATTTTTTACAACCTTTACTCTGTGTCTACTTCCCACCACCATATCTCCATCTTTAATATTTTCAATTTTTCTAATATCTAATCTCACTGAAGCATAGAATTTTAAAGCCATTCCACCAGTGGTGGTTTCTGGATTTCCAAACATTACTCCAATTTTTTGTCTTAATTGATTTGTAAAAATAACAATCGTGTTTGTTTGAGAAATAGCAGCAGTCAGCTTCCTAAGAGCCTGAGACATTAAACGGGCCTGCATACCCATTACAGAATCACCCATCTCTCCTTCAATTTCTGCTCTTGGCACTAAAGCTGCTACAGAATCTATGACCAAAACATCAATCCCTCCGGATCTAATTAAAGATTCTGCAATTTCCAGACCCTGCTCACCAGTGTCTGGCTGAGATATTAGAAGTTCATCTAAGTTAACACCAATTTTTTGTGCTCTTTGAGGATCTAAGGCATGTTCTGCATCAATGAAGGCGGCAACTCCACCTTTTTTCTGAGCCTCTGCTATAACATGCAGACAAATAGAAGTTTTACCAGAAGCTTCTGGGCCATAAATCTCAACAATCCTACCCTTGGGCAATCCGCCAACACCTAAAGCTAAATCCAAAGCTATAGAACCTGTAGAAATTACCTGAGTAGTCATCTTCTCTGCTCTCTCTCCAAGTCTCATTATGGAACCTGTGCCGTATTGTTTTTGGATCTGAGCCATAGCTGCGGATATTGCAGATTTTTTAGCGTTAGCAATTGCCTCACCGTTTTGTGTCATAATCTTAATTTACCAAATATTAACCGAATGTCAATACCCCAATTTTCTCACTGTTTGGATGTATGGATACATAAAAAGAAGGGTCGGGGCGAGAGGAATTGGACCTCCTACTTCTCGCCCCCCAGCCGAGCGTTCTACCGATGAACTACACCCCGAAAATATTATCGTATATGTTGTATTATACCAATATGCAAATTATTTCTCTAAATACCTGGGGAGGCAAACAGATTGATGCCCTTAAAAAATTTATAGAGGAAAAAGCCGAAGATACTGATATTTTTTGTTTTCAGGAAATATTCTCAACACCAACTGAGAATAAAG
>MFCV01000015.1 GCA_001777015.1 Candidatus Daviesbacteria bacterium RIFCSPHIGHO2_02_FULL_36_13
GAGTAATGAAGAACTGACCAAAAGATTGCAGGAATTTTTGGTGGACTTGTCCGGCGGAGCTTTAGCGAAGTCGGATCATCCAACAGAAGAAGAGCTAAGGAAGATAGTGCCACTTATTAAAGAAAGAATTAAAAAATTATCAGATTTTGTACCTCTAACTGATTTTCTTTTTGAAAAGCCTGAATATGAAAAAGAAGTATTTAATAAACTAAATATCAAAAATTTAAAGGAGTCTTTGGAAAAAACTTTGAAAACTATGGAGGAGATGAAAAAGCCTTGGGAGGCTAAATTATTTGAAGATACTTTTAGAAAACTGGCAGAAGACTTAAAAATTTCAGCTAGTCAGATGTTTCAACTTATTAGAGTGGCTGTTTCAGGTCAGACTGTTACTCCTCCTCTTTTCGAGAGTCTTCAAATATTAGGAGAAGAGGAGACTATTAACCGGGTAAGAGAATCCATACAACATATTGCATAGTGACCATATTAATGGTATATTCTCAGGCATGAATGATCCTAAGTGGCTTAGAGTAATGACTGTAGGGCTGATATTGGCAGCTTTAGCAATTGGCTACTTTTTAATAGCAGGAAAATTTTCCAAACCTGCAGTTATCAAAGATTCTCAAGTTCAAATAGTTGAGCCTTCTGCCTCCCCATCTGCTAATCCTTCTGCTTACAACCTGATTGTAGAAAGAAACTTACAGGATGTTACTACCTTGCCAAATACAGCTTTTCCTGCAAGTCTTATGTTTGTCTTTTCTGCAGGAGCAATAGCAGTAGGACTAGGTCTCAAAAGATTTCCAAAATAATTTTTTTAAGTTATTATTAACATATGATTGTTAAGAAAAAAGAAGGATATTTTGTCATATCTAAAAAAACTAAAAGAAATTTAGGTGGACCTTATAAAACTAGAGAAGAAGCTTTAAAAAGACTAAGGCAGGTAGAATTCTTCAAGCATCAAAAGTAGTACTTCGCTCGTAGAACTCACGAAGCGATTTGCTGTGCAAATCGGCTGCGGGTCAGGGACTTGAACCCCAATACCATCCTCCAGAGGGACGTGTCCTACCATTAGACGAACCCGCAATGTGTAAATTTTAGCACAAAAAAACTCGCGCAAGGCGAGTTTTCTTGAAAAGCTATCTTTCGATAACCTTTACAGTTATATCAAGTGAAAACTTTTCGGTCAAGTAGTACAAACTAGATCAACAGGAATCATGATACAATTAGTCTATGATTTATTTGGGAAGTGACCACGGCGGATTTGAATTTAAAGAAGGGATAAAGAAATATCTTTCCGAAAAAGGAATTGAAGTAGAAGATTTAGGGGCACATAGTTTAGATCCAGCAGATGATTATCCTGATTTTATAATTCCTGTAGCTCAAAAGGTTACGGGTAACCCCGGAAGTTTGGGAATTGTTCTTGGGCGTTCTGGTAACGGTGAAGCCATAGCTGCCAATAAAGTTAAAGGTATAAGAGCGGCTCTTTGCCTAAATGAAGAAATGGCCAAAAAAGCTAAGGAGCACAATAATGCCAATATCTTATCTTTAACAGGAGATTATATGAGTGTTGAGGAGGCAAAAAAAGTTGTTCAGGCTTTTTTGGATACCCCTTTCTCAGGCGATGAGAGACACATTAGAAGATTAAAAAAGATTACAGAGTTAGAGAATTCAAATTAATGGTACAAATTATTCCTACATTATTCTCGACTACAGAGGAAGAGTATAAAGCCCGTTTGGCAAAATTGAAATTAAGTACCTCTTTTACTGAAGGATGGGTACAGCTTGATCTCATGGATAACAAATTTGTTCCAAAGATGGGGATTAGTCTGGAGATAGTTAAAAGAAATCCACCCCCTTTTAATGTTGAGGCTCAACTTATGGTTATAGATCCAGGAGAGTGGATAGATGGTTTAATTGAACTTAAAGTTAACAGGATTATTATCCCAGTTGAGGATCAAAATATTCTGGAGTATATAAAAAAAATAAGAGATAATAATATAGAAGTAGGGTTATCCATAAATCCAGACACTGAAGCGGGGAACCTTGATCAATATTTTAGTTTACTGGATGCTGTTTTAGTAATGGGGGTTAATCCTGGATTGGAAAAACAGCAGTTAGGAGAAGATACTTATCAAAAAGTGAAAGATATTAAGCAAAAAATGCCAAATATAAAAATAGGAGTAGATGGAGGAGTCAATGAAACAAATATCAAACAATTGGTTGAGGTTGGTGTGGATTACCTGGCCATAGGATCATATCTTTTTACTGGTGATTTTGATGAGAATTTAGAAACTTTATGGGAGATTGTAAATGGCTGATCCAAGAGAAAAAAAGGCTTTAACTGTACAAAATGTAGCTATTTTTGGCTATGCAGATGCATCAGAAAATGATGAGCTTTTTGAGAGTGTAAAAGCTGTAACCAAAAGATTGGCTGAAGCTGGCTATGTGGTGGTTGATGGTGGCGGACCAGGAGTAATGAGGGCTGCAACTATTGGAGCTAAAGAGGGCGGAGGTAAGGTGATTGGCGTCACTCTTTATTCAGAGGATATTCCTAATTTTGAGGGCAAGGATCCTAAAAATTTATTTGATGAAGAAATTAAAACTACAAATTATGTTGAAAGGACTCTAGCTTTAATGAAAACAGGTCAGGTTTATGTAATTTTTAATGGAGGATCAGGAACAATTTCAGAATTTGGTATGGCCTGGGGATTGGCTAAACTTTATTTTGGCCACCACAAACCTTTGATTTTATATGGAAAGTTTTGGAGCAATATTATTGGCTGTATTCAAGAGAACATGCTGCTTAGACCACAGGAAAAAAAGGTTTATAAAATAGTTGATAGTCCAGAAGGCGTATTGGATGCAATAAAAGATTTTGAAGAAGAGCTTAAAAGAGGAGAACATGAACATGGAATGCCTACTGGGGGAGGATTTAATATTTAAATGATTTCTGATGCAGATGTTAAAGAATTAGAAAAAAAAGCCAATGATATCCGGGTGGATATTATAAAAATGCTGCTTGAAGCAGGATCTGGGCATACAGGCGGACCATTGGGTATGACAGATATCTTTACTGCACTTTATTTTCATGTATTAAATATTGATCCAAAAAAACCTGATTGGATTGATCGAGACAGATTAATTTTATCAAATGGCCACATATGTCCGGTTATGTATGCAACCATGGCACATAGGGGTTTTTTCCCAATCTCTGAACTTATGACTTTAAGAAAATTAGGATCAAGACTTCAGGGACATCCTCACAGAAGTGCTTTACCAGGGCTTGAGACAACTTCAGGACCTTTAGGATCGGGTTTATCTCAGTCTTGCGGGGTGGCTTTAGCTGGTAAGTTAAATAAAGCAAAGTGGAGAGTATATTGTTTGATGTCTGATGGAGAGCAGGATGAAGGTAATACTTGGGAGGCTGTAATGTTTGCAGGTAAATATAAAATTAACAACCTTGTTGCTTTGATAGATAGAAATAATATTCAGATTGATGGGTTTACAGAAGATATTATGCCTCTGGATAGTTTAAAAGAAAAATATGAGGCTTTTAATTGGCATGTTATAGAAATTAACGGACATAATTTTGAGGAGATTATTAATGCATATGAAGAAGCTAAAACTATTTTTGAAAAACCTACCCTAATCCTAGCTCACACCATCCCAGGCAAGGGAGTAGATTTTATGGAAAATAAATATGAATGGCACGGTAAACCACCAAATAAGGAGGAAGCAGAAAAAGCTCTGGCTCAACTCAAAAGATGAATGATGCGCACTTGAATCCAAAATTATATGATGATGATATTGAGATGATTCCTTCCAGGAATGGGTTTGGAGAAGGGTTGGTGCTAGCAGCTGAGGCTGACGAAAATGTGGTTGGACTTTGTGCTGATCTTACTGAGTCTACCAGAATGCTAGATTTTGCTAAAAAATTTCCTGAAAGATTTTTTCAAATTGGGGTAGCTGAACAAAATTTGGTAACAGTTGGAGCTGGTTTAGCCAAAGAGGGTAAAGTTCCTTTTACCTCATCTTATGCTACTTTTTCCCCAGGTAGAAATTGGGAACAGATAAGAACTACAATTTGCTACAATGATGTACCTGTAAAAATTATTGGCTCTCATGCTGGAATTTCTGTTGGGCCTGATGGTGCTACCCATCAAGCTTTAGAAGATCTAGCCATAATGAGAGCTCTTCCTAATATGGTAGTGATCTGTCCCACTGATTCTATTGAGGCAAAAAAAGCTACACAAGCAATAGCTAGGCTTAATAAGCCTTGTTATCTGAGACTTTCAAGGGAAAAAGTACCCCTGATTACAACAGAACAAACTCCTTTTGAAATTGGTAAAGCTCAGATTTTTCATGAAGGATCTGATGTAGCAATAATTGCTACAGGAGAAATGGTTCATAAAGCCTTGTTGGCAGCTAAAGAGCTTAAAATGCATAAAATTTCTGTTCGAGTAATAAATTGCCACACTATTAAGCCAATAGATAAGGATACTATTCTAAAGGCAGCAGAAGAATGCGGAGCTATTGTGACAGTTGAGGAACATCAGATTAATGGTGGACTAGGAGGAGCTGTGGCTGAGGTTATCTCTCAGAATTTTCCTGTTCCTGTAAAAATTATTGGCATGGAAGATACATTTGGCGAGTCAGGTCCGCCAGCTGAACTTTTAAAAAAGTATGGGTTAACTACTGATGCAATTATAAAAGCCGTAACAGCTGTTTTAAGAATGAAAGGGGAGAGAGTCTAAATGACTCTCGAGTAAGATTGAATTGTTCAATTTGTGTTGAATCTTTAAGTGTTTTAGTTTCCGGAATTGGATGGCTTTTTATGTTTGTTTTTAATATGGTGCTTAATCTTTTATTTGCCCTGCTGAAGACTATCCGGTCCCGCTAAACTTTAAAGTAGTGTCCTACTACTAATCCAACAGAGGTAGCAATTGCCCCAATTATAAACAGTTCTATAGCTGATCTTAAAGGTTTTTCTTTGACTATGTGACCTTTTACAAATCCTAAAATAAAAAGTCCTATAAAGGCAAAAATTATAGCTATATATCTTGCCTGAGGTTGATCAGCAAGGATTGTTGGGATAATTGGTACCATTCCTCCAAAAAAGTACCCAAAAAACATGATTATGGCCCCTAAAATCAGGCTATCTGTGTGTTTTCCTGATTTGTCCATCTGATGAACAGCTTTTTCAGACGAATATTGTCCTGCAGCCATGGATGATGCTTCAACTGTTACAGCAACCAAGGATGCCAAAATAATTATAGCTTTATCTTCAATGCCTGTAGAAATTCCCACAACAACACCTGTTGTAGAAACCAATCCATCCTGTATTCCAAAAAGCCCTGATCTTAAATAATCTTCATGCAAATTATGCAGGTTAAACATATTATTTTTTTGAAGGTAGAAAAAATATTATAACTCTTAAAGCCAATACAACTGCAGAAAACCAAAATGTAATTTGTCCCAAAAGCCTTTTAATAACCAAATTTCCATCAACCTGTTCCATTAGAAAAAAATGCATTAATGCCAAGCCCAAAGCTAAATAGCTGGTTGTCTGTATAGTTTTCCAGGTATTGGGAGATAAACTTTCTAAAGCTTTTTTAGTGGAAGTTAAAGTTACCAAAGCTAAAATTCCTAAGGCCATAAGCCCTGATAAAATCCCTGTATATTTTGGATTGGAAGTATCAATGAATCTATAAAGATTAAATTTATAAAAATAGATAAAAACTAAACTAACATGAACAAAGGCTATAACAAAACTTAATATTCCCCAAACTTTTCTGTGAGTTTTTAGAAAGTCTAGTGCTGGAAAAACTCTGGATAAAGGACCAACTGCTAAGGTTAATCCGAGTAAGGATATAGATAAAAGCCCTGTGGTTTTAACCATTTCTGAAGGGGAAATTTTGCCAAAGTTGTATAATTGGAAAAATAACCAAAATAAAAGTAAGGGAATTCCAAAATCCATAAGTCTATGAACTATATTTTTTTTACCTGAATAATGAAACGGATGAACAGATTTTTTGTTTGACATTAACTATTTTAGTATATCACTTTCAGAAATACCTTCGATGATTAGACTTTCTGTTTTGCTAAAATCTGAGAATTTAAACCAAGTAATCATAATCTCAACGATTATAAAACCACTTTCTGATGGAATTTTCCTTATTGGCGGCCAATTAATAGATTTGGGGTTACTTTCATTGGCTAGTTTCAAATAACGGTTAGCAATCTCTTTTTTTTTATCTTGATCATCAACTATTTTTGCTTCTCCTTCTATTTGAAGTACTATTGGTTCAACTTCCTGCCCAATCACTAGAGCTACTTTATTTTTTCTAAAAATATTCTTAATCTTTCTGCTTTCTGTAGAAGTCACCATGTAAATATGGAAGTTGTCATCAGTGACATAATAGATAAGTGATGCTTGAGGATTACCCTCCAATGACATCGTAGCTATGGTTGCCAATCTATTGTTTTTAAGAAATTCCAAAGACCTTTTTGAATTCATAGATTTATCCTACAATCCTTAATCATCTAAAACAATGATGCTTGTCAACTAAAATTATTGATCTAAATCATATCCTTTAAAGAGAATATTGAAGCTGTGTTTGATACAATATAGCTATGGATGAAGTTTTAGCCAGTAAAATAGATGCTTTCTTTAATAAATTTAAGCATCAAGTGTATAAAAAGGGAGAAATACTAATAAGAGCTGATGATAACCCTTCAGGCATTTTTTATTTAAAAAGTGGAGGAGTTAAAGAATATTGTATCTCTAAAAAGGGTGAGGAGATTGTGCTTAACATTTTTAAACCTGTTTCTTTTTTTCCTATGTCCTGGGCAATAAATAATACTCCTAATATTTATTATTTTGAGGCTGTAACAGATGCAGAAATATGGAGAGCTCCCCAAAAGGAAGCAGTTTTCTTCCTAAAAAGTAATCCTGATGTTTTATTTAACCTCCTGAGTAGAGTTTATAAGGGAACAGATGGGATTTTTATGAGACTAAGCATGCTTATGTCTGGTGATGCATACTCCAGATTGGTAACAGAATTAATTATTTATGCAAAGCGTTTTGGCAAAAAATTGGGAGAAAGATTATATGAGATAAAGGTTGCAGAAAAAGATCTGGCTACACAAACAGGGATGAGTAGGGAGACAATCAGTCGGGAGATAAAAATTTTAAGAGATGAGGGATTTATAACCTTTGGTAAAAATATTATGATTATTAAGGATTTAAATTTGCTTGAGGAGCAACTGTTATAAGCAAAGCTTGAAACAGCTGTGCTTTCAACGGCTTGCTGTTATAGTTTCTCTTGTTGGCATTATTCGGCTTCTTTTCTTTTTATTTTCTGGCAGGCCAGTAGGTAAAAGATAACCTTGCCATTTACCATTTCCTACAAATAGTTCCAGATGGTTAAGATCCACTAACTTTGGTTCATCTTTTACCTTATACATTCTATATCTTCCCAGAGCAAGAATATGGTCAGTTTTGTGAGGATTGTGTGAAGCAACCAGAATTTCCCCTATATTCTTTAAATTAATCCAGGCAAAGACGGATTTACCGTCCAAAGTTAAGATTTTA
>MFCV01000016.1 GCA_001777015.1 Candidatus Daviesbacteria bacterium RIFCSPHIGHO2_02_FULL_36_13
CAAATCCTGCAAAAATAAACATTGGAGCAATTGAGGGAAGTAAGTATCTGGCAGTAAAAGTCCTTAAGAATGTCATATTTAAGAGAAGCGGCAAAAGAGCCCAAAGGAAAACTACATAAGCTAACTTGTTTTTCGATTTTATTAAAAAATAAACACCCATCCCCCAAAAAACTAAAATAGGATATGTCAAAAGTTTTGGAAACCAATCCATAATATCTCTTAAATGAGGAATAAAGGGATCTAAGGGTCTAGGAAGAAGTTCTGTTATAGAAAAAATATAATCAGAGTTTCTTGAGGATAAAAGGTGGAAATTAGGACCAAGTCTTAAGGCATTATACATAGTAAAAGCAATTAAAACTGCAACTGACCAAAGTAAAAAAAGCTTCAAAAACCTTTTTGTATCTTTAAGATTTTTAAAAGCAATTATAGAGACTGGCAAAATTAAAAGATTAACTAAAGCAGGAGTTTTAGTAAGCCAAGCCCCTCCCATTAAAAATCCTAGAATCATAGCCAAATCCAGTCTTACCTTTTCAGAAAGAAGGATAACAAAATAGATTATCCAGACAGTAAAAGCAGAGAGCATAGAATCAACCAAAGCCATCCTGTCAAAAAATACTGTATAAGGGCTTACTACATATATTAAAGAGGCCCAAAAAGCCACTTTTGAGTTGAATACTTTTCGGGATAGAAAATATACTCCTAGTAAAGTTACTAACCCAGACATTACAGATAAAAATCTGCCTGCAAATAAAGGATCTTCAAAAACTTTAAAAAGAGGCATTAAAACCCACATAAAAAGAGGGGTTTTACCGTCAGATAAAGGCAAAAATCTTAAAGTAGGCTCACTTTTCATAACCTGAGCCCACCTGACATATATGGCCTCATCAGCAAAAATAGGCTGGAGGGTAAGATTTGGCAGTCTTAGGGCAAAATAGGCAAGAAGGAGAACTGAAAGAAGAATAATTTCGACTTTATGTTTTAAGATTAACCTCACTACTCCATTGTACTTCCCACAAACTTAGGAGGCAAGTCTTAAGGGGTGCCAGCTAAAATTGCTCTATAATAATCCTCTACACCTCCTGAATTAGGATTAAGATATCCTAATCTTCTTAACTTATCTCTTTCCACCAGATGTTCCATAGCTTCTTCTAAAGTTGCCTTTTTATTAGGCCCACAGGTTAATTTTATTGGTTCCCACCCAACCCTACCAACCCTCTCAAGATTATTATCTGGATCAAAATATAATAAGTAATCTCCGGGCAATATATTGCTAATCGTTCTTTGTGATCCGGCATCAGGTTTTGGCTCCATCAAGAGCTGAGGTCTTCTTGTACCTGCCCTACCCTCAGCAGTAAATGATGTTGCAATAGATCTGAATTCTAATAACTCAGGACCTCCCATACGTCCCTCCCTTATCCAATCAACTTCAAAAAGACCTTCATTACAAAAATTAGTAATAGTTACTGTGGAGTGTAGTTCATCAATAGTGAGAACTAGTGGAGATGTAGTCCGCTCATAGGTGTAAATTCTTTCTCCTTGAGCAGATGCACTCCCATGAGTTAATGCCCAGACTCCTAAAACAGCGGCTGCTCTTGGTAAAAATCTCTCCATAACTCTACATATAATACTATCTTATACTTTAGAATACACATTCAGGCGATATACACTAATTTTTTACGTTCTAAGAGGCAGCAGGCAAGGTTGAAGAATTATTTGGATAATTAAACTCTCTGAACTAATCATCAGAAAATATATCTACGTACTTTTTATAAATATATGTTCTATCATAAGCAGCCTCTTGCTCTCTACCTTCTAATATATCCAATGCAATAAATCGCTCAATTAATTTTTGGGCACCAGCTCTGGTAAACTTAGTCCATTCCATTATTATTCTTGTTGTAATGATAGGTTGAGTATAAAGTTTACGTAAAACTAAAACACCACTTTCTGACTCGCGTCTAGCCAAAGATTGTATCTTGGCCATATCATCATCTCTAAGTTGAGTAATTTCTTTGGAGATTCTAATAGAATCATTAGCTATATCTACTACTCCGTCTAAAAAGAAATTTAACCATTCATCCACTTCACCATCATGATATCCATGTAATGTCGAATAATACATTTTTTGGTGCTTTTTAAAGAAGGCGGATAGAAAAAGCACTGGTCTTTCCAATAGATTACGGTGGCAAAGCAACATTGTAATTAAAAGACGACCGGTTCTACCATTACCATCTAAAAATGGGTGGATTGTTTCAAACTGTGCATGCACTAGTGCAATATGAATAAGTGGTAAAGTTTTATTTTCCTCTCTTAAAAATACCTCAAAATCATTTAAGGATTCGTGCATTTTTTCAACCGGAGGGGGGACAAAAAATGCATTTGAAGGTGATGTTCCACCTATCCAGTTTTGAGAACGACGAAACTCTCCGGGATCAGAAAAGTGTGTAGATCTGGCTCCTGTCATAAGTTGTGAATGTATTTCTCTTATCAAACGCAAGGATAAGGGAAAATCTTTTAATCTCTCCGTACCGTAATCAAGCGCCTTAATATAGAATAAAATATCATCAGCGTCTGTTTTCTTCACTGCAACCCCTGCATCCATTTCGATAGCATCAACAATTGTAGCCTTTGTTCCTTCTATCTGAGCTGAAGAAGCAGCATCTTTCTTAACGAACATAGAGAGAAAAAAATCTACATCGGGTAAAGTATGCGTGATACCATCCAATTTTCCCACTAAACGATCCGCTTCTGCTAATTTTAAAAGTATTTTTTGCGGCACTTTAAACCCGCCCTTAGGTGGAAATCGTGTCGGTATGAAAGACAAAAAATCATCTTTTTGTTTAATATTCTTACCTATATCTATTTTCATAACTTAGTTGGCATCTTTTTACCAATGTATACTATCTTATACTTTAGTATACATCTTGTCAAACTACAAGTTCTTTTAGAAGAACACCAAAAACCTACATTATATTCTTTATCTTGGAATTACGTTATAACTCTTACTTAATTTATATCAAATTTTAACTAAATAGTAATCTAATAGGAATAAAATTTCCTTATGACAGAAGAGGAACAGGGTAACCCGTACGCAAAAAGGCTTACTAAGAAAGAAAGACAGATTCTGGATAATTTACCAGAAGGTAGCTATATTCAAGCACTTCAAAGAGATGCACAAGGTATTCCCATCTTTACTCCTGAGCAAGAAACTGCTCACCAAATGGGATTTAAAATAGTAGCTTCAGAGAATTATCTTCAATAAAATATGTCAGAAGTAAATTATACTGGATGTAGTCGATTATATTTCCTAACAAGATCAAGTTGCATCTTATTTGATTCTTGCGCTGCCTTTTTCATTATCCTTTTTTTCTCTGCAGCTTTATAGTCAAAAAAGCTGGGGGTGCTTATTTCTTCGCTTTTATTAATAAATTTGTCCTTTATAAACTTTAACATATTATTCCTTTAATTTTTTCTTCAAGGACTGGGCATTATACTTTATTTTTAGGTATCTATCAACATTATCTATGTTGAAATAGGTTTTTTCAATCCCCTGTTCTAAGTTCTTAGTAATTAGCCATAATTCCACATCTTTATTTTTACTAAATTCCATTTTTATCTTATTAACATTTTCTTTTGCTGCAAAAAAAGCGTCAATAAATATATCTAAAGGAATTTTCCTTCCTTCCAATACCTCTCTTTTCTGTGTAAACTGCCATGCTACTATCGGATCTTGGTATAAATATACTATACCTACTTTCCTATTTTTATGTAAGGATCTAACAATATTATTGTGAGACTTTTGGTAATCAGCAAAAGTTGCATCGAGAAGAAAATCCTGATTATTTGTTAACACACAATCCAATAATTTTTCTACTCCTAGCGCTGCTCCTCCTTGAACTCTATAAGCATTAGTTCTGTCGTAAAAAGGTATAAAATCTCTAACTACATCAGCATCAATTCTTACTATCCTTCTCTCAGGTTCTTTTCCTGCAAGTTCTTTTATAAATGATTTAGAAAATTCGGTTTTATCTGCGCCTGGAGAACCCGCCATAAAATATGCTGAGGGATTACTGATAGGAGGATAATCTTTCAAGTTTGCAAATTTTTCACATAATTCTTTTTTATGAGTTTTTATATAATCTCGTGCTTTGTCTGCAATTATTTGCGAGGACTGTTTCATTTTCTTTTACTATTAAAGCATAAAGGAATTTGAATTAATAGATTAAGAGTATTAATCTTAAGGGATGATAAATAAAAATGCTAACTCTGAATTGCCAATCAAATTTATCTCTAAATCATTTTTGATTTGGTTTATATGTTCAATTGCATTTATTACTTCACTTTTAATTGATACAGATAATTTCAATAAGAACTATGAAGATACAGCTTTTGGGAAATCTGATATTTATGGATATATTCTTGGTAGCTCGATGTTGTTCGGTTCAATAGCTTTTATCGTTGCTCTTCACTATCTTAATAAAGGTCTTATGAACCTTTTTAAAATTCCTAAGCTTCCAGGAATTGTAAAATATTTTATCTTCTTACCCTTACTCCCCCTTTTGCTATTAATTTATATTCTTAGAATTTTTAAAATTCAAAGAAATTTTTTCAAGATTTTAAGGCCAACTCTTTTTCTTATAGCCATCTCACCCATTTGGGCTTTTGGTTACTTAACAATTGGGATAGTAAGTGCAAATCAACTTGGGTATATAACAGAATCCATTCCTATTGGAGGAACGGGATCTATGTATCCTACATTTCCTAAGGGAGTGACTAAAACTCCGGAAGAACAGGGAAATGAGCTAGTTGCAACTCCGGGAATGTTTCGCTATCCAAATGGACTGGTTATAGCTGGTAAAAGATTATTCGGTCATCAAATTGAAAGGGGCGATATTGTAGTAGTCGAAAATGAGGTAATACGAAAATCAACAGAAGAACTAATTGGTCAACCAACTGGATGGGTCAAAAGAGTTGTTGGTCTTCCCAATGATACTTTAGAAATCAGAGAAGGAGTAGTTTATATAAACAATGAACCCCTAGAAGAACCTTATACTGCAAAGGCTCATTCTACTTTTGGCCAATCATTCTTAAATGATTGTCAGAAAATAGTAGTTCCTAATAATTCTATTTTTATTATGGGTGATAATAGAAAAGGCAGCGGAGATTCAAGGGAAATAGGATTTGTAAATTTAAATGATGTTCGATATGTCTTACCCTTGGAAAACCAAAAAGGGATTCTAGATAAAAATTGGCGTAATACATCAAAAGATGCCGAGGAATCGTCAAAACTTAAATTAGATAAAACAAAATATCTTGCAATATTAAATGAAGAACGAGTAAAAAATAAATTAAAACCTCTTAAATATAATGCTAAATTAGAACAATCGGCTGGAAGACGGGGAAGTAATATTATAAAGTTTAATGATTTTTCTTATGAAGCAACAAAAAGTGGTTATACTGTCGAACAAGCGATGAATGAGGTTGGTTATTCAAATATTGTATGGAATGAAGGTTTCCTTCAAGGTTATTATGAGGCTGATGAGCTAATAGATGGTCTCTTAGAAGATCCTGAGTGGAAGAAAAATTTGCTTTTCGGAAAAGATTTCCAGGAATTTGGAATAGCAGAAGTGGAAGGAGTTATCAATAATTGTCCTACTCAAGTTGTAGTACTCCATGTTGGAGGTTATGTACCTCCAGATTATAAGAAAGAAGATATTGAAGGTTGGAAAAATTTACTTAACAAATTAAGAGAAATTCAACCTGGCTGGCAGGAACTAAAAGAATATGAGGATTTTTATCAAGAAAATAGGTCTGATGTAGATAGAATCAATAGTCTCATTTCACAAAGACTATCAAATCTAAGTGCTATAGTCTCTCGTATGGAAGCAAATCAATGGTTAACGGCTACCGAACAAAAATATATAGATCAGGATGCAGCTCTATTTCAAGAAATAGATTCATTAGCATCAAAACTAAATAGTAGATAGACTTTTATGGAAGTTAACCCTAAGGAAGCTATTTGGGGGTAGCTGTGTTATACTATCTCCCATGGCATTCAACAGAAATACTAGAGGTAGTGGTGGAGGAGATCGAGGCGGATTTAGACCCCGTCCTTCTTTTGGTGGTCGTCCAAGCTTTGGTGGACGAGGCGGCGGAGATAGAGGTCCTGTAGAAATGCATGATGCTATTTGTGACAACTGCGGCAAATCCTGCCAAGTTCCTTTCAGACCAACTTCTGGTAAACCTATCTTTTGTAGTGCTTGTTTTGAAAGCAAAGGTGGGGGCGAAGGGGGCAGAAGATTTGAAGGCAGAGGGTCTGAGGATAGACAAATGTTTGATGCTACCTGTGCAGATTGTGGAAATGCCTGTAAAGTTCCATTCCAACCTTCCGGTGAAAAACCAGTCTTTTGCAGTAATTGTTTTGGAGATAAAAAGAATGCTGGAGGAAACGGTGGTGGCGGCAGAGTTAATTTAGATGAGCTTAATGCTAAATTAGATAAAATCTTAAGTCTTCTATCCCCAAATGAAGCTCCTGCACAGAAAGAAGTCATAATCGAAGAAGTAATTACTGAAACAGAAGAAGTTCCAGCATTAGAAGTTATAGAAGAGAAACCTGCTAAAAAAGCTCGAGTCTCTAAGAAAAAGGTTTAACCCTCTTTAGGTTCAGGAGGTAGAAATTCCTCACCTGCATTACTTGTTGGCACTTCACCCGGTTTTAACCATTTAACATAAGTACACCCTGTTGGAGCTTTTGTGCTAGAATCCCATCCTGCAGTTGAACATTTCTCCATCTTCTTTCCACTGGAAGTTGTGAACAAAACTAATTTCTCCCCACAGCTTGGGCAATCCATATCTAAAGGCTCACTGGTTCCATTTATCCACTCCACATAGTCACATCCTATGGCTTTCTTCTCCTGAGGATCCCAGCCCCCTGTTGAACACTTCTTCATCTTTTTACCGAACCTGGTTGTTGCTAAAATTAAATTAGCTCCGCACTTAGGACACTTTTCATCCAACTCCTGTGGGGGAACTTCTAACCATTTAACATAGTCACATCCTTGTGTTTGGTGAGTCTCGGCATTCCAGGATCCTGCAGTGCATCTTTGCAGTTTTTTTCCTGTTTTAGTTTCTGTTATGTCTCCTAAAGGAGCACCGCATTTCGGACAATTTTCATCAGCCATGTCATTTATATTAACATAAACTCAGAATTTTTTAATTAGAATTTTATCGCGATCTGACTTAATTATTTCGTATTTTTCTTTCTCTATCTTTTCTTTATCCAATCTCCACTGATAAGTAATCAGTATAAAAGGTTCACCACTTTCAAATAATGGAATTAATCCTTCTGCTCTTATTTGTCTTACTTCTTTATTTGAATAAAAGTTGGCTGAGGGCATAAACTCTCCATCAATATAAAATTTTTCAGGATGTTTGCCTGCTTCTCTTGAAAGAATCTCTTCATCAGAAATAAAGGCAGGAATATCTATAAATTCAATCCAGGCCCTTTTAATCTGAATAAAAGACAGAGAGAAACAAAATCCTAAAATTAT
>MFCV01000017.1 GCA_001777015.1 Candidatus Daviesbacteria bacterium RIFCSPHIGHO2_02_FULL_36_13
AAAGTCCTGTCACTAAATTTAAAGAATCTAAAGCTTTTAAAATAAGTAAAAAAATTAAACCTAAAGATAAAGAAGCAGAAATGGAAATATTTTTTAGAAAAATATTTAAAGTAAATATTAAGGATAAATATAAAGGAATAAAAAAGGCAATGAGCTGAGTGGTATTGGCCTGCGTTAAACTTTCAGGATAAGGAACTCGAAAGATAACAAAAATAAATATAGCCCAAAATAAAACTGTAATAATATTGAGCAGGATCTTTCCCATATCCTCATTGTAACTCAAGCTCCGATTACTTCAAAGGTGGAGCCAACATTATTTTTAGAAACCTCAATTCTGACAGGGAATTCTTCTTTTAGTTCTTCAATATGAGTGATTATTATAATTTTTTCAAAATCATCTTTGATAGCATCGATGGCTTCTACTAGTCTGGCTCTTCCTGGAGCATCCTGTGAACCAAAGCCTTCATCAATTACTAAAAACTGTAGCTTTGCTCCTGCCCTGTGAGTCAAAAGTTTTGAAATAGCGAGTCTTATTGCAAAATTTACTCTAAAGGCTTCTCCACCAGAATACATCTCATAAGGCCTCTCTCCCATTTCATCTGAAATAATAATATCTAATGTTTCTACAATTCCTTTTTCCCCATCACTCATTTTAGTTTTCGTTTCTTTTTGAGTTTCAAGAGTAATTTTCATTCTACCTTCAGAAAGTCTCCCTAAAAGTTTATTAGATTCCTCTTCTATTTCCGGAATTGCCGCCTCAATTATCATGGCCTGTATTCCTTTTTTCCCAAAAGCGACGGAGAGTTCTTCGAACATCTCCGTATCCTTTTGCAGGCTAATTTTTTCCTCTGATTTTTGTTTGGCCACTTTTTCCAGTTGTGCAACTCTTGATATAAGTTCGCTAGCTGCTCCCAATAAATTCCTGGCATCTTTCTCCTCTAGTCTTAAGAGATTCAACTCTGATTCTTTTTGCAAAACTTCTTTTTCAGATTCTGAAAGAGTTTTTTCTAAATCTGGTAATTGTTTTACTTCTGCTTCCAATTTTTCAACCTGAGATTTTTTATTGGTAAAAAGAGATCTTAATTCTAAGATTACTTTTTCTTCGGCTGTCTGGGTTGCTTCTGCGGTAATGAGTTTTTCGTACTTTTCTTGTAAAGAAAAAATATCTTTGAGTTTTTCTGAGATTTCTTGATATTTAGTATCGTCTATATTTATAGAACCGATTTCTGCTTTTACTTTTTCAATTTTTAATTCCTCATCAATAGTTTTGATCTCAGCTAATTGTTGAGAAATCTTTTTTTGTTCTTCTAAATATTCTAATTTTACTTTTTGTTTCTGATCAGCGTTGATAATTTGTCCACAAGTTGGACATTTGGCAGAATCTTTGGCAATTGCATCAATATGGATTCTTAATTCCTCCAATTTCTTGTCCAGGTTTTGTTTTTCTTGATTCTTTAAAGATAATGGACCCATTAGATCTGAAAGTTCTTTCTGTAATCCCATTTTCTTTTGGGAATTTTTAGTAAATTCCTCCTTTTGTTCTTCAAGCTGTTCTTTTTGTTTTAATTTTTCTCTAAGTGCCGGAAGTTCTAATAATTGCTCTTTTAACTGTTTTATTTTTTCGGCCCTATTTTTTCCCTGTGTTAAAATTTCTGTTAACTCACTTTGCAATTCTGATAAAGTTTGTTTCAATTTAATTTGCTGTTCATTGGAAGCAGATAAAGTGGCTTTCTTTTCCTGTAAAACTTTTAACTCTTTTTCTAAAATATTTATCTTGATTTCAACTTCACTAATTTTTTTCTCAGCAGCAGCTTTCTTTTCTTTTGATTGATCTTTTTGAGAAAGCTCTGCCTCGAGTTCTATTAATTGATATTCTAATAACTGCAGCTTTACCGCCGCGGTTTTTGCTTTTTCCTTAGCTTTTTCTTCTAATTTATCATAGTGAGATAAACCTAAAATATCCGCTAGAATTCTTTTTCTGTCCGTTGGGCCTTTAGTTGTAAATTCATCAGCATGTCCCTGTCTAAGGTATGAAGAATTAGAAAAAGTTTCAAAAGTAAGATGAAGTGAATTTATAATTTTTTCTTGAGTGGTTTTGATAGTGCCTTCTGTTAAGTTGTGTGAGCCAGACCAAAGTTCTAAAGCAGTTGAACCGCCGCTTTTTTTTGCTCTTTTTCTTTTTATAGTGTAAAAATGAGAGTCTAACTCAAAAGAAAATTCTACCTGCATACTTTCTGCTCCCGCATGTATTAAGGAATCTGATGAATCTCCAGCTCTGGATGTCCCCCAAATACACCAGGTAACAGCATCAAGTAAGGATGACTTACCAGCTCCGTTTAAACCGGAGATAGCTGCCAGTTTAAATTTTGTAAAATCTAGCTCTGGTGGATTTTCTCCGTAACTTGTGAAATTGGAAAGTTTTAATAAAACAGGAATCATATTATTCCAAAAGCTGGGCAGCGAATTTTTCTAATTGTTTTCGTCTTTCAGGAGAATATTTTTTGGCATCAAAATATTTATTTAATGCTTCTATTGGAGTTAATCTTTCTACGTCTGAAACTCCCTCTAGTTTTACTCTCTCTCTTCTTTCAACATTCCTAGAAATTCCTGCAATTAGATGAGCAGAAGATAGAGCTTTTTTAATTTTATCCATTTCAATTTCTGCTTCTAGATCTGCCGGAATATTAATTGTTAATCTAACTATTTTATCTTCTAAATTATGTTTTTTAATTTCATCTAAAATGGTTTGAGTTGGTTCCCGATCATCAGCTTTTAAATCTACCTCTATTGATAAAAATTTTCTGGAATTTGTTGATACGAATTGGAAGGTGGTGGTTTTTTGGATATCAACTAAAATTATTCCCTTATCTTCTTTCTCTTCCCCGAAATCTATCCTGTGAGGAGAGCCGGCATAAACAACTGGTGGGTTAGAAGATAAAATTTGATGTTTGTGAATATGGCCTAAAGCTACATAATTTAATCTTTTATCCTGCAAAAGAGGTAGAGGAACAGTAACATCATTGGCAATAGCGAGTCCCTTTTCTGATCCGTAAGAAGCTCCCTCTACTTCTACATGAGATAGAAAAATAGCAGGGGAATTCTTTTTAATCTTTTCATATAAAAGAGTTAATTTTTCTCCTACCTGTTTGTAGTCATTTTTGTGAAGCCAAGGTAAAGTTATAATCTGTAGATTTCCGGATTTAGTTTCTATATTTAAAAATTCTGGTTTTCTTGAAACAGTTACATTATCAATTTCTAAGGCTGAATAAATATCTAAGGTATTAGCTTTGCCTTCTGCATTTGGGGTGTCGTGATTTCCTACGACTAATATAACTGGAATTCCAGCTTTGGCCATCTTTTTGATTCTCTCACCAAAACCCCTTTGTTGGGTGGGATTAGGGTCTCTCGTTTTATAAGCATCTCCCGCAAAAACAACAGCATCAACTTTTTCTTTAAGGGCAGTATCAACAATAAAATCAAAAGTCTTAAAAAAATCTAAAAGTCTGGTGGAGAGTCCTGTTTCCGGATCTAACTTTCCATAATTTTCCATACCAATATGAATGTCAGAAAAATGGAGAAGCTTCACGTTTTTTGAATCCTTTCAAAAAAGGCAAGGTTCTGAGAGCACGAAGTATAATATTTCATACTGAAGTGCGAACAGGTCCTTATCATTTTTGGATTATACCATGGTAAAATATGGAGCATGTTTGAGAAAAGAATTAAGGATTTAAGAAAAAGACTTTTAAAAGAAAAATTGGATGGAGTGTTAATTTCCTCTGTTTCCAATATCTCATATCTTTCTGGCTTTTCTAATTTCTCAAAAGATGAAAGGGAAGCATACCTTTTCATCGGTCAAGATTTTGAATATATTATTACTGATGGCAGATATTCAGAAGCCGTAAAAAAGCAGGTTACTCATTTAACTCTTTTTGAAAGAGGAGGAGAAAAATCAACAGAAGATCTTTTAAAAAAGCATAAAAAGGAAATTAAAACTTTAGGAATAGAAGAAGATAATCTAACTGTTTCAGAACACAAATTGATAAAGAAGCATTTTAAAAACTTAAAGCATTTTCCTATAAGTAGAAGTATAAAAACAAATGATGAAATAGAAAAAATTGAGAGAGCTTGTAAATTGGGAGATGAAGCATTCAAGTATGGGCTGGCTCAGATTAAATCTGGAATAACTGAAAAAGAGTTAGCTTTTGAGATAGAAAATTTTGTTAAGAAAAATGGGGTAGAATTATCTTTCCCAACTATTGTAGCGTTTGGGGCAAATTCATCTGTCCCCCATCATCAAACCGGTAATACTGTTTTAGAAAATAATCAAATTGTGCTAATTGATATGGGAGTAAAACTAGATAATTATTGTTCTGATATGACAAGGACAGTATTTTTTGGAAAACCAACTGAGAAACAAAGACATATATATGAAACAGCTTTAGAAGCTCAGCAAAAAGCTGTGGAGTTTTTGGAAAAAAGCATGAAGTCTGGGAAACAAGTAAACAAGTTTGCTGCTAACGCAGTAAAAGCTTCTGAAGTTGATGGGGTAGCAAGAAAGCACATTATCACCAAAGGTTTTCCATCTATTCCACACTCTTTAGGCCATGGAATTGGTCTTGAGGTCCATGAGTCACCTCACCTATCTCCAAAGAGTAAAGACATTTTAAAGGAGGGCATGGTGTTTTCCATAGAACCTGGTATTTACCTAGAAGGTTTTGGTGGAGTCAGAATAGAGGATTTATTTGTGCTGGAAAATGGTAAGTTGAGGTGTTTAACCCATTCCAATTCCAGTCTAAAAATAGTATACTAAACGCCTTCTATGGACTGGACTAAACTTGCCTCAAAAGAAATAATAGAAAAAACTATTCAGGCTTTAAAAGAAAATGGCATTGATGCCAAATTTGTAGAAACTAGTGAAGATGCCAAAAAAGAACTTTTCTCTTTAATACCAGAAGGGTCTGAGGTTATGAACATGTCCTCGGTAACTATTGATTCCCTAGGCATTGCCAAAGAAATTAATGAATCAGGTAAATATGATTCTGTAAAGAATAAATTAAGCAAAATGGATAGAGCAACTCAAGGGTTAGAAATGCAAAAAACAGGAGCAGCTCCAGAATATGCAGTAGGATCGGTTCATGCTGTAACAGAGGATGGACATCTATTTATTGGTTCCAATTCAGGGAGTCAATTGCCTGCTTATGCATATGGCTCTCCCCACGTGATTTGGGTAGTAGGAGCACAAAAAATTGTTAAAGATGATACAAATGCTAAAAAAAGAATCTATGAATATGTTTTACCTTTAGAATCAGAAAGAGCCAATAAAGCTTACAATATAACAACAGGTAGTAATGTTTCAAAGCTACTTACTATTAATAGAGAGAATATTTCAGGAAGACTGACTGTAATTTTTGTTAATGAAGTTCTAGGTTTTTAACTACGGTATAACCAGAAGACTCCAGCTCCGATTATATCTTTACTAAAATCCATTTCTTTTGATAAATCAACTTTTTTAAAAGGTTTCCAATTTTTAAAATGATAAGTTTGAGTTATAACAATACTTCCCTTTTTTAATTCCTTTTTAAGTTTAGTTTCTAATCGGTTGACCCCTTTCATTAAAAGATAAATATAAATGATGTCGGCATCCGAATAATTCTTTTGGAAAATATTGCCGTGAATGAATTTGGCATTTTTAAAATTTATTGCTTTATTTTTTGAAAGTAATATTCTCAAAAAAGATTCTTCTACTCCGACTGCATAAGCTTTAAGTTTTGCTGCTTCTATTACAACTCTTCCATCTCCTGATCCCAACTCATAAAACTTTTTTCCTTTTTTAACTCCAGCAAGTTTTAAGATTTTTCTAATAGCTTCTAGCTTTGTTGGTACAAATGGAGCATCAGATCCGGCAAACCAAGATAGAGCAATAAAACAGCCAACTAAAACTCCAATGGAAATAATCAGTGTAAGATCCATGTCACTTTCCTAAAATCTTGAGTAAAAATATTTTAAGAGGTGTAAGTTTATCAATAAGAGTAAAGAGGTAATAAAGGGGATAGTCAAAAACTAAATCAAAGGTTCCTATACACTCAACAAGCTTGCCACCATATCCCCTTTTAAATTTATGGAAACCAAACCAGGGATCTCTTGGATTAGCATCAGGTCCTAAGGCACCCCACATATCAAATTTTTTAAGGCCTAATCTTTTCCCAAGTTTTATAGCATTCCATGCTACAAGATTATTGCTCATAACCTCAGGATGTGATTTTGAAGAACCCCCATAGGGATAGTACAAACTATCCCTGAAATTTAAAAGCATCCAGGCAGTTAAAGGCTCACCCTTAAATGATGCAATTAAAACTCTTGCCATATTTTTTTCCTTTAAAGCTTCCCATATTTTTTTGTGATAATTTTTATTATGGCCATGGTAACCCTGTCTTTTAGTTGTTTCAAAATATAATTTTAAATAGGTTTCAAAATCTTTGTCATCAGTTGATTCTATAACTTTTACTCCATGTTTTTGGGCAACTTTGATGTTATATCTTGTTTTGGAGTGCATGTTTTTTAACAACTCTTCCTCTGGTTTGGTAATGTCCAGAACAAAATTGTATTTAGTAAAAAGTGGTTTTGGGGATTTATGGAAACTTGCATCCGCAAGAGATCCTTCACTTTCGTTCAGGATGACATCTGGTTCAAGCTTTATGAAAGCACAATTATTTTCTTTACCGATTTTTTTTAAGGCTTCTGCCAATTCTTTGTCAGGAAACGGACCTTTTGGTAAGTAACCCACAAATTTATTGGCAAGAGGAATTTTGTGTAGGGTTAGTTGAAAAGCTTTAACTAATTTTCCATTAGTAAAAATACCATATCTTAATAAAGGAACTCCTAGAGCTTTTCTGGCTTCTCCCCATTCCCACGATTGGATAACATGAGTTGCCAATTTATTAAATTGAGTTTTCTGACTATCGGTGATAGGTCTTAAATCCATTGGGATATTGTACAACAGGTGAGTTTAAAAAATCTGGATATTGGCACTAGATCGGAGTTGCTGAAATTTTTCAGAGAATATTTGAGAAAGTTTTTGCTGTTTTAAAGCTTCAGTGGCTTCTTTTTCTAAGCCGGCGGAATCAGTTGCCTGCATTTGAGCTTTGTTTTCTTCTATGTATTTTGTAACTTCCTCTGAGGAAACTGTAGCATCCTTTTCATAAAGTTTAGAGATAGCCAGCTGAATTCTTATTTGATTTCTTATAGAACTTCTTGTTTGTCCCTGTTGAGAAAGTAAACCATCAAGAGTTTCAGCGCCTCCTACTTGAATTTCAAGTTCGGCGATCTTTTGATCTATCTCTGCTTGTGAGGCAATGGCATTATTTTTCTTTGCCTCATCCAGAATAATTTTCTCATTAATCAGTTGATTTAAAGTTTGGGTTCTAAACTGACTATTAAGCTCACTTTGCAGCTGCCAGTTAGTAACTGGTTGTCCATTAACCATTGCCGCAACGAACAAGTTTTTTTTGTAAATTGCCAAAAGTAAAATTCCTAGTATTAAAGCTATCAAATAAAACTTTTTAGAGGATTTAAAATTCATAAGCTTGTCTGGAAAATTGTTTAAAAAATTATTTAGTTGACCGCCAGGAATTTGAGGGACGGATTTTTTTGTAGATCTTTTCGGCATTGGCCGATAATAACAGAAGCAGTTGTTTCTTGGCAAGAAGTAATTTAAGATTAATTAATATGCAAAAAGGTTTTGCCCACCTTGGACTGCTTTTAATCGGAATAATAATTATTCTAGGTGGAGGATATTTATATCTTAATCAATCATCCGGAATAAAAAACGTAACTACCCCTATAGTCACTATTATATCAAGCGTTCATACCTATTCTAATAATAGTTTAGGGTTTGAATTTCAATATTCCAAAGACTTGAAAGTTCTAGAAGACTCAGAGGAAGAGTTTAATCAGCGAGTTGCCGGAGGAACAGTTAAAGCTGTTGCAGATCTTAGGAAAAATTTCAAAGGATATGTTTTTTATGAACCAGGAAAATTTTTGGGGGCAGCAGTAGTTTTAGAAAAAGAAGAAAATTATGATGCAAGCCCCTTTACTGTTTGGGTTTTTGATAATCCAGATAATTTGAGTATAGGCTCTTGGGATAAAAAATATTGGTATTACCCTTTTGTCTGGGGGGATTTTACTCAAAGAAGAAATGCCGTCGCCCCAGTGACAGAAGCTACAATATCTGGGCAATTAGCAAAATTTGGGATAGTTGATTACCAGCCAGGAAAACCAAAATTCGTCTATATCTCTAAAAGTGGAAAGATGTATATGTTAAGAGTTATTGGGGATGAAGGAGAGAAAGTTTTACAAACTTTTAAATTCATTTAAAGAAGATATATATCTACAAACCTAGCACTCCAGCCAGCTGTTCTGGCATCATCAAATCCTAAATCAATAATATTTCCCTTTATTGCCCCACCTGTATCTCCTGCAACTGCTATTCCATATCCTGGGATATAAACTTTAGATCGAAGTTTTATTACCTTTGGGTCAACAGCAATAACCCCTTTTCCTGCTCTCATTCCAATTGCTGTCCATTCATTACAGCCCAAACAATGCTGATCATAATGGGTGGCATAAACTCTCATTTTTTTCCAATAACTTATTTCTCCATCAGAAGTATTTAATGTTTTCCAAATAATTTTTGTGCCCCTTAGAATCTTTTTATCTTTGGCAGGAGTTGTCTCAACAGAAATAGTTTCCCTTTCGTATTCTTCGCCATCTTTTGAAAAAGTTATTTTAAAGATTTTTATTTTTTTACCATCCTCACCCTCCTCTAAAACTTTTTCTTCCCCGGCTTCTGTTTCCGGGTCATCCTCATAGATAGTTTTTTTAGGGATAATTTCACTTTCTTCTTCTAATTTTTCGATGAAAGATGATTCTGTTAATACTGGCTGATTAACTGGCAAAACTTCTGTAGGTGAAGGAGTAGAGTCTCCAAGGATGGCCGGGGCTTGCCAAAAAGATTTAGCAAAGATTGTAAGGGCAGCTATTAAAATAATTCCTAAATATTTTTCCATCTCAGGCGTTTAACCAATCATCGTTATCAATGTCAGATGATAAAGATTGGCTCTGATCTTTAAAATTGGCGTTGGAGGTTATTAGATTTTCCGGAATATCTGATAAAAATCTTGAAACTAAATTATTAGATCTTGTTCCAAAATATAACCGTTGTCTTGAGTATGTTAAATATAATTTCTCTTTTGCTCTAGTTATTCCTACATAACAAAGTCTTCTTTCCTCCTCCAATTCATTTGGGTCAAGCATAGAGCGGGAGTGAGGGAAAAGTCCCTCTTCCATACCCACCATAAAAACGGTTGGAAACTCCAGTCCCTTGGCATTATGAAGAGTTATTAAAGTTACACCATCGGAATTTTTAGAACGGGGATTATCAGAAGCTTCGACCAGAGATACATTTTCTAAAAAGTCGACTAAATTTGGAAATTCCTCGGCAACTGACCTTAATTCCTTAACATTTTCCACCCTCATTTTCCCTTCTTCCGTGCTGTCATCAAGGTATGCTAAATATCCAGTTTTACTTAATACTAAATCCATAAGTTCTAAGGTAGAGTAAGTCTCCATATTAGAAGAGACTTCTTCAAAAAGTTCCATTACTTTAGAAAGCCTTCCTTTGCCAATTTTTTCTGCTCTTTTTAAAGAAACAGAATCTTTAGGATTTTGCAGAAGTCTTAAATATGAAAGCATATCTTTAATTTCTTTTCTTTGATAAAAGGAAACACCACCGACTAATTTATATGGAATACCTGCCTTTAAAAATTGTTCTTCCAAAGATCTTGATTGGGCATTGGTTCTGTATAAAACTGCGAAATTAGTTAATGGAATAGATTGCTTCCCCGCCAGTTGGCGGGTCGCAATGACGTTTAACAGAAACAAGGCTTCCTCAACTTCATTTCTCACCTCAACAATTTCAATTTTTTCGCCGCCATTTTTATCAGTCCAAAGTTTTAAAATTGGGTGAGATTTATTTTTAGAAATAATAGAATGAGCTGCATCCAAGATATTTTGTGTAGATCTATAATTTTGTTCAAGATTAAAAACTTTAGTTCCCTTATAATCTTTTTGAAAATTAACAATATTTCTAAAATCAGCTCCTCTGAAAGAATAAATTGATTGGGAAGCATCTCCAACAACACAAATATTTTTATTCCTTTTAGCCAAATATTGAGAGATCAAATATTGAGCAGGATTAGTATCCTGATATTCATCAATTAAAATATATCTAAATTGGATTTGATATTTAGTTAAAATAGTTGGTTCTTTTTGGAAGAGCTTTATTACATATAAAAGCAAATCATCAAAATCCAAGGCATGGTTTCTCTCTAAAATCTTTTGATATTCAATATAAATTTTGGCCACAGTTTCCTGATAAAACCCTCTGGTGTATTGGGGATATTCTAAAGAAGAGATCAGTTCATTTTTAGCTCCAGATATTGTGGAAGCAACTCCGTAGGGAGAAGTTTTTTGTGGGGAAATATTAAGGCCACTCATAGCTTCTTTGATGGCATCTAAAGAATCACCGCTGTCATAAATAGCAAAGCCAGAAGGAAGACCCAAAGCAATGCCCTCTTTGCGAAGCAGTTTTGCACAAAAAGAATGGAAAGTTCCCATAACGGGTAGAGTAGGTAAATTACCAACCAATTTTTTAATTCTTTCAACCATCTCGCTTGCAGCACGATTTGTAAAAGTCATTACTAATATATTCTCAGCAGGTACTTTTTTTTCAGAAATTAAGTAGGCAACTCTATAAGTTAGCGCTCTGGTTTTACCGGATCCAGCTCCAGCCAAAATTAAAACAGGACCTTCAGTTTGTTTAACAGCTTTTTGTTGTTCGGGATTTAAATCATTAAGGAGGTCAGACATGCCAACAATCTTAACACTAAGTTTCAAAGTTGACAAAGACCCTATAAAAAGATGTATACTCACTTTTATGGCAAGAGTTGAAGATAGATATGATGTAGCTATATTTGGTGCTGGTCCAGGTGGAATTGATGCGGCATTGCGTGCCAAAGAACTTGGGCTAACTACTGTTTTAATAGGAGAACAATTAGGTGGTGTTTGTTTGAACATAGGTTGTATTCCTACAGAAGCTATGCTCGTGAGTGCAGGAAGGATAACTTCTGCTGCAGAATCAGGAGAATTTGGTGTTACTACACAAGTGCATAATCCAGATTATGCAAAAGCAGTACAGCGTCGCGATAAGGTAGTTGCTAAGTTAGGTGGTTATATTGAGCAATCCCTCAGGGTTAACAGAATTCCTTTCATAAAAGGAAGAGCAAGATTTGCTAACCCTTTTGCAGCAGACATTACAGCTGAAGATGGTTCACAACAAGAAATTCTTTTTAACTATGCTATTGTTGCTACGGGTTCTAAACCTAAACGTTTACAAATCCCTGGTGTAGAACTTCAGGGGGTTATAGATAGTGATAGATTGCTTAACTTTACCAGTGCGCCAGAAAGAGCAGTTTTTGTTGGTGCATGTAAGTTAGGAGTGGAAGATGGGGAGATGTGGACCGCATTTGGTACTAAAGCTGTTGTTTTAGAAAAACAAGCACAAATTCTTCCGAGCCAAGATGGGGAAGTTGCTAAAGAATTTCAGCGTTTGTCAGAAAGAAGAGGGATAAAATATCTAACCGAAGCAACCATTTTAGAAATTCAGAGGGTACAAAATGGTCTGGTTGTAGTAGCAGATGTACGTGGGATTAAGCAAGAATTCCCTACAGATGTTGTTGTTATGTGTATAGGCCGTGATGCTAATGTGGAAGGATTGGGTTTAGAAAATGCAGGATTAACTCCTGACGAGGAAGGTATTTATACCTCCTCAGATATGCGTACCCGTGTACCTCATATATTTGCAGTAGGCGATGTTACAGGACGTTTTCAATTAGCACAAATTGCAAGTACACAGGGAGTCATTGCAGCAGAAGTAATTGCTGGTTTAGATTCTCGTTTTGACGATTCCGTTATTGAATCAGCTGTTTTTACTGATCCCGAGATAGCAAGCGTAGGACTTACAGAAAAAGCTGCTTTAGATCAGAACATGAAAATTATAGCAAGTAAAGCGCGATTCCTGGCATCTGGGCGCGGAGTGGCTAGCGGTGAGGATAAAGGATTTGCTAAAGTCATAGTGGATGAGGATTCAGGTGAGGTAGTAGGAGTACATATTATTGGTTCTAGAGCAGGAGATTTAATAGCAGCGCCTTCTCAGGCAGTGGCATTAAGATTAAGAATAACTGAACTGATTAAAAGACGACCTCCACATCCTTCCCATTATGAAACTGTTTATCAAGCATATTCGGTTGCAGCAAAAGAGTTTTTGGGAAGGAAAAGATCTACACAATAATAACTAGGCTAATGATGTCATTTCCCCTAGACAGTTTTTAGAAATCCTGCTATTATCTTATCCCTATGGTTAAACTTCTGGATTTCTGGGCTCCTTGGTGTATTTGTTGAGATATCATAGTTTAAAAAGCTTTATACCCTTAATTTTCTCAAAATCCTTTATATTTAATGTAGCCAGTTCTAGTTTATGAGAAATTGCTGTTTGGGCAATAATTGCATCAACAATTTCCATATTATGGTATATTGCATTGATCTGTCCGGCTTTTTTAGAGATTGCTTCTTCCAAGGGTAAAATCTTGAAGTTAGAGAGAAGTTTTTCCAAAATCTCCATGGCTTCTTTTCTTTCCCAAACACTTCTGCCTGCATAGCTTTCTGCATGAGTAATTATAGAGATATATATCTGGTATTGGTGCTGGCCAAAGAAGTAGAGTAAAGTTTTACTTTTATCTTTTTGCCTTAAGAAATCTATAATTATTGAAGTATCAATTAAAATTTTTGGCATTAGAAGTCATATCTCTTCGCTCTTTTCTTAAGTAGCGCCCTGTTCCTCTTATACTCTTTATAATCCTTATCTGTAAACCAATCGGTGTTTAATGTTAGAAGCATTTTAGCAAAGTCTTTAGCTGGCTTTTTTGTACCAACCTTATCCCTGATAACAGCAGAAAGACTAGTCCTTTTTTTAGCAGCTTCTTCCTTGAGTCTTAAATAATCTTCTTCAAGCAGTCTGATATTGGTTACAACATAATTACTCATACACCACCATTATACCATAGTATTGGATTTATAAATATAATCCTGTACCCTAGACAATTTCTAAAACTGCTGTTAAGATTTTAAGTCCTATGGTCGTTAAACTTCTGGATTTCTGGGCTCCTTGGTGTGGTCCCTGCAGAATAATGAATCCAATTTTAGAAGAGATAGAAAAAGAGCTTGGGGAGAAAATAGTTATTGAGAAAATTAATGTTGATGAAGAAAGTGAAAAAGCTTCTAAATACGGAGTGATGAGTATTCCTACCTATATAGTAATGAAGGGTGAAGAGGAAGTTGGGAGAAAAGTTGGTGTTACCGCTAAAGCAGATTTGTTAAAGTTGTTGTCATCCTGAGTGAAACGAAGGATCTCACAACTTGTTTGTGACTTGCATTCACAAGAGATTCTTCACTACGTTCAGAATGACAAAACCTAATTTCAAGGAGAGAGTTTTATCAATTGTTAAAAAGATTCCTTATGGCAGAGTGACTAATTATGGCACCATAGCTTTAATGGCAGGAGTTCCAAGAGGAGCCAGACTAGTGGGAGGAGTTCTACATTTTAATATGGAGGAAGTTCCTTGGCACCGGGTAGTTAACAGACATGGATTCATCTCCACCAAATGTTTAGATCACCCAAAAGCTCTTCAAAGAGCTTTACTTGAACAGGAAGGCATAGAAGTATCATCTGATTTCATGATAAACTTGAAAAAGTATGGCTGGTAATACTTGGATTATTGCTAATTGGAAATCAAACAAAAATATAGCAGAGGCTTTAGATTGGGTTTCCAAAGTTGGTCCTCAGATACCCAAAAACGAAAATCTGAAGGTTGTTGTTTGCCCAACCTTTACTTGTCTGGAAGAAGTTAAAAAAGCTATTACTGTTTCTAATTTCCCTTTAATGGTGGGTTCACAGGATTTGTCCCCTTATTCTGAAGGGTCATATACAGGTGAAGAGGCAGGAAGAATCTTAAAAGATGTTATAGAGCTGTCACTCCTAGGCCATTCTGAAAGAAGAAAAAACTTTGGAGAAACAGATGAAATGGTATCAAATAAAGTTAAACAAGCTTTAGATAATAATATAATCCCTTTGGTTTGTGTGCAGGATGAAAATGTGTCAGTGCCGGAAGGTTGTAAACTAGTAGCTTATGAACCTGTCTGGGCAATCGGCTCCGGAACCCCCGATACTCCGGAAAACGATCAACAGATTGCTCAAGTTCTTAAAAGTAAATATGGTGATATAGAAGTTTTGTGTGGAGGAAGTGTAAATTCAGGAAATATCAAAAGTTTTGTTTCCCAACCCGACATTAGCGGTGCATTAATTGGTGGGGCTTCTTTGAATGCTGATGAATTTATAAAGATTCTTAAGGAGTTGTAAGCTTTGAAAAAAATTAATCTGCCCATTGGAGAAAAAGATAATCCTATTAAGGTAAAAAGAGTCAGGGACAGCTTAAAAAAGTTAGTCCCTTTTGCTTTAGTGATTGGGGTTTTATCTGCTTTGGCAATTTTTTTAACTACTTTTTCAGGATCTGAAACTTTTACAAATATTCCTTTTTTGGGATATTCTGTTCATAATACTGACGGGAAGGTTAATGTTTTATTTTTAGGAATAGCTGGAGGTTTACATGACGGGGCAAATCTGACAGATACAATATTGGTTGCCTCCTATAATTTAAAAACTAATCAGGCCTATCTTTTTTCCATCCCCAGAGATCTTTGGCTGCCTGAACTTAGAAGCAAAGCAAATGCTGCATATCAGGCGGGCCTCTCTCAAAATAATGGATTAGAACTTTCTAAAACTGTTATGGGAAATGTTTTAGGGTTTCCAATACATTATGGTTTAAGAGTAGATTTTAGGGGATTTGTTCAGGCTATTGATGCAATAGAAGGAATTGAGGTGGATGTTGCCAAAGCTTTTGATGATTATCTTTATCCGATTGCCGGTATGGAAGATGATCTTTGTGGCTTCAGGGAAGAAGAAAAAGATTTTTCAGAAGAGGAGGCGAAATTACTTAATATAGAGAAAGGCAAAAGAAAAGTCTTTATTGCTCCTGATGGCAAAATAGCCACAGATTCAGCTGAGGAAGATAAAGGGGTAAAATATTTCTCCTGCAGATATGAACATATACGATTTGAAAAGGGACCTATGAAAATGGGTGGAGCTGTTGCCTTAAAGTATGTCAGAAGCAGACATGGAACAGCTGGTGAGGGATCTGATTTTGCCAGATCAGCAAGACAGGAAAAAGTTCTAACAGCTATAAGAGAAAAAGTTTTATCAGCAGAAACTCTTTTTAATCCCAGAAAAATTTCTGAACTTATAAGTGCCTTAGGAAAAAGTGTTGATACTGATATTTCCGGAAAAGATGCAGTGGAGTTTTATAAATTATCTAAAAAGATGGAAGGTACTCACACCTTTACTTTAGATGATTCCCTGAAGGTGGGATTGCTTCCTGAGGGTAGGAATCGCTTACTGATACATCCTAGTCCTCAAGATTATGGAGGAGCATATGTCTTAATTTCTCAAGATGATGACTTTTCAGTAGTTCATGAATATGTTAGAAAGATACTGATTGGAGAAATAACAGAATATGAAGCAACTGCTTCTGCACGGAGCGGGAACCGTTAACTCCCGGAAAAACCTTTCACAATTAAAAGAACAATTCGATCCCAGCAATGTGGTGATATTTGAAGGTGGAGTTAATATTTCTGATGTGCTAGGTGAGTTGGCAACAGTATCACTACTTGATGAGAATAGATTGATAATATGGGAAAATTCTCCAAAAGAATTAACAATCTACAAATTGCCAATTACAAACTGCCAGTTTATTTTATGGTTTGACTACGAAGTAGATATAAAAAAATATTCAGGATATGAAGTTTTTTTCTTCCCTGAAGAAAAAGAAGCATCGGTGTTTCCCCTGCTGGATTTATTGGGAAACAGAGATAGCTTGGCCTTTTTAGAACTTGAAAAGAGAAACAGGACTTCGCCCAATGACACCCAGTATATATTAACAATGGTTTTTTACTTGCTTAGAAGTTTAGTAGTTACTCCAAAAACTGCAGGAGATTTTATTAAGAAGAAAAACGAGAAAATGAGATCCAATTTTCACAAAGATGAGTTAATTAATTTATACAAATCAACACTAGAGATTGATTTTAAAATTAAAAGTGGTCTTTTAGAAATCCCCCAAGCTGAATTTTCACTGATTAATTTGTTCACCAAGTAGGCTTAGATCTTTTTGGTCCACTACCCCATCCAAATTTAAATCATATTTTGGATTTTTAGGATTTTTACCAATGTTTTGCAAAAGAATAGAAATATCATTTGAATTAATTTTCCCATCTCCATTTAAATCATAATCAATAATCACCTCCGGAGAATCTTCTAGAATTGTTAAGTCTAGATCTTCACCTAATTGTAGAGGAGGAAGTTCTTCGTATGCATCCCTTAGTTTAAAAAGAGCAGTAGATTCACCTTCAGGAGATAAAACTGTTAATTTAACAATTGTCTCATCAGTTAGAGGAAAACCATCAGAGAGATCAGATTTTCTGATTTGAGAAAGGGGAATTAAAAAGTTGCCAAGATCTCTTATCAGGGAGCTGCCAATGCTCGCATTAGAAATAGAAAGATAGACTACTCCTTCATCCAGGGGTATATCGTCAGTTAATACACTTCCAATAATTGGTCTAAACCCGCCGGAGTTAGAAAGCGGAGAAGCGGTAGTAAATGTATCAGTTTCACTTTGTGAGTTACCGGAAATAATTCTATATTGGTACTCAGTTTTTGGAAGTAAATCTTTTATTGTTACGTAATGAATAATGTGGGCCTTAGGGGTTTTAGAATCCCTATCATCTAAAACTGTGTGCTCATTAGTTGAATTAACCCCAAAATTAACAAAAGATACTGAAGATGAAGTAGTTGTCCAGGATAAAGCGACAGTATCATCAGAAATATTAGAAAGAGTGATGTTTTGAGGAGTTTGATCAGGTGAAGCTTTGGAAATAAAATTTTGTCCCTGGAGTGTTAAAAAAACACCCGATGCTATACCAGAAAAAATAATAGCTAAACCTAAAAGAGTAGGTATTCTAAATTTTGTTAAAAAATTTCGCATAGATTTAGGAATCCAAAACTTGAGTATTAAATTCAGGATTTATAGGTTCTATAAGTTTTGAAGTTTCTGGAGGGATTTCAACTTCTGCTGTGATATGGAGGATGTCAAATACTACCCAAGCACAAATAGTAACAAAGACTAAAACAGTTGCAATGAACCAATTTTTATTTGTCATTTTAAATAATAAACCTTTCCGGTAATTGACATAGTAAGTCCTGAACCTTCAGAAAGCTGTGACAAGGAAAGATTATCTATGGAGATTAACCTACTACTTATGTATATATCCTGCAATAAGGAGATTAGATTTTGATAGGTGCCAGTTGTATTAAATGTAAATCCAATTTCTGCGATAGTACCTAAAGCCTCCGGGTTGCTAGATTCAAAAACTTGGGGCTCAATTTGTAATGCTGATATTGAAGCATTATATTTTTGGGATGTACTCTCAAGAGCTTGAGTGATAGATTTTAAATCAGGTTTATCAGGTATTGCAGAGGATAGTTTGGAAAGAGTGCTTTGACCTAGATTTTCATAATTTTGTCTGGCTAAAGATAGATCATTTCCTTTTTGGATTAGTTTTTCCAGGGTCTGATTTGAATCAGCAAGTTTTTTCTGTAAAACTAAAATGGTTTCAACAGTTGGTTTAATCGCAAACAAAATAAAAACTACAGACATAATCAAAGTAAAAATAGTGGAACCATAAGTTCTTACAACAGGTATTTTAGTAAATGATTTTACATAGGTAAAATACCTGGAATAAATTTGAGACTGTGATCTCATAATTTAGTTCCCCCTGATTTATTTGCTTGAGCCTCTAAAGTGAAATTTAAAATTCCGGTACTAAAGGTAATATTTCCTATATTGATATCTGAAAAGATAGGATCCTGTTTTAATCCTGCAATGAAGCTTGATAGATCGCTATTATTTTGGGCAATTGCTGATATTCGGATGCTAATTTTATCAAGACTTTTTTCAAAATTAACAGTAGTAAGTTTTACCCCAGCTGGAGTTTGGTCAGCTATTTTTTTCAATATTTGAGGATAGTCAGTGCGATCTGATTTAAGAGAGCCAATAGTTGAAAGTTTAAGCTGAGTTTCTCGTATTAAAATCTCAAAAGACTTTTGACTTTCAATGAAAGGAGCCTGTTCCAGTACAATTTTTTCTTTATCAGTTTGTAAATCTGCGTCAAGTTTAAAACGGGTGATAAAAGCAATCAATACTACAGCTTCTACAAAAATTAAAATAAACCTCCCTGAGGATAAAAGCCAGCGGATCAGCCTTGTTAAAATTTTTTCAGGGCTGGTTTGGGGCCTTAGTAAATCTAAACGGAGAGTAATTTTAGGATTATTAGGTTTGGGCATAACCTAATTATACAGGGTTTAGATCAATTTAGAGAGACGTGATTTTAATCTGGAGGCTTTATTGGGATGAATCAATTTAACTTTAGCTGCTTTATCTAAAGCGGAAAAAGCTGCTTGTAAATCCTTTGGTTTTTTGCTGACACGGACTTTTTTAATTGCTTCTTTCATGGAAAGCTCCCGTTTTTTATTGCGGGCTGTTCTGGTTTTATCTTTTCTGACTTTTTTGATTGCTGAACGTATTATTGGCATGCGCGATATGATAACATAAATTGAGCGTATGGTCAAAAATTTGCTTTCTCTTCTTTATTCAAGACAAACATCAATTTTATCCGGGGCAGTAATTATAATGGCCACGGTTATTTTATCTAAGATTTTGGGTTTAGTGAGAGATAGATTACTAACACATATTTTTCCTCCTGATACTATTTCCATTTTCTTTGCAGCCTTTGGACTTCCGGATATAATTTTTCAACTTCTAATTTTTGGAGCTCTTTCTGTGGCATTTATTCCGGTTTTTACAGAGTATGCTCAAGTAAAAGGACGAGATGAGGCTTTCAAATTGGCGGGATCAATCATGAATCTGGCTCTGCTAATTCTAAGTTTGGCAATTGTTGTTATTTTAATTTTTATTGATCCTTTAACGAATTTAATAGCTCCTGGGTTTACTCCTGAACAGCGTTTGCAAACTATCAGTTTGACACGAGTCATCCTGTTGGGACAGCTTTTTTTAGTGATTGGCTCGTTATTCAGCGGTGTTTTGCAATCTTTTCAAAGATTTATTTTTCCGGCTTTGGCAGGGGTTTTTTACAATATCGGAATTATTTTAGGGATTATTTTTCTATCCAATTCAATGGGTATCATGGGTGCCGCGGTTGGAGTGGTAATTGGAGCAGTTCTGCACTTGCTGATACAACTTCCGATTGTTTTATCCATAGGTTTTAAACCAAAATTTTTATTTACACTTTTTCATCCAGGAGTTAAGGAGATTACAGGACTTATGAGTATTAGAAGTATAGGGCTTGCAGCAGAACTTATAAATGAAAGAGTGGCAATAGCATTGGCTTCCTTAATATCAATTCAGTCGGTAACTTTTTTAACATTATCCCAGCATTTGCAGTTGGTACCTATTAGTCTTTTTGGAGCCACAATTGCTCAGGCTGCTCTTCCGGTTCTTTCTGCAGAAAAGGCCCGTGGGAAGATGGAGGAGTTTAAGGCAACTTTACTTACAACACTGCACCAAATTTTATTTCTAGCCCTTCCTGCAGCAGCTGTTTTAATTGTTTTAAGGATCCCTTCGGTAAGGTTAGTGTTTGGAGCTTCTCAATTTGACTGGGAGGCAACAGTGTTGACAGGGTCAACGCTGGCTTACCTTGCCATTGGTCTTTCCGCGCAGGCTATATCACTGCTTTTTGTTAGGGGATTTTATGCACTTAAAGACACTAAAACTCCGGTTATTGTTTCACTTATTGTTGTTGCAGCCAATATTGCCTTGAGTTTTTATTTTGTAAGAGTTTTATTTTTAGATGTTTGGAGTTTGGGACTGGCATTTTCTCTTTCAAATATATTGTCAGCAATATTACTTTTTGGGACTTTGCATTTTAAAGTAGAGAAATTTAATCTAAGACAGGTGCTAACACCTTTGGCTAAAATGCTGATGGCAGCAATTATTATGGGAGTTGCTCTTTATATTCCCATAAAGCTTTTAGATCAGGTAATCTTTGATACTACCAGAACCATAAACCTTTTGGTTTTAACAGGAATCTCATCTTTTTTTGCCTTATCTGTTTATATAGTTTTAGTTTGGTTTTTGAAGGTAAGAGAGCTTAAAACATTTATAGATTTAATCAAAAAAGCAGCTCAGTTCCAGACTAAATTTAAATCAAAAGAAATGCTTCCTGAAAGCACTCCATGAACATTAGGAATTTTTCCATTGCGAAGCGTCAGAAAAGTTACTTTAAATTATGAATATTAGAAACTTTTCTATTATTGCCCATGTTGATCATGGGAAATCAACTTTGGCTGATAGACTCCTTGAAATAACAGGAACTATTGCTAAAGAAAAAATGCAGCCTCAGCTTTTGGATTCTTTGGCTTTGGAGAGGGAAAGAGGGATAACTATAAAGCTTGCTCCGGTGCGACTAAACTATACCCTACACACTATACCCTACACCCTAAACCTGATAGATACCCCAGGACATGTTGACTTTTCTTATGAGGTATCTAGAGCTTTAGCTGCAGTTGAAGGAGCTGTGCTCTTGGTAGATGCAACCAAAGGAATTCAAGCTCAGACTTTGGCCCATGGACTGGCAGCTCTGGAACAAAATTTAACCCTAATTCCTGTTATTAATAAGATTGACATGCCCAATGCAGATATTGAGGGTACAAAAAAACAGCTTATAGATACATATGGCTTTTCTGAGGAAGAAATCTTGCTTGTTTCAGGAAAAACAGGTCAAGGAGTAGACAAATTACTGGAAGAAATTGTTATAAAAATTCCTGGCCCTAAACAAGAAATAGAAAAACCCCTAAGGGCTTTAATTTTTGATTCTTTTTTTGACTCCTTCAAAGGAGTTATAGCTCAAGTTAGAATAGTGGAGGGTCAAACTCCAAAGGATCAGTCACAGATTACTTTTTTAGGAACAAAATCTTATGGTCATGTTTTGGAAACTGGTTTTTTTGCCCCCCAGTTAACTTTAAATAATGGTTTAAAGTCAGGGGATATAGGATATATAGCAACAGGCATAAAAGAGCCTGATTTAGTCAGGGTTGGGGATACCATCTCAACCAGCTTTGAGGCAGATCAACTACCTGGATATAAACTGGTTAAACCTATGGTGTTTGTAGGCCTTTTTCCAATAGATTCTGCTGACTACTTTGATCTTAAAGAGGCTTTATCAAAATTTAGATTAAATGATCCAGCTTTTTCTTATATTCCTGAGCAGTCTCAAGCTTTGGGCTCTGGATTTAGGTGTGGGTTTTTAGGTCTACTTCATGCAGAAGTGGTTCAGGAAAGGTTAACTACTGAGTTTAATGTTAATCTTTTAGCAACAGCTCCATCAGTTGAGTATTTGGTAAATGGAGAAAAATTAGATAATCCATCAGAACTTGATCCAGCTTTTAAAGATATAAAAGAACCTTGGGTAACTTTGAAAATCTTTGTTCCACAAACCTATATTGGTCCTGTAATGGAATTGGTACAGGATAAAAGAGGAAAATTTATAAATATGCAGCATTTTGGAATACAGGTTGAGATGAGTTATGAAATGCCTTTGGCTGAAATGGTAACTAATTTTTATGACAAATTAAAGTCAGTCTCATCAGGTTTTGCCTCCCTTGATTGGGAGTTTTTGGAATTTCGAGAGGCTGATTGTGTAAGGGTGGATTTTCTAGTCGGAGGGGAAAAGGTAGATGCATTGTCCACCATTGTCTTTAAACAAAAAGCGGAAGGATTAGGCAGAAGGATGGTAGAAAAATTAAAAGAAGTTTTGCCTAGACAAAATTTTGTAGTGGCTATACAGGCAGCAATTGGAGGGACAATTATAGCCAGAGAATCAATCAGCCCTTTCAGGAAAGATGTGACAGCCAAATTATATGGCGGGGATGTTACCCGTAAAAATAAACTTTTAGATAAACAAAAGAAGGGTAAAAAGAAAATGAAGATGGTAGGAAAAATAGAAATCCCCCAAGAAGCTTTCCTCTCTATCTTGAAATCATAATCATTTTGTGAGTACACTGGAATTGTCAATAAGACAAAAAGGGGGTGATATTTAAATGAAAATACTTCATATGGTAGCTTTTGGTCTACTGGTTTTAAGTGGTCTTAATGTTGGTTTATCCTCACTTGGAGTTAATGTTATTGGATCTATAGTTGATTCAATTGGATTGGGAGGAATATTTAATCTTTTAGTTGGAGTTTCAGCTGCATACTTAGCAGCAACTCACATGGGAGATTGCAAAGCTTGTGCTAAATCCTAAATCTTAGGATTTGTTGGTAATTATTAATCCTGCCCCCTTCTGGGGCGGGATTTTTTTGTGCTTCGACTTCGCTCAGCATTTTTAATATAATTCTTTCATGAAAGTTTTAAAACCTCCAAAATTAAATACTGGAGACACTATTGGTATTGTAGCCTCATCTCTGCCAATACTCACTTCATACAGAGAAAACTATGAAAAAAGGAAAAAAATATTGGAGGACCTAGGATTTAAAATTAAAGAAGGTAAAACAATAGGAAAAGTTAAAGGTTTTATGGCAGGTACTCCAAAAGAAGTTGCAGAGGATATTAATAATATGTTTGCTGACAAATCTATAAAAGCAATTTTTGCTGCAGATGGGGGATATTCAGCAATCTCTGTTATTGAACATTTGGATTATGATCTGATCAGAAAAAATCCCAAACCATTTTTGGGATTTTCTGATATGACAATTTATCATTTGGCTATTTTAAGTCAAACAGGGATGGTTGGATTTCATATGGATTATCTCTCAAGTTTTACAGGAGATTATTTCTTAAAATTCTTAACTTCTCCTAATCCTCCAGAACAAATTAAGCCTTTAAGTGAATGGGAGGAGTGGAAAAAAGGAAAGGCAGAAGGACCTTTGATAGGTGGGTTATTGGAAAGAATATCAGTGCTTTCTGGGACAAAATATTTTCCTGAAGTGAAAGATTTTGAAGGATCTATATTGTTTTGGGAACAAGTTGGAGGAGATATTACTGATATTTATCAATATCTTTACCAGCTAAAAAATATGGGAATTTTGGATAAGATCTCCGGAATGTTAATAGGTAAAATCCAATATCTCAAACCTTTAAGAAATGAAGAAATTAACACTCTATCAGTTAAAGAAATAATTTTGGAAATTTTGAAAGATTATGATTTTCCTGTAATGGCCAATATGGACTTTGGTCATTTTACAACAAATATCCCTATGCCAATTGGTATTAAAGTTTCCTTTGATACATCCAAAAAAGAACTAAACTTTTTAGAAGGAGCTGTAATTTAGCTAGTTAGTGAAAGTAATTCTAAACTAGGAGAAAAAATTGGAAGACTATCTGGTAAAGTTGCTTCTCTCTGTTGCAGAAATTGTTCCATCCTAGCTAGATCCCTTTCGCTTATAACTAAACCCTCCCATAAATCTGCTGTGACGCTTTCAGTTCTGGTGTTTGGTATAGAAAGTCTGACTTCATCATTAAAGTGCAGACCAGAAGGTTGTTCTATAGGTATACCAAAGACTGAATCATCTGCTAAGAAATTTTCAAAAATACGCCTTCTTAAGTCTTCGAGATCTGGAGACCAGAAAACCTCCCCAACGGCAGTTAATCTATCAGGAAATCTTTCCATAAGTTTCCGACCTGAAACTAACACTGCTAGCTTATCAGGAAGATACCCATTGAGTTTAGGACCTTGATGGTGAGAAGAATTGTATCTATCGGATAATTTTATGGGTGAAAGAATTGAAAAACAAACATCCCTAGGGGTAAAGCTATGTCTGTTAACTAACCCACCCGGTTTTATTCCATCGGCTATTAAATCTGGTAATTTGGATATGAGTGCCATGTACAAAATTCCCTGGTTGGAATACTTTCTCACTTAATTCAGCCCCAATTATCATAGAAGAGAATTTTAACTTATTTTGGGGTTAATATCAAACTATGGGTCAATCTCGAGCGACTAGCCCCTTGTGACAATGCAGTTGGGACATCTTAGAGAATCTAGTTCATAAATTTTAGCTTTTTGGTCAGAGAGTTTAAAGGTTAATTCCATTCCTTCTGGAATTAAATAAATATCAGGGGCATTATCAGAGGTTAAGGCTGCCTGGCCCCGACTTAATTTAAAAGAAATTTGATCTTCTTCATTAAAAAACTGAGGTTCTAATTTTTCTGTTGTATTGTTAAAAGCTAGACCAAATCCAGAATCAAAAGTTTGACCAGTTATAGATTGAAAATAACCTGAGCTGCCATAAGGAGTTGAGATAACTACTCCATCTCCTATAATAAGTTTTTCATCTGGTGGAGTTCTAAATCTTATTGAATGTATAGCATCTTTATTTCTTATAACAAAATCATTTAAAGCAAGTAGTTTTTTTCCTTCAATTATTGTTTCTAATTTCCTATATTCTGTTAGATCTAGTTTCCCCTGAAGAAGTTTTTTAAGTAAATCTTTAGACTGATGATCTTCACATTTTTTGGCAACTGCATCATTCCTAATAGGAAGCTTTGGAATAGACGGATATTGTCTTTCTGAAGCAAGCAGGGTTCCGTCTCCACCATAGGAAATTACTGCTTCAGGATTTTCAGAAACTATTTCAAATCCCAATTGTTTAACAAGAGGTTCCAAATCCTCTGAATTTTTACCAGAGACTAGTACTTTCATCTAGCTAATATTACTACAATTTAGGTATAATTTTTAGATTGTGAAAGCTTTAACAATCCCTACTTTTAGAAATTATATTTTTGGGGCTTTTTTTTCAGAAACCGGCAACCAGATGCAGACAATTGCTGTTGCCTGGCATGTTTATGAATTAACAGCCAATCCAGCAGCTTTAGCTTTAATAGGGCTTTCTCATATTTTGCCAATTTTAGGACTCTCTTTAATAGGAGGGGTGGCAGCAGATAAAATTGACAGGAAAAAAATTCTAATAATCTCTCAATCCTCAATGGCAATCTTGGCTTTTTCCTTATTTTCTTTAACTACCCTTAATTTAATTAATGAATGGATGATTTATGGAGTACTGCTTCTTTCTGGTGTTGCCCAAGCTTTTTCCATGCCAGCCAGACAGGCCATTTTGCCAAACTTAGTTCCAGGAAAATTTTTTATGAACGCTATATCTTTACACACTCTGCAATTTCAAACAGCCACCATGACAGGTCCTGCTGTGGCGGGACTGATGATTGCAGGGTTTGGAGTTTCTTCTGTTTATTTTTTCAACTCTATTTCTTTTTTAATTTTTATTGCCAGTATTTTAAGTATTAAAAAATCCCTTAATGTTGAACACAGTGATGTGGAATTTAATCTAAAATCTATCAAAGAGGGTATACAGTTTGTTTTTAAAACTCCCATACTTTATTCAACAATGATTTTGGATTTCCTGGCAACCTTTTTTGGCACAGCCAATATTTTAATGCCAGTTTTTGCCAAAGATGTTTTGCATGTTGGCCCTCAGGGCTTGGGGCTTTTATATTCTGCTCCAGCTCTGGGAGGAGTAATAGCTGGGATTTTAATGTCCTTGGTGCCTAAGATTAAAAATCAGGGCAAAATTATTTTGGTCTCAGTAATTTTATATGGCCTTGCCACTATTGGATTTGGGTTATCTAATAGTTTACATATAGCCCTGGCATTTTTGGTGGTAGTGGGATTTGGGGATATGACTTCAACAATTATTAGAAATACCATCAGACAAATGGTAACTCCAGATCATCTAAGAGGCAGGATGACATCTATTATGAGAATGTTTTTTCAGGGAGGACCCCAACTTGGGGAAATTGAGGCAGGTCTTTTGGCCAAAGCCATTGGAGCACCTTTAACGGTAGTAATAGGTGGAGTAGGGGTAGTGTTAATAACAACTCTCATGGCTTTTAAAAATAAAAGCTTAAGAAAATATACCTCTTGACAGATGTTAGCACTCGGTGTATCATACTGCTAACCTATGGTTGATTTGACCGAAAGGCAGCAAGCACTTTTAAAAGCTATAGTAGAAGAATATATAGAATCTGCTGATCCTGTGGGATCAGAGGTTATTGAGAGAAAGTATAATCTTGGGGTTTCTCCTGCTACCATCAGAATTGAGATGGGGAAATTAACAGATATGGGGTATTTAAGACAGCCTCATACTTCTGCTGGAAGATCACCAACATCTCAGGGTATGAGATTTTTTATTCAGGAACTGATGAAGGAAAAGACTCTCCCTGTGACAGCTGAGGTATCAATTAAAGATAAAATGATGTCTCAGAAATTCAAACAGGAGAAACTTTGTAAGGAGGCTGTTTTAGCTTTATCTCAAAGGCTTAATATGTTAGGGATAGCAATTGATGATGAGGGACAGCAATATTTTGCGGGAGCGTCAAATATTTTGGATTGGCCTGAATTTTACGATATTGATGTAACTAGATATGTACTATCTTTATTTGATGAAAACCCAAGGTTAAAAGATATTATAGGAAGGGCTGTAGGAACTGAACCAATACAAATTTTGTTTGGTGAAGATATGGAATTTGAATATCTTCGTCAAACAGGCTTTGTATTTACAAAATATGAAGCTAGTGCTGATACAACAGGAATAATTGGGGTAATTGGACCTGCCAGGATGAATTTTCCTCTGGTCCTGCCTTATGTAAAGTATGTTAGGAATTTATTAACGGAGGCATTAAGAGTTTAATATGGCAAAGAAACAAGATATAAAACAACAAAGAATAGAAGAATTAGAGAATCAGCTAAAAAGAGCAGTAGCTGATTATCAGAACCTTGAAAAAAGGGTTAATGAAGGCAGACATGAATTAACTAGCTTTGTAGGAATGGAGCTTGTGAGAAAACTTTTGCCAGTGCTTGATCATTTGGAACAAGCATTAGCTGGAGTTAAGGCTACAGCCATGAGCGAGCAAAGCGAGTCGAATGGTTGGTTTAAAGGAGTAGAGTTAGCTGTTAAAGAGTTTAATGGTGTGCTGGCTCAAGAAGGGTTGGATCAAGTTGCTACAGACGGGGCGTTTGATCCCAGCCTTCATGAGGCAGTTGATACAAGAGATGGAGAAAACGATATGATTTTAGAAGTTGTCAGAAAAGGGTATAATCTAAATGGAAAAGTTTTAAGACCAGCTCAAGTGATTGTCGGGCGAGCCGCCTCTACTGAAGTTTCGGCGGACAAGGAAGGGAATACAAATTAATATGGTACAAGAACAATTAAGACAATTAATCTTCGAGGGATTTGAAAAACATGTAAATCCTATAGATAGGGAGATTCCTATAGCTGAATTTAAAGGGCATCTTCCATTTTGGAGGCGGGTAGGGACTTATATAAATTATCTATTAGCATTTACCGATGAACCTTTTGGTCCTTTAAAAGGTCCTTATCCTGAGATATTAGTGGATCCAGTAGAAAGAACTACCACAGTGATAAGAAGGTACCCAGAAGGACCAGGAGCAATTCAATATGTCTAAGATTGT
>MFCV01000018.1:0-6056 GCA_001777015.1 Candidatus Daviesbacteria bacterium RIFCSPHIGHO2_02_FULL_36_13
AATATACCTATTTTTCATTGTCCAGATAATCTATTCTAACACCTAAAAGGCGTTAATCTTATCTAGACCCTACATTTATATGAAAACCTATACTTATAGAACTATTATTGAACCGGATGATAAAGGTTATCATGGGTTTGTTCCTCTTTTAAAAGGAGTTCACACTAGCGGAAAAACTATTGAGGAAACTAAAAAAAACCTTGATGAAGCCATCAGATGCCATTTAGAAGGATTATTAAAAGATAAAATAACCCCTCCTAAACAGGGAGATGCTATAGAGAGTATCCAAACCTTCACTCTTAATGCCTAAACTGCCTATTGTCAAAACATCAGAAACATCATCAGATTGGAAGTCATATTCAACTAAGACACCATGATGGAAGAAGAACAACTATTCCCTACCACCCAAGCCACGAAATCAGACCAGGAAACCCTTAACGTCGGCTAACTGATCTTTTGTAGAGATCAAGATTTTCTAAAGCCATTCCTGTGCCTAGGGCAACACAAAGTAGTGGATTTTCAGCCAAAGCCGCAGGCACCCCTAAGGAGTCTGTAATTAATTTATCTAAATTTCTTAAAAGTGAAGTTCCACCACTCATAACAATCCCTTTATCAATAATATCTGAAGCAAGTTCTGGGGGAATTTGTTCCAAAACCCCTTTAGCTGCTCCTACAATTTTGGTAGTTACCTCTGAAATAGCCTCTGTCACCTCATCTGAGTTGATTTCTACTGTTTTTGGAAGTCCTGAAAAGGCATCCCTTCCCCTAATCTCCATTTTCATCAACTCATTAGGCTTTAATTTTGTGGCTGAGCCAATTTTGATTTTAACTTCTTCTGCCATTCTTTCTCCAATAACTAAATTATGTTTTCTTTTGACATAACTTTGAATGGCCTCATCAATTTTATTTCCCCCAACCCTGACAGAATTATGAACAACAACTCCTCCTAAACAAATAACTGCTGCTTCTGTTGTGCCTCCTCCCATATCAACAATCATATTGCCAGATGGATTGGCAATTGGAATCTTTGCTCCAATGGCTGCAGCAAGAGGTTCATCAATTAAAAAAGCTGTTTTAGCACCTGCGGATAAAGTTGCATCTAAAATGGCTCTTTTTTCAACAGAAGTGACTCCAGACGGAGCACAAACCATAACTTCAGGTTTAAAAAGACGGGATGAGCCGCAAACCTTATCTAAAAAATACCTGATCATAGCCTCAGTAATAACATAATCAGCTATAACTCCATCTCTAAGAGGACGGGAGGCAGTAATATTACCGGGAGTCCTGCCTAACATCTCTTTTGCTTCATTGCCTACAGCTAAAACCCTATGATCATCATTAGTAACAGCCACAACAGTAGGCTCATTTAAGACAATTCCAGTGCCCCCCAAATAAACCAGACTATTGGCAGTTCCGAGGTCTATTCCTACTCTTTTTGAAAATCCAAACATAATGTACTTCTCGATTCGCTTCGCTCACTCGAAGAATATTGTTCGACCGAAGTGGAGAACTACCAGATTCTACCAACAAGGAAATTATGTCACAAGATATATAAAGTGGGTCAAACTGTCACACCTACCGGAGATTGATACCGTAGAAATTAGGTTCTGAGGCTGTTGGAGTTGGAAATGAACTTATTATCACCAACCTGCTTGAATCAGGCCAAGGAAATACAAAACCATTTTCAAACTTTCCTGCATAAATGACTGCTTTATTTGTTCCATCAAATTCAACCACTGATATGGTATTTTCCTCTACCAAAATTATATGTTTGGAATTTGGCAGCCATATTTGAGCCTTAGCTTGTGGTAAAGAATATTCTTCAGTCGAAGACGAGCTTCGCTCATTTTCTTCTAAATCATAGACTTTTGAATTAGTCATAAATTTTGTTTCATCAGGTGCCCAAAAAACTTCTGCAGAATCTGAGGCTACTTTTCTTAAGTTATTGTTTAAAATAGCCAAAGTTCTGACCTGATTTTTAGCAACCTTATCCTCTTCCCATCCTTTAGTTGTTAACGCCAGAGTGGGAGTAATATCTCTTGGATCAGTATTCAAACTATCAGCATCCAAAAGAAAATTTGAATTCCCTACTGTGGCCAAAACCTGGGATGAATCAGCAGACCACTTTAAGGTAGCTTTTGAAAAGTCTGCTGTTGTACCTGCCGCAATTTGGTGTGGTTCTGCTGATCTGGCAAAGGCAATTGGCTGATTGTTAACCATGGTCCAAACCCAAACTCCTGCTTTTTTACCAGCAGTGCTAGGCACAATATAGGCCAATTTTGAGCCATCTTCAGAAAGAGTAGGGCTTGAAACTCCATTAAAAGTTAAAGGATACATAGTAGGAATTGCCGGGAAAAGAGTTATTTTTATTTCATTAACCAATCCTTCTTTCACTTCAATTTGTTTTTCCCAGGGAATAAATCCTTCCTTGACAACTTTTATAGAATAAGTTTTGGCAGGTAAAGAAGAAATGGTGGCATTTGTAGCTGTGGTTAGGTGTCCATCCACAAACACTGAGGCTGAGTCAGGCACAGAAGCTACTGTCACTATACCCGTACCAATAATTCTTTTCTGATCAGCTGAAAATCTATAGCCTTTAGCCATAAATATAGCAATACCCGCAGAAACTACTACTATTGCCAGAAAGGCTAAGGTAAAAATTAATCTTTTGTTCATCTTTATAATAATAGCATAAAAGAATTTTCAATTTTTAATTTTTAATTTGAATTCAAATTTCGAATTTTAAATTTCAAATTAACTTGACACCAATCTAGCTCTAACAATTAATCTATTAAGTAAAGTTCCCGGAGGATCACAAGTCTGTAAAGTTAAAACTGGAATGTCATATCTATTTTTTAGATAGGAAACATCTGTTGGACTAGCAACTAATTTTTCAAAAACAACATAATCAAATCGTTTATTTGCATAGAAAATTACTATTCTATCCCCCTTCTCAAGCTCTCTTAAAAGATAGAATATGGCATTATACCTAACAATATTCCAGGGAGCATCAGTTGAGTGAGAAAAGATATATAAATTTCCAGGCTGTCCAGGAGGAGTTGAACCTAAAGCTTCTGCAACTCCTTCTTGCAATGCTAAAGAATATTCCTTCTCATTACCAGGATTAACTGCAGGGATGACTCTAGCATTGGCATTAATTTTTTCAATAACTATGCCAAACTCTGTTGAAACCGGAACAATTTGATTCGAAGAAAAGCTTTGCTTATTTTTTAAAGCCTCTTTTTCTGCTTGATCATTAATCTTGGTATTAGGTGTGGCTTCGTTATTTGAAGGTACTGGTGTAGGCACCACATTAGCCACAGTTCTTTTTACTCCTAAAACCTTATCTGTTCTATATTTAACTTCAGCCACTCCAAGAGGACCTAGCATAAAAGTAAAACTAATAAGACCACCTATTATAAGCAGGTATCCAAAAAACCTGATGCTAAATATAATTTTATATCTTTTACTAACTTTTGCCATTTTATTAAAGTACCCCTGGCGAGAATTGCACTCACGACCAACTTCTTAGGACGAAGCTGCTCTATCTGCTGAGCTACAGGGGCATCATTCCCATAATTATACCTTAATTTGCTATAGTAGAAGATATGGCTGATGCTGTCTCCACTGAATCAATATCCCAGCTCAAAGCAATTGATCCCCCTCGTGCTTCAATTCTGGAGAGAAAATTTCTAACAGAATATGCAGCTCCAGCTTTAATAGGAGTAGTTTTAGCTATGACAGTTTTAGGAGCCCGAGAGCATTTTATTTCAAAAGATCCAACCCCGAACATCCAGCAATCCACCCGTATTACGGAAGTTGCCCCCATTGCACGCCCGTCATTGGAACCGGTAATAAAAATACCGGAACAGCCTGGTAAAATTGAGAAAATTAAGGCTGAATACTTTGGTGATCCTGTGCAAATGGCAAAAGATGTTCTAGTAGAAGAAAGGCTCGTAAGAAATATTGTCAATGATGTCAGATTAAATATCCCTCAACAAGATAAGGATTTCTGGGTTAAAAGGATGCTGGGGATTATTGCCATAGAAAGTGAAAGCGGGGTTCATGCTTCCTCAGGTGTAGCCTTTGGACTAGTCCAATTAAAACAGGAAACTGCAAATGAGCTGGCTGGAGAATATAAAATGCCCACTCCAAATCTTTTTAACCCTGTAGAAAATATCTTTTTTGGAATTGCATACCAGATAAAATGGGCTGATAGATACGGAAAAGATTTAGCTTTATGGACCCATCATCTAGGATCAGGTAATATGGATGAAGTTTTACTTGCCTACCTAAAACCCCTACTCCCAGAAGGTGATTCTTTAACAGAAAAAGGAATTTCCTCTAATGCACAGTTAAAAAGATATATTGAACATTATGGTGTAACCACAGAAGTTCTTATTAATGACTTATTTAGTAAGAACTCAATAGTTAAGAAAAGACTTATAGAACTTAAAGCTTACAATGATAAAACAGATCAATATTGGCTAAAATACAGAGATGTAATGGATGCTATTGCCCAAGTTCAGGGAACCAGAGGTTAATCTCTTTTTGGGCTTCTTCAGCAGAACCTGAGGCATGAATTAGGTTATAGACTGGCCTGCCTTCTCTATTGGCATCCAATATATTATCAATGCCCAAATCTCCTCTGATAGTGCCTTTTTCAGCAGTTGAAGGGTCTGTAAAGCCTGTTGTCTTTCTAGCTAGCTTAACCCCATCTTCTCCTTCCAAAACTAAAACCACAATTGGTCCAGAAGTAATAAACTTTCTCAGCCACCCAACTACTTTTCTTCCCTGATCTTCAGCAGAAGTTACAGCCTGACCTGCAGCTATGGTTTTTTCTCCAATACTTTTTAAGTAATCTGAATCCATAGGATAGTGTTTTTCAACTATTTCTAATGGAGCTGGATTTAAATCTTTCCTTTTTACAATCTTTAAACCTACTGCTTCATATCTTTTAATGATCTCATCTGTAAAGCCGCCAGCTACACCGTCGGGCTTAATAATTACTAATGTTTGCTGAATCATGTTCCAAGCATTATACTCAGTTTATCTCTACATCGTCAACCCTGAGTGTTCCATCTTCCAAGACACTGACTATGGTATATCTTGGCAGTTGTGGGTTTCTTTCTGTCACTACTGCCCCATTTGTATACATAGAAATATTAGTGACAGGCTCATTATATTCAGAATAGTAGTGTATATCCCCTGCAAAAACTCCTTTGACTTCTATCTGTTTCAATTCATAAATCAAAGCATCAGCCTGAGTTTTTAAACTTTTTTCTACCTTACCCATAGATCTGTCAGAAGAAGGGTGATACAAAGGCTCATGCAAAAATACTAAAATTCCCACTATACCCTCTTTTTTGGAATTCTCAAGCTCAGATGTTATCCAACTAGATTGACCTCTCTCTATGCCTTTATAGTTATCAGAATTATCAATCAGTATAAATTTATAGTTTTGGAAATTAAAAGATTGATAGGATGGGCCAAATACAATCCTAAAATTATTTCTGGGATCCAACTGCCTATCCCTTGATTCCCAAAGATCATGATCCCCGGGTACTACAAAATATCTCAAACCAGAACTATCCAGCTCTTTTTTAACAGCCCTTAATTCATTTAAAGTCCCAATTTCTGTATAATCCCCCAAACCAATTATAAAAGCTAAATTAGGATAATTACTCTTTGCCTGGGCTATAGCTTTAGATAAATTTTTATTATCATTGTGAGTATCAGCAATAAGTAAAAAGCTAAATAAAGCTGGAGCAGATTCTTCTTGAGTTTCCTCACTGCTTTTAGGAATAATATCGGAAGGTAGGCTTGTAGGAAGCTTTAATTTTGAAATTAGAGCTTGTGGATCTAATTTTAAAGGATCCAGGCCTGAAAAATGCTTGTAGGCAGAATATCCTCCAAAGATTAAAATCACAAACATTGTCAGGCTTAAAATGAGCCTAAACAAAACAAACAAGGGATTGGCAAATTTTCTACTGTGTTTAAACATAGGTTTGATAAAACTTCGAATCTTTGCTACTGTATAAATTAATGCCGCCCAT
>MFCV01000018.1:6066-10035 GCA_001777015.1 Candidatus Daviesbacteria bacterium RIFCSPHIGHO2_02_FULL_36_13
AGTAGATCACAGTTAAAAATCTTATCAGCTGTATCCTCCAACTTTGTAGTAGTTTGGACAGTAGCTTCATTTGCAACAAAAGATTTCTTAACATTGACAGCAAATTTAATCTGTGCTATTGTAGCTTGGTATATTGCTTCTAAGGCAGAGGAATTTTCAGGAGAATAATTATGATTGACTTGACACCTACAATCCAACAAGGACAAATCGCATTCGCATTGATTATAATCGCTGGTGCTCTTACATATATTGCCTTTGGTAAAGCCAGTAAATCTCGAAAGCATTAAATTACATCCTTTCTGGAGCCTCTATCCCTAAAAGATAGAGTCCATTTTTCAAAACCGAAGCTACTGCATTTGTTAAAGATAATCTAAAATCCTTCTTTTCTTCACCCTTAATAATTCTATGCTTTTGATAAAAAAGATTAAAGGCTCTGGCCAAATCTAAAAGATATTCAGCTACAACATTGGGCGAAAAATTGGCAGTCGCCTGTTTAACTGTTTCATCAAAATATTCAATCTGCTGCAAAAGAGCTCTTTCTTCTACTTCTAAAGTATCCACTTTAGTTACTGTTTTAGGATCAAAATCAGAAGATTTTAAAACTGATTGAGTTCTGGCATAAGTATATTGAACATATGGACCACTATCACCTTCTAGAGAAATTGAATCCTCAAAAGAAAAACTAATCTCTGAGGATGTTGAAAATTTAAGCATAGAAAATTTGACTGCTCCCACTGCTACCTTTTCAGCTGTTTCCTCGTCCATTTCAGGGAACTGCTTTTTAATCTCTGTTTTAGCCTCATCCAGTAGCCATTCACCCAGAACTACCTCCCCTGTTCTGCTGCTCATCTTACCTGTTTTCAATTTCACCCAGCCATAAACTAAATGATATTGTTTATTCTTAATTTTAGAATCTAGAAGCTCTTCTACTTTAAAAGCAACTTTAAAAAAGCTGGCTTGTTCAGGTCCAACAACATGAATAATTTTATCTAGTTCACCAAATTCACTAAATTGTTTGAGAGCTAAGCTTAATTCTTTAGCTTCATAAGTCGGTAAACCTAAACTATTCACAAAAACTCTGGTATCCAAACCATATTTTTCCCCTTTAAAGATAACTGCTCCTTCGCTCTCCTCTAAAATTCCCTCTTTAACAACTTCTCGAGCAATATCTACTCCAGCTAAGCATTCGGATTCAAAATAATATCTATCATAGTGGGTATAAACACGTTTATAAATAGTTTCAAAATAGTCCAAACTCCATTGCCTTGTTTCCTTCCAGAGATTAAAGACCTCATCAATCTCACCCTTCCTTCCAGTAACAAATTTTAAGTAATCAGTCGAAGAAGGCTCTGCACCTTTTTCAGCTGCAAATCTTTGGGCTGAAGCATAAACTAAGAAATTAATATCTTTTATAGCTTTCTGAGCTTCCTCATCTTCCTCAAAGGCTTTACTTCCAGCTGCATAGGCTTTACCTAAAAGCTCAACCCGCGCCCAAACCCCCTCAATTTTTTTAACTTCCTCATTAAATGAATCTAAGTGTAAAAGTGCGTAAATAGCTTTGGCTATATGCATTCCTACATCACCTTCATAATTGGCCCTAACTACTTCATAACCAGCAGCTTCCATAAGCCTAACCACAGATTCTCCAGTTGAGATATTTCTCAAGTGCCCTATATGAAAAGCTTTATGAGTATTTGGATGAGCATACTCCACCATTACTTTCTTGCCATTACTTTTTTTATCAAGATTTTTGAACAAATTTTCCATTAAAACTTCAGCCTTTACAAAGAAGTTCAAGAAACCATTACCGGCTATTTCTATCTTCTCCAGATAATCAGGGTTTCCCAGTTTTTCCAAAATTTGGTTAGCAATCTCTATTGGATTTTGCTTAGCGCTAGTCGCCAAGCTCTGCTTAGCGTTATCTCCTTCTACTTTAGACAGTTGTAAGGCCACATTCGTACTATAATCTCCAAAGGAGGAATTTTTTGAAATAGAACAAACTATATCAGTTGATTTATATCCCAACCCCTCAACTGCTTTTTGCAAATCCTTGAGTATCTTGTCTTTTATCATTATTTAATAATAGCAAACTAGCGGCTAAAATCATATAGTAGCCTATCCAAACTAGAAGGCTTTTTTCTCCAACATATTCCCAGGCAAAAGGTAGGGATGAAAAAAAAGTTACTATATAAATAAAGTAGGTTAAAAGTGCGTTAACTAGAAATACAACTACTCCTCCTACCAAAATCATCAAAACTCCCAAGATCATAATAAAAGGTATTGTCCATCCCACTAGAAGATTGGCGAGTACCCCAACAATAGAGAGTTGATGAAAATATTGGGCAATTATGGGAATTACCATAATTTGAGCTCCAATTGTTACCGCCAGATCAATTCTGATGAAATTTGGCAGGAATTTGAGCCTACTTTCTAAAATTGGAGCTATCAGAATTACTCCCAGTGTGGCTAAAAAGCTTAACTGAAATGATAAATCAGTTATCCATAAAGGGTTTAGAAGAAGCATCAAGGCTCCAGTTACTATTAAAATCCATACGCCATCCCTTTGTCTGCCAACAAGCTGAGCACTGAAGGCTAAAATTGCCATAATCGCCGCTCTGATAACAGGAATTTGAGCTCCGGTAAGGATTGTATAGAAAATTACAGCTCCAATACTCATAAATATGGCTGTTTTTCTTTTTAATATGCCTGATAGGCTCAAAAAAAGACCTGCCAGTAAGGTCAAATTCTGGCCTGAAACAACCACAATATGCAAAGTTGAAGTATCTCTTAAGGCTAACTTGAGATCAAAAGGCAAGTCTTTTTTGTTTCCCAATAATATTCCTGATAAAAGTTCTGCCTGAGGGGAAGGAAGAAGCTCAGAAATCCGCATATCTAGGTTCTGGCGGATCTCAGGAAATAAATCTAACTTAGGCTCCCAACCCCCCTGCCTGCCGGCAGGCAGGGCTTGTTGGAACCTTATGAAATATATCAAAAGGTATAAAAATACTGCAAGAACATAGGGATTAAGATGGCTAACTACATTAGTAGCTAACGATAAAATCTTTGATCTTTTCATAGACTGCTTTTCCAACAATCTTCTTTCCTAAAAGCTCCTCAATAGAGGCATAAGGTCTTCCTGTAATTATTTTTGAGGCTGTTACAGGACCAACTCCTGAGAGACTTTCCAATTGTGCCTGAGTACTAGTATTAATATTCACTTTTTCATTTATAGCAGTCCCAGAAGCTTGACTGCTAACCCCCATTACTGTGCCTGCTGAAGTCTCTCCTTCAAATGGTATATAGATCTTTGTTCCATCAGTTAATTTTTGGGCTAAGTTTAGCTGCTTATCTATATATTCAGTATTAGCTTTCTCAGAAAATCCTCCTGCAGCGTTGATTGCATCCTCTATTCTGCCACTCTCTTCAACCTGATGAACTCCAGGAGAATTAACAGCTCCTGAAACATCAATGGAGATAAATTTTTGACCACTAACTATACTTTCTTTTGGGAAATCATTTGATTGAGGCTTTCCAGAACTTGAGGCAAACAATCCACCTATTATTAAAACCACTCCAACCAAAGATAATGCTATGGGTAATTTGAATTTATCGACCATTGGCGAGCTGTTTACGGTAACCTTTAACCCAAGCTTTATAAGCCTGATTTAGAAATCCAACTCCCCGCTCTTCCATTTCTCTTTGAACAACCCCCCCTGCATGAGGATATTTATGAAGTCTGGGGTTTTTGGAGGAAAAACCATGAGCATAGTGAACCAATTCATGAGCAATAGTGTGATCAACTACCTCAACCGGGATACTATCCTTTTTAAACATAGCTGTGATGGTAATATAGCTGTGATCAGTTCTTCTGTTGAGCTTAATAGAACCTAGTCTATATTTTGAGTATCTGCCAAATTTAATGTGAACCGGATTTTTTTGAGCAACTTCTGGAAAATACTGGGACCAGAT
>MFCV01000019.1:0-25946 GCA_001777015.1 Candidatus Daviesbacteria bacterium RIFCSPHIGHO2_02_FULL_36_13
ATCCACATTTTCTTCCCAATCCTTTGGAAGAGGATCAATTTTTATCAGTCCTTTTTTAATATGCTCTTTTATCACCCAATCAGGTAATGTTCCTACCATATTTTCTGTAGAGGGTTTCGTAGTTTTCTTTGCCATATATTTACTTGGATACTCTATATTTTAGGCTATCTTTTTTCAAGGGGGAAGTTAAAATCTTAAGGGTGACATTGCAAATCCCTTTTCTAATAAATATTGATCCATGGCAACAGCAAACATTTCTCCTCTTTGGGTAACATCTTTATCAAAAATTAAAGATGTCCCATCATAAACTATTTCTACTAAATTTGAGAAGGGATCGCGTTCAAAGATAACTCCTTCTGCTACCACTTCTTTCACCAAATCTGGTGTTATATTATCTATATGCACTCTGTAGTGTAGAGATCTTATACCTGGATCTATTTCCATAGTTTGGTATTATACTTTTTTCTCAACTCCAAACCAACTTTGATCTAGATAAGATATCTTGTTCTTTAATTTTGTCTAGTTTATTATTAAACAACATGAATGATGCAGATATTACTAAACTAGCAGCTAAATTAACTAAATCTTTAGCTACCCAAGATAACATTAAAGAAATTAAGGATGATTTAAAGGAATTAGCTACTAAGACTGATTTAAATATGGTTAAGGATAATATTAAAAGACTTGAGAAAAAAATTGATTATTTAGATGATAAAACTAATGTCATTTTGAATTTTGCTGAAAATGTTAACGAGGATCATGAAAAAAGGCTAAAAAGAATCGAACGGGTTCCTGTTATTGCACACCAGCTGAAGAAATAATCTCTCTTATCTCCTTATTTATACCTTCAGGAGTTCTCATTTCTCCATTATTCATGCAATTTATAATTTTCCAATTATTTTTCTGGGCCAGGTCTAGAAAAATCTGTCTGGCAGTTTCCAAATGTCTTAAGTTATCTTCATGTAAATCAGGATGGTTTTTCTCTTGAGAATTTTTTTGACCAACTTTTGAGTCTACATTTAAAAGAATTGTTAAATCCTCCCTTGGCATATTGTTTTCTTTATATTCTAGAGAATCAATAAAATTTATGAATTCTTCCCTTTCAGATTCTTCTAAGTGAGCAGAGAGGTGTGCTTTTGAAGAAGAGACATATCTGTTGGCTATTACTAATTTTCCAGAAGATAGCCATTTTTCAATTTGATCTCTAATAGTTTTTCTATCATCAGCATATGCTTTAGCTAATTTGTGTACTTCAACTCCATTTATGTCCCCAAATTTCCCACTTAAATAGTCATAAATGTAGTTAGCATATTCATTTTTTCCGTATTGAGGAAAAGAAACCACTTCAAAATCAATATTTTTCTGTTTTAGGTATTGGGATAATAAATTTATCTGTGTAGTTTTCCCTGACCCATCAGTTCCCTCTAAAACAACTAACTTTCCTCTGTTCATGAAGCTTTTATTTTGGAGGCAGCTTTGATGAATCCTACAAATAAAGGATGTGGATCTAAGGGACGGGATTTTAATTCCGGATGAAATTGAGTTCCTATAAAAAATGGATGATTTTTAAGCTCTATAACTTCTACCAATTTTCCATCAGGAGAAGTACCTACAATAGAAAATCCAGCCTTTTCCATCTCTTCTTTATATTCATTATTAAATTCATATCTGTGTCTGTGTCTTTCTGAAATATCTTTTTTACCATATAATTCTTTGACTAAACTTCCCTCTTTAAGTATGCAGTCCCAAGCCCCCAGCCTCATGGTAGCTCCATAATTTCTTTCCAAAAGTTTTTTCTCCTGATCCGGCATAATGTGAATTATTGGATGTTCTGTTTTTGGATCAATTTCTGTGGTATTGGCATCCTTATACCCTAAAACATTTCTAGCAAACTCTACTGTAGCTAGCTGCATGCCGTAACATAATCCAAAATATGGAATATTATTTTCCCTGGCATATTTTATAGTGACAATTTTTCCTTCAATATCCCTACTGCCAAATCCCCCAGGCACTATTATTCCCTGATAGCCTTTTAGAATTTCAGGATTTTTCTCCACTTTTCCAGCATCAACCCAATGAATCTCTGGCACTAGTCCATTTACCCAAGCAGCATGTTTTACAGATTCAATAACTGACACATATGAATCCGCCAAAGTAAAATCTCCTGTAGAAAAATATTTTCCAACAATAGCAATTTTTACAACTTCCTTTGCCTTATCAATTTTTTCTACAAATTCCTTCCACTCTTTAAGATCTTTTTCTTCTCTTTTTAATCCTAATTTATCTAACAGTCTTCCAGTTAAATTTTGATCTTCAAAGCCTAAGGGTACTTTATATATAGAAGCCACATCCGGAGCAGAAATAATATCCTCTGGCTCAAGTCCTGTAGAAATTGCCAGTTTTTTAATTCTATTTTGATCTAAAGGCTTTTCTGCTCTGGCAAGTAGCATATCCGGCTGAATACCAACGGCATTCAAATCCCTAACAGACATTTGTGCAGGTTTGCTTTTCATTTCCCCAATAGATGCAGGGATTGGTAAATATGTTATATGAATATGTGAAACGTCGCCGGGATTTTTTAATTTCATTAACCTATTTGCCTCTAAAAACAACATGTTTTGATATTCACCTGTGGTTCCGCCAATTTCTATCAAAACAATATCAGCGTTTTTCGATTTTCCTGCTTCTTTAATTCTGGTTATTATTTCTTCTGTGATATAAGTTACGGTATCAACACATTCACCGTCATATTCCAAATTTCTTTCTCTTTGAATTACTGATAAATATATTGATCCTTGAGTAGCAATAGAATTTTTAGTTAAAGACTCTCCCAAAAACCTCTCGTAGTGACCTAAATCTTGATCTGTTTCTGCTCCATCATCTAATACAAACACCTCACCATGTTCAATAGGATTCATAGTTCCAGCATCCACATTTAAATAGGGATCCATTTTTATAGGAACTACTTTATAGCCTGCAGATTTTAAAAGGAGGGCAATAGAAGAGGTAGCTATACCTTTACCAATTCCACTAATAACGCCGCCGCTAATAAAAATAAATTTCATGTATTAAAATAATCTTTCTGGGGGTTCCGTCTTAAAACAAACTAACCGAGGTATTTTTAAGGCCCTCAATATAATACTAAATTTAGGCTTTCGTGTCAACAATCTCTTTCGGTTTTTCTTCAGATTTCGGTTTATTCCAGGAAGCATATTTACATGTTGGCCAGTTTTTACATCCATAAAAAGTCTTTCCTCTTTTGGTGTGTCTAACAACTATTGCTCCGCCATCCTCCGGACATTTAGCATTTATTGGCTCATCTAAAGCCTCTGTATGTTTACAATCAGGAAAACCACTGCAGGCCAAAAACTTTCCAAACTTTCCATATCTGACTATTAAATCTTTTCCACAATCAGGACACTGTCTATCTACTTTTTCCACTTCCATTTTAACTTTATCTGCTACTTTTTCTGTTTCAATTATTTTTTTCTCAAAAGGATCATAGAAGGATTTTAAAATTGGCTTCCACTCTCTTTCTCCTCTTGAAATTTCATCCAATTGATCTTCCATGGCAGCTGTAAATTGATAATCAAAAACATCAGGAAAATATTTTAGTAAAAAGTCCATTACAGAGATACCTAAAACTGTGGGAGAAAATTTTCTTTCCTGTTTTTCAACATAATATCTTTCCTGAATAGTTGATAAAATAGGGGCATATGTTGAAGGCCTGCCAATTCCTAATTCTTCTAATTTTTTAATTAAAGAGGCTTCTGTATACCTTGGGGGTGGTTCTGTGAAATGCTGACTAGGCAGAATTTTATCTAGATTTAAATTTTGATTTTCAGAAACTTTTGGAAGAACCTGCTTTTTCTCCTCCTCATCTTCTTCCTCAGTATCTTTACCATATAGTTTTAACCAACCATCAAACTTAATTACCGAACCTGTAGCTCTAAGTAGATAAGATTGCTTCGTTTCGCTCGCAATGACGTCAATTGTTGTTTGATCCATGACTGCTTCATTCATCTGACAAGCCACAAACCTTTTCCAGATAAGATCATAAAGTCTGCCATGATCGCGGTTTAACCCGTTTTGTTTAGCTACATCCTCTCCCTTTAAAGAAACATTGGTAACTCTGATGGCCTCATGAGCTTCCTGAGCATTTTTACTTTTTGATTTAAACACTCTGGGAGATTTTGGTAAATATGACTTTCCAATAAGAGAATCTTGAAAACTTCCTTTGAGAGATGAACTTTCAAACTTGTTTATGAAATTTCCAATATAAGTTCTAACTTGAGAGATTGATGAAGCAGATAAATTCACAGAGTCTGTTCTCATATAAGTTATAAGTCCATGTTCATACAAATTTTGAGCCAGCATCATAGTTTTTTTAGCAGAATAACCTAGCTTGTTGGCAGAAGTTTGCTGCAAGGTGGAGGTAGTAAAAGGGGCATAAGGAAAACGGCGTACTTCTTTTTTAGTAACTTTGGAGACAACATATTTTGATTTCTCCAGATTGGTAACATGCTCTTTGGCTTCTTTTTCATTTTTTATTTCAATTTTTTTACTATCTTTTTCTATTAATGTGGCAATGAATTTAGATTTTTCTGCTAACAGCTCCGCTGTTATACTCCAATATTCAATTGCTTTAAAAGCCTTAACCTCTTTTTCTCTTTCCACAATTAGCCTTAGAGCTACTGATTGAACTCTTCCAGCAGAAAGTCCTTTTTTTATCTTTGTCCAAAGCAAAGGAGAGAGTTTATAACCTACTAATCTATCTAAAACTCTTCTGGCCTGTTGAGCATCTACTAATTTTAAATCCAAATCTCTGGGATGATCAAAGGCGTCTTTGATAGCCTCTTCTGTTATTTCATGAAAAACTACTCTTTTTACTGGAATTTTTTTACCAGATAGAATATGTCCCAAATGCCAGGCAATGGCCTCACCTTCTCTGTCAGGATCAGTAGCTAACCAAAGTTGATCTGCTTTTTCTGAAAGTTTTATCAGTTGATTAACATGTTTTCTTTTATCTCTGGGGATTACATATTGGGGTTCAAAATTATTCTCAATATCTACCCCCAAATCTGACTTTGGTAAATCCCTGATATGACCCATGGAGGCTTCTATTTGATATTGATCTCCCAAGAACTTAGAAAGGGTCCTGGCTTTAGTAGGTGATTCCACTATTACAAGATTATTCATAATTTAACTGTGGAGTAAGTATATATACCTTGTCAAGTTTGATTTTACTCACTACTCAAAATCTGAATCCAAAACTTCTGGGTTAACTTTATCTAATTCTGCTTCTAGGTCAGTAGAAGAATCATATTGAAAAGTCTTAGGAGCAACAGGAACTCCAGATGTGGCCTCAGGAGCAGGGGTTGATTTAGTCGATGGTCTCAAAAGACCTGAGCTTGTTAGATCTCCTGAGTTATTTCTTAAACTAAAAAACCATATTCCTACTATTATTATAATGATTAGAAAAATCCAAACTTTTTTGGTCATAATACTTTGCTCACTTCTCTTTTTGCCTGCAGTATTTTATTTCTTAAAACCTCTAAATTAGATTTTAAACTTCCCAGGTTAGGGTGTTTTCTGGCTCTTTGATATGCCAAGGCTTCTGCCGCATAAGTTATTTGATAATCAGCAGATTCAATAGCAGTATCAACTCCCCCAAAGGCTACCCTGGTTTCTGTGATCCCTTCCCTTCTTCTAACCTCTTCCATAATAGCAGCCAACCTTGATAAATCCTCTTCAAATCTCAAACAAACTCTTTGATTAATTTCATCTAAAGAAGGTGCTGCCAAAACAGGAAGAGTAAATAAAAATACTAACAGTAAAATTGATAATACGACTTTCATACTAAAAATTCTGCACCAATCTTAACAGCCTGACCCTTTGGAAGCTTATCTTCTAAAATTAATTTTGACAAATTTGCCTCTAGAGTATCTTGTATTAATCTTCTTAAAGGTCTGGCTCCCAAGACCGGGTCAAATCCTCTTTCTGCCAGCTGGCGGATTAAACTTTGATCAAACTCTAAAAGATAGCCTTTTTCTTTCATCTGTGTTTGCAGTATTGATAATTTTAAAGTCACTATTTTTTGTAATTCTTCCTGTGATAATGGTTTAAATATCACCACTTCATCAAATCTATTAACAAGTTCGGGCTTAAAAGTTTTTAAAAGTTCTTCACTAACTTCTTTTTGTATCTGACCTAAGGCTTTTCCTGATTGCAGACCTTTCGCGATATCTAAAGATCCGGCATTAGAGGTAGCAATAATAATTGTGTTGTCAAAATTTATTTGTCTGCCTTGACCATCTGTTAGCCTTCCATCCTCCAAAACTTGGAGAAAGAGTGTCAATATTTTATCATTGGCTTTTTCAAATTCATCCAGCAGCAAAAGAGCATAGGGCCTATTTCTGACAGCTTCTGTTAAAAGACCGCCTTCTCCAGAAGAACCAATTAATCTAGCTATAGATTCCTGGTTTTGATATTCAGACATATCAAATCTAACAAATGCTTTTTCATCTTTAAAATAAGTAATAGCCAAAATCTTAGCCAATTCTGTTTTACCAACTCCTGTTGGGCCAACAAATAAAAATGATCCTATTGGTCTGCCTTCTTCTCTAAGTCCTGCTGCTGCACGTCTTAATGCATCAGAGACAGCTTTTACAGCTTGTTCTTGTCCAATTAATCTTTCATGCAGTTCCCCCTCCAGATTTAATAATTTACCCTTTTCTGCAGTTCCGATTTCCATAACAGGAACTTTGACTCTTTCTGAAATTATTTTTTTAACCAAATCTTTTGTAACCCATCCATTGACAGAAGAAGGCAAAACTTCTTTTAAAACAGAAATTGCACTATCTGGCAATACTCTATCTCTAACAAATTTTTGGGATAATTCAATAATTGTTTTTAAAGCAATGAATGTTATTCTTATCTTCTCTTTTCTTTCTATTTCTATGCTTCTGTATTCTAAAATATCCAAGGTTTCTAAGGTTGAGGCTTGAGGCATTTCCATTTTTCTAAATATTCTAGCTAAAGATGAATTTTTTTCTAAAACCCTAGAATAATTTTCTGGTTCAGTTGTTCCAATGAACTGAAAACTATCTTGTTCCAAATATTCTTCTATTAAAGAATAGAGATTTAAGGATGAACCAACCTCACCCATACCCAACTCATGAATTTCCTCTATGACAATAATTACATTTTGAGAGAACGCTACTTCCTCAAAAATTCCTTTTATTCTTTCAGCTAATTCCCCTTGTGTTTTAATCCCAGACAAAAGTTTTGTTAAATCCAAAGCTACCAATCTTTTTGTAGCCAAAGCCTCTGGGGCATCTCCCGAGACTATTTGTTTACCCAAATATTTTATCAATGAAGTTTTACCGCTGCCTGCAGGAGCTACCAAAATTATATTTCTACCACTGCTTTGAGATAAAATGTTAACAACATCTTTAGAAATATTTCCTTCTCTGACAATTTCAGGAAACCCAATTGTGGCAGCTTTTTTTGTTATATCTTCTGAGTATAAATCCAAAGTCGGCGTAGGAGATCCCAACCAACCTCTGTTAACTCCTTTTAAGTGATGTACTGTGAAGTCATCATCCCAGATAAAAAACATTCTCCAGGTTTGTTTCCTTTTTTCCAGATATTTTAAAGCTTGTTCAAAATCATAAATACGCAAGTCAAACTTCAAAAGCAGATTATCAATATTTGGAATTTGTTCTAGGGCGGCTACAAAAAGGTGAGTCGGTCCAATATACTCACTACCCAAATCTTTTGCCAATTTATAAGCCTTCTCTCCCACACTATCTATGTCTTTTATTTCATATTGAGGAAGAAGATTTATCTGCAGTTCTAAATTTAATAAAAAATCCAAAACTTCTCTATGCTTTAGTAAATTATTAAAACTTATCTTTTCTTTTTTAATGGTTGAGGTGGCCCAATAATCGCTGGTTTGCCAGACTTTTTTGTGAGGATGAGCATTTATATGAAGAATAAAAAGCCCTATTCCTCCAAAAAGTAATACCTGACTGAAAAGAGGCGGCGTATCAAAAAAAGCAAATAAAGGCAGGGTAAACCAATAGCCGGCAATTAGTAAAATTAATGCTGAAGCGGCTGCAAAAGCAATAAGTCCAATTATTATCCTAAAAACCCGGAAAAAAATACTTAAGGCTCTACCCACAACAGAGGCATCATGAAAAAGAGGTACCAAAAGAAGCTTCCACATTAATCCCACTGCTAAATCTTCCTCTAAAAAAAGAATTAGATTTCTCCAGGTTCGAATGAAAAATTCAATCCCTTCCGGATACCAAAACTCTATTATATGAATGGGTAAAGACAGGTATTTGGACATAATTTTATTGGGCTCTGATTAATTTGCCTTCAATATCCAGTTCCACAAAATGTTTAGCTCTTCCTTCAACCAAGGAAGGACACTGATTCTCTGGTAATTCGTCTATAGCAAGTCTTGGGTGGTGAACAATATCTACAACCCAATTAGGGAGTAGAGCATCTGAGAGACAAAGACCATTTTCAAAACTCTCTCCCCTTGATTTTTTAAGATTATATAAATGCTTTGCCTGATTTACTGCTGTATCTATATCATTTTTAGATACAGTTGAAAGACGGAAATTAACCAAAAGGGTCAAATACGCTGTTACCACAATAACTATTAAAGTAATTGTAAATAAAAACTTTTTGGGCATATCTTAATTATCTTTCAGATTTACAATAATTACCACTACCTAAACTGATGACTATTCCAGCCATCTCCATTTTAAGTAGGTTTGCAGAAACTTCAGCTGCAGTTAGATGAAGTAATCTGCATAATTCATCTATATGTCTATTTTCATTATCCAAACAATCTAAGATTTTATTTTCATTTTCTGAAAGTTTGGTCCTATCCATAATTCTTGATTCATTATTCATAATTCTAGTTAATCCCAGATCTTCTAAAATCTCAGTCGCAGAGGTCACGGGTCTTGCTCCTTCTTTGATTAAATCAATTGGCCCCATTGAGAGATCAGAAGTAATAGGACCTGGCACAGCATATACATCCCTACCCTGTTCTAAAGCCACCCTGGCAGTAATTAATGATCCGGAGTCAGATGCAGCTTCTGTTACTAAAACAGCTCTCGATAAACCTGAAATAATTCTATTTCTTGATGGAAAATTCCCAGGCAGTGATGGATAATCAGGAGGAAATTCAGAAATAACTGCTCCATGTCCTTCTGATATTTTTTTGGCAAGAGAGATATTTTCAGGAGGAAAAATTCGATTCAAGCCTCCCCCTAATATAGCTAAAGTTCTGCCTCCAGATTCTAAAGTGGTTTGGTGGGCAACACTGTCAACCCCCCTTGCCAATCCTGAAACTATAGTTAAACCAGCTGACACTAAACCTCTAACAAATTGTTTTGTCACAACAGTTCCATAACCTGTTATTTTTCTTGTTCCAACTACAGCAATTGACTGCTCGTCGATCGGTAAAATCTCTCCTTTAAAATAAATAACTGTTGGGGGATCATAAATTAAAGATAAAGATTTTGGATATTCTTCATCAAAAACACTCATCCATTTGATTCCAGAATCTTCTATGGATTTTGCATACTCAAGGGGATCTAAATTTCTACGAATTTCTAACAATATTTCTACTGTATTTCTTGGAATTCCAATTTTTTGGAATTCTACTCCTTCTGCCTCCCAGGCAATTTTTGGATCCTTGAAATAATTTAATACAGCCTTAAGTCTAATTGGACCCAGTCCATCTATAGAATGAAGGGCAAGTAAATATGGAGTATTATTCATCAATTCTCATCATGATCCCTTTTAGGAAATGGTATGTACAAATTTAAATCCGGTTCTGATTTTGTATATATACTTACATTTGTCTCTGGTTTTAAATCACCAATAGTAGAAAAGTCTTGTGATTCAAAGTGCAGCTTTGTATGCAACAAGCGTCTTTCTTCTTCTGAAAGACTTCCTTCTAAATTAGCAATAAATTGTCTTCTTGCATCAACTGATCGGATACCGTCAAATCCAAAATAAAGCGGGGCTTGTGCCTTAACATCAAAAGGAGACTCACTATTACCAGTAGCAGAGGTTAATAATCCAAATAATATTTTAACCTTATCTTTATAACCAAACCATATTTTGTCCCCCGCTACTAGATCATTTATTTGAGCAACTGATAAATCAGGGTTTGAAGCAACAAGCCTTAATGCTTCTGTCATTGCTTCATTAACTACTAAACCTTCACTTCGCTCTCCTGGATAGAAAACTTCAGTACCGGATTGTAAACCATCACCTTGACCCAAACCTCTAGATGACAAAACATGTAGAACTTCATGATCAATGGTTTTTTCCACCTCATTTTGTTCCTGAGAAATTAAAACTTCAACTCTATCTCTAAATGGAATAGTAAATCCAAATCCTTGTTTATTTAAATACTGTGTTAATTTAATGTTAATATCTAGACCTTCCCTTTCTATAGCTTCCAATTTTGGATCCCATCGTTCTTGATGTTTTCTTATATCATGCTCTCTTCGCATCTCTCTTGATATAAAACTGTCCAGCTGATGACGGGTTACTATATGAACACCGACATTTTTAGCTCTGTCAGTAATTGAATCTGGTAAGTCATAAAATGATCTATACATCTCTACAGATTGGTGTACTAAAGTTGTGTGTTGTTCTTGAGAAGGACCTAGCTCATTACCATATCTAATTATATTTACCCACTGTCTAGGTAACTCTCTCAAATTATCCATTATTCATATTATATGACATCTTAATTTATCTCGTGCATTATTTATCTGGTGCATTCTTTCATGACTTTGTATCATTTTGTTTCCGATCGTAAACAATTTGATTAAAAATCAACATTCTCAGCTTCAATTACTCTCACCCACTCCTTTATCCCTAACTTGTTTATATAGTCTCTTAACATTTCTGTGCAATCTTTCTTTGTTACCCATATACTTTTTTGTAATTGCTTAAAACCTAACCATTTTAATTTATACCTTAATAAATCCCTAGCCTTCCTTCTTTTTTCTGGAATATCCCAAATTACTATCCGCCATTTCCCATCCCATTTTTCATCATCTGATTTTATTTTTTCCCATAGAACTTTATCTTTTCCACTATCAGTTAGTCTAGCAACTAGCTTCTCATCACTTACTAGTTCTATTAGACCATTTTCCCTTAATCGTTTTAAGGCAACTGAAAGTTGTGACTTTTTAAGATCTCTTCCTACCAGAAGAGGATTATATGCAAAATCCTCAAAAGCTAAATATCCGTCTACGGATTTTTCCATAGCCAGAAGAATAAGATTTGTTAAACTCTTTTTAAAAGCCATACATCATTTTATTCACGATCGTGAATAATTTGTCAATGGATAATTTAATCACTTATTTATTACGTAATATATTACGTAACTAATTACGTAGATTTAATGAGAGATTGCTTCTCCGCCAGCTGGCGGATCGCAATGACGGGGTTATTCTCCTAAAGTTCTGGCTGCAGGTGAAGCTTCCTGATAAAGATCTTTTATCAAATTATTTTTATCCTCAGATAAATAATATCTAAAAGCTTCTTTGACTATTGGTGAGGCAACTGATGATCCTTCCCCGCCTCCTTCAATAAGTACTGTCATAGCAATCTTTGGATCAGTTGATGGTCCATATCCTGTATACCAGGCATGAGTTCTGTTTCTGGAGTCACCAAATTCAGCTGTCCCTGTTTTTCCAGCTGTAGATATTGGAAATGTAAAAAAAGGCCAGGCAGTTCCACCATTTTTTGTGACCAATTCTAAACCATCTTTTATTAAATCAATTCTTTCCTGACTGGTGATATTTGAAATTAAGATTTTTGGTTTAAAGTCAGATAGAATTAGTTGTGGTTTATATAAGACTCCATTATTTGCTACAAAAGATGTAAAGCCTAAAACCTGCAAAGGAGTTGTCAGTAGAAATCCCTGTCCTATTGCCATATGTAAAGTATCCCCAGGATACCAGCCTTCTCCAAAATTCTCTCTTTTCCACCCATCATCCGGCACTAGCCCCATTTCTTCCCCAGGTAAATCTATTTCCATCTTACTTCCTAGTTTCAATTTCCTGGACCAATCAATAAGTTCTTTTTCCCCAATAATTCTGGCAATTTCATAAAAATAAATATCATTTGATCTCTGAAGACCCTTTAATAAATTAACCGACCCTTCAGTCCTGCCATATTGGGTGAAATACCAATTAGAAAAACTAAAACTTCCTAAATGTATAATTCCATTATCCTGAAAGGCGGTATTGGCATTTATCTTACCTGAAGAAAGTGCTGCCAAAGATGAAACTATCTTATATGTTGAACCAGGAGGATAAGCCCCACTGATAGCTCTGTTTAGAATTGGTGAGGAAGGATTTTGAAAAATCTCTAATATTGCTGAGTCATCTTGTTTGCTGGTAAAATAATTCGGGTCAAATGAAGGATAGGAAAGCAATGCCAAAACCTGACCAGACTTAGGATCTACTGCCAAAGCAGCCCCGCAGCAGCTTCCAACTTTGGGCAAAGTTTTAGCAAATTGCTGATAAATTATATTTTGCAAATCAGCATCAATTGTTAAATAAATATTTTGACCGGCAATAGGAACATTTTCCCTTAAAGTTCTAAGTTTTCTTCCTGAAGAATCAACTTCAATGATTTCTCCACCATCAATGCCTCTTAAAAGACTTTCATACTGCGCCTCAATTCCTGATTTTCCAACTCTGTCTCCCAAGTTATATTTTTTAAAATCCGTTTTTAACTGATCCTCTGAAATTTCACCAACATATCCTAAAACATGAGCAAATTGTTCCCCCATTGGATAAGTTCTAACATTATCAACTTCTAAATTAATTGCTCTTGGATCATTTTTAACCTCCAATTCCAATGCTTCGTCACGCGTTATTAATCTTGCTTTTTTCGACTCTGGATTAAAAAGTCTGAAAGCCGGGGAATTAGAAGCTAAGATTTTTCCATTCCTATCATAAATTACCCCTCTTGGGGCGTGTATCAGTTTAATTTGAATTCTATTGCCGTCAGCCAGTCTTTTATTTTCCTCACCCTTAGCAATTTGAAGGTGATAAAGCCTAATAAAAATTACAAAAAAAGAAATAAGACAAATAATGTAAAAGGCAGTAATTCTCCAGGGACTTCTTGATAGTTTACTGCCAAAACTTAAATCAAAATTTGGCAGAAGTAAATCTTTCCATTCCTTCTCCTCTTTTTTAAAATATCCAACCTTACTCAAAGAGAAGCTCCGCTTACTGGTAACTTTTGCCAATTCATCTGGAAAACCAAAACCTAAAGATCTTTTTTTTCGCATATTAAACACGCAGTTTTATATCTTTTCTTGCAATAAATCTTTCTTCCCAAAGTCTAACAATATAAAAAATTGGTAAAGATAAAAGTGCCTCCGGTAAGACTGTATTAAAAACTTTGGGTAAAGGTGTTTCACCCATCAATAACTCCTTAATTACCAACAGTATAAAAGATAGAGGAATTATCAAAAAAGGATTTCCGGTTAATCTGGATTTAGAAATAATCTGAGTAGTTTGTACAATTGAAAGATAAATAATACTTCTTATTCCCAAAGTGTTTAAATTTAGGTGAGAATCTAAAAGTCCAAAAGCAAATGCCAGATATAAATTAAATCTATCTATTCTTATATAGCTTCTGCAGATTAAAACAATCAGTACCAAATCTAAAGGCATAACTGAAGATTGAAAAAAAGATAAAACTATTAAAATGCCTATTAAAGTTTTCAAAAATTAATCCTCCAATATTACAAATACTAATTCTAAATCTCTGATATCAAAATTTGGGGCGACTTTTGCCTGTTTAAAAACTTCATTTTCCCTATTTAAAACCTCTGTAACTTTGCCTAAAATTAACCCCCTGGGTAAAAATCCTTCTGTGCCCTCTGAATAAACTAAATCACCAATATTTATTTTTTCCTCATGCAGAATTTTATCTAAAAGCATTTCAGAGCCAAATTGTCCAATCAGAACACCCTTACCCCGACTCTCCAAACCTTGAGAAAATGCAGCAACTTTTGAATCAGGGTCAGATAAAAGCTGAATGTTGGCAGACCTTTCAGATAAATTTACAATCTTCCCAAGATAGTTATCATTAAAAACAACTGCTAATCCTAGTTCTAATCCACTTTCAGATCCTTTATCAATTTTCAGATATCTTTTAAGACCGATAGGTCTGGCAGGGACTAGATTATATGTTGAAGGATCCAAAAACATTGATTGAGAAATTACGCTTTTTGTTTCATTTAGCTCTTTTCTAATTTTGGCATTTTCAGAAAGAAGAGATGCTAGTTGTTCTTTTAAAGCGTTATTTTCCAGGCTGGCTACACGGGCTTGGAAAACATATTCAAATTGTTTACTAATATCTTTATTTGTTTGATACAACCCAAAAGAAATTGGATTAGTAATAAATGATGCACCTTTTTGAAGAAAACTTAAGAAGTGAATTGAATCAAGCCAAAAGATCAGGAAACTTATTAAGATTAAAACTATGGACAGTCTGAAATCAGGAATACTTTTACTCATAGTTGGGCGAAAACAAATATAACATATGCTACACTAAAATTCATGAAAAGTTTAAAAGAAATAAATATTCTTCATTTTTTAAATGATGGAGTCAGATCTACTTTTGTAACTTTACTGCCCTTTATTGCTAAAGACCTTCATATTAGTCTTTCCAGCATAGGTTTCTTAGGTTCTGCTCAAGCTTTATTTGGATCTTTACTGGCATTGCCTGCAGGATTTTTAGCATCCAGATTTGGAGGATTTCGTTTACTGGCCTTTTTGCTTCTTATTTATTCTGCAGGTGCTTTAAGTGCCAGCCTAGCTCCCAATCTTCTGTTTATTACTTTTGCCTTTTTTTTGGGAGCAGCTGGATTTGGAATGTTCCATACTGTTGGTTTCTCCTTAGTTGCCAAAATAACTAACAAAAGAAACATGGGTAAAATTATGGGTAATTTTACCTCTATTGGAGATATCGGTAGAGTTGCTCTCCCACCTGCTTGTGTATTTATATCCTTAACACTTGGGTGGAGAATTTCAATGCTAACAATCGCTCTTGTAGGCTTTTTTGCCTTTTTAACTATGCAATATTTTAAACCTAAAGTAGAGATTCATAACTTAGAGAAACACCAAAAAAAAGAAACAAAAAGAGAATTTATAAATCATGTCATCAGACTCTTAAAAACAAGGCGACTAGCTTTAACCTTAATTACTGCTATCATTGATGCTTTAGCCTCCAGTCCTATTTATCTATTTTTACCCTTTGTACTTTTATACAAAGGCATCTCCCTTAATCAATATGGAATTATTGCTACAGTTTTTCTTCTGGGAAGTCTAGTTGGTAAAATCCTTCTCGGACGAGCTGTGGACAGAATTGGAAATTTAAAAATATTTGTCTTATCGGAGATCTCAATGGCTGCAGTTTTAATTTTGATAACGATTTCATCCAATTTTAACCTTATCTTAATCTTAGCTTTTTTACTTGGAAGTTTTACCAGAGGCACCACCCCCATCATACAATCTTTAGTATCTGAAACTTCTCACAAAATTCACTACGATAAAATTTTTGCTATATCAGAATTTTTCATTGGAATTGCAGCTGTAGCAACTGTAATCTCAATGGGAGTTGTTGCTGACAAGACGAATGTCTTATTTGTTTATTATGCTGCATCCTTTCTTGCCCTTTCAGCAATTATCCCGGCATTCCTGCTATCTTTGACAAAGAAGAATTAAAGGATTATCTTTAGCAACATAATGGGTGCCCAAGAAACTGGTAAATCATTTCCTACTATCTTACCGCTTAAAGCTACTCAGGAAGTCTCGGATGTTATAAAAAGCGGTGCTTTTCTTGATGATGTTTTAAAACAGAGTCAACAGAAAGATTGGTTGACTCCTAGGGAAAGAGAATTAGTACACCCTTTAAGACAAAAATTGTCAGATGTAATCTCAGAAGCTAGTCAGGGAAAAGTCACTATTCCGTTAACTGATGAGGAGGTAGCTCTTATAAATAGACACTTAGTTAATTTAATTGATGCTTCTAAAGAAATTGGTAGAGAAGGCAGGAATGGTTTTAGACAGGCAATTCTAGCCTTAGATCTTCCAATCCAAGGAAGAGAAACAGCTCCCGAGGTGCTTTTTTGGCAAGAACAGGAAGAAAAGCATATAAACGGCAATTTAGAATCGTTTCAAAAAAATATGGCCCTGTTTCAAACTTTAAATAGAGCCTTCATTCAGGCTGGAGGTCCAATCCCCACTAGCTTCGCTCCATTTTTACAGGGTTAGTTCTTTGACAAAGAAGCCGTAAAAGGGTATATTTAGTGGAATTAAAATGCCTACATTTAAAGACAAATTAAAACTAAAATGGGATGAAAATAAATTTGTATGTGTTGGTTTAGACTCCTCTGATTTTTCTCTTCTTCAAAAAGTTGTTGATCAAACTTATGATTATGTTTCCAGCTATAAAATAAACTCTGCCTTTTTTGAAGAAGAAGGTGTAAAAGGTTTAGAGAACTTAAAAAAGATTATTCAATATATTAAAGAAAACTATCCTGATATTCCAGTCATACTAGATGCTAAAAGAGGTGATATTGGCAATACTAATGAGGCTTACGCCAGTGCCATTTTTGATGATTTAGGAGCAGACGGAGTAACAGTTCATCCATATTTAGGCAAAGAATCTTTAACTCCATTTTTAAAAAGGGCTGACAAAGGAATATTTATTTTAGCCAGAACTTCTAACCCTGGTGCAGGAGAATTTCAGGATTTGGAAGTTGAGGGGAAACCTTTATACCAAGTTGTTGCCCAACATGTAAAAGATTGGGATGAAAATGGAAATTTAGGAGTTGTTGTTGGAGCAACTTATCCTGAAGAATTAAAAGCGGTAAGAGAAATTGTTGGAGACATGCCAATTTTAGTTCCAGGAATTGGGGCCCAAGGGGGAGATTTGGAAGCTGTATTAAAAAATGGTTTGGATTCTAATCAACAAGGATTGTTAATTGCTTCATCCAGAGGAATAATCTTTGCAGAAGATCCAAAAAAAGCTGCAGAGGATTTACATAATCAGATTAAGGAGATTTTGAAAAATGTCTAACCTAACCAAACTACAAGAAGAATTAGCTGATCTTCTTTTAAATACCAAGATTGAAGCCAAAGTCATTAAAAGAAAACAAAAAGATGATGGCTCATTTTTTTTAGAAGAAGGATCAAGACCAACATCTCCCATTGATTTTGCCAAAGAAGCTGGGGAATTTGCTTTAAAAATTCATGAGGTAAAACCAGATGCTCCTTTATCTCCAATTTATGTAAATTTAAGAAATTTACCGGAAAATGTATTAGAAAAAATTTCAGAAGTTTTAGCAGAAGTAAAAACAGAAACTCAAGAATATTGTACTGGTGTTCCAAAAGCTGCTGTTGTTATAGCAGAGGGATTTTCCAAAGCTTCAGGAGTCCCTTTTATGGATGTATTTGAAAAAATAGGACCTGATACTGATAGAAAAATTGTAATCAAAGAAGGAGTTTCCCCAAAATCTGACACTAAACTTTTAGTTATAGATGATGTTATTGCTCACGGTAAATCTAAACTTGAAGCTTTGGAGGCAGCTAAAGCTGTGGGATTTTATGTAAATATGTTGGTATTAATTGATAGAGAACAAGGTGGAATTGAGCAAGTAGAAAATGAGGGATGCAGAGTTTATGCTGCCATGAAGTTAACAGATATTCTAAATTACTACAATGAAAAAAATATGATTAGTAAAGATCAATATGAAAAATCCATGGAATATTTAAAACCTCATGATTAAACTGCCAGGATTAATTGATATTCATACCCACCTTAGAACTCCAGGTCAAGAACAAAAGGAAGATTTTTATACGGGCACTCAAGCTGCCCTAGCTGGAGGATTTACCACCATTTTGGACATGCCAAACAATCAGCAGCCGATTACCACGCTGGATCGACTCGAGAATAAAATTAAACTAGCAGAGCAAGATATTATCTGCGATGTAGGCTTCCACTTCGGCTCGCTGGGAGATAATCTCCTAGAATTCCAAAATGTTCAAGAAATGGTCTTCGGGTTAAAGCTTTACTTAAATCCAACAACAGGAAACTTTCTGATAAATGAAGAAAAACTTAAATCTATTTATGAGGCCTGGACTGGAAATCAGCCAATAATTTTACACTGTGAAGGGGAAACTTTACCTATGGCCTTAGAAGTAATTAGACAGACAAAAAAGCCAACTCATATTGCCCATGTTTCTAGTGCTGAAGAACTATCCATTATTATTTCTGCAAAAGAAGAAGGACTACCAATAACTTGTGGGGTTACTCCCCACCATTTATTTTTAACTGATATAGATGGCCAAAAACTAGGAGCTTATGGATATATGAAGCCTTATTTAAAAACTCAAGAAGACCAGGATTTTTTATGGAAAAACTTGGATTCAATTGACATCATAGAATCAGACCATGCCCCTCATACTAAAAAAGAAAAAGGCTCTGACAATCCTCCTTTTGGTGTTCCTGGACTTGAAACAACTCTGCCACTTTTATTAACTGCAATGTCTCAAGGAAAACTGGCCATAGCTGACATAACAAGACTTATGTTTACTAACCCTAAAAGAATTTTTAATATTCCAACTGATGAAGATACTTTTGTAGAAGTTGATGAAACCGAAGAATACGCCATAGATAATAAAAATCTTTTTACCAAATGCGGTTGGAGTCCGTTTAATGGTTGGAGAGTTCAGGGAAAAATAAAAACTGTATTTATTAGAGGGATAAAAGTTTTTGAGGATGGAAAAGTTTTATCTAAAAAAGGATCCGGAAAAATTATTTTCCCAAGGCCTTAACATCTTGAGCTAATTCCGGATTCCACATTGCCCCAGTGGCTGATTGAACTAAATCTGCACCAGCTTCTCTGTATTCTAAATAATCGTCGGGCGTCATCACTCCTCCAACTCCCACTATTACAAAATCATATCCTCCCTTTTTCCTGATCTCATTTAATCTTTTAACCATATCCAGTCCTGCCCACTTTATACTTGCTCCACAAATTCCTGCCTTAAGTCTTCCTTCTCCAGGTAAAGCCTGATGACCTTTCTCATCAACAACTGGAGCAGGTATTGTATTAATAACAGAGATTCCATCAACAAAAGGATCTACCCTTTCTACAATATTTTCTAAAAGATTCTGTTGATCTTTGGAAAAATACCCTAGCTTTATTAAAAGTTTTGCTTTGGGTCCAACAGCAACCCTGGCTTTTTTACAAATACTTTCAACAGCATCCGGTGAATAACAAAGTACCCCCTCCGATGCTACATTAGGACAGGATAAATTTAGCTCAATAACTTTTACTCCAGACTCTTTAATTAATTTTGCCCCTAATGCAAAATCATCATAATAATCCTCAGGGCTAAACCCTTCTTTAATTGTTCCAACAATTGAACCAACTAAAATTTGCCCTTTACCTTCTGCTTCTAATGCTTTTTTCATATCTTCCTGCCAGACAGAAGCATCAGGTGAAGGATTGCCAAATGAGTTGGTTATACTAACTTCTGATGAATTTTCAGGAGCATTTAAGCTTCCTTTCAGGGGATTTTTAGATTTTTCTAAAGTTAAATCCCCATCAGTTTTAACAAATAAAACATTTGGGAAAGGATTGCAGGGAAAATCAGCAGTTCTTCTGGTTTTATAATGAATAACATCAAAGCCCTTTTCAAAAGCTCCTTTACAAAATTTAGAATTTAAAAGGGGACCTGCTGGAATACCAAAAGGAGTATTAATTTTAAAACCTAAAAAGTCATATGTTGGTTCCTGATTTTTTCTTAAATCTTTCCCATCAGCAAAAGAACCAAATGGACCCTCATCATAATTATCCTCATAACTTAAATTAGGATCGTAGAACGGAGTCTTAAGCATGTCTGTATTTTACCAGACTCAGTCTAAAACTTCTAATAGTTCTTCTATATTATTAATTACAAAATCAGGCTTACTTTTTTTAATATCTTTTCCAATCCACCCATATGTTACCCCTACTGTTTTAATCCCTGCATTTTTCCCAGCCAAAATATCACTTTCCGTGTCTCCAACCATTATTGCCGACTTTCTATCAACTCCCAAAATTTCCAATGCTTTATTAGGATGATCCTGATGTGGTTTTGGATTTTCTACATCATCATGTGCAACTATAACATCAAATAAATCGTCCACTTTTAATAATTTCAAAGATTTAACCATGCCTTCATTCGACCTATTAGTAACAGCAGCTATCAAATACCCTCCAGCTTTTAATTTCTTTAAAACTTTTTTAACTCCCGGAAACAGTTTCCCTAAATCAAATCTTGTTTGTTGATAATCATGATGAGTTTTTCTAAGTAATTCAAAATCTTGATCAGGAAAAATATATTTATAAAAATCTAATAACGGCATCCCTTTAGCCTGAGATAATTTTTCTTCAGTAATGGTTAAATTATGTTGAGTTAAAGTATACTCTACTGCGCTAAAAACAAAATCAGAGGTATCAAGGATTGTTCCATCCATATCAAAAAGGACAGCCTTCACCTTAAACCTCCAGTAACCCTCACCTTTGAGAGCAAATCTAAATTTTCCAACACTTCCCCACAGCCTCTAACAACAGTAGTTAGCGGATCATCAGCCACATAAACAGGTAATTTTGTTTCCTCTGCCACTCTTTTATCTAAACCTTTTATTAAACTCCCACCACCAGCCAAAAATATTCCTCTTTCCACCACATCTGTCAAAAGTTCTGGTGGAGTTTCTTCTAAAACTTCCTGTATAGTTTGTATGATTTGGGAAATAACTGGTGTTAGGGCCTCTCTTATTTCTACTGCAGTTATTTTTAAAGATTTTGGCAAGCCAGAAGCTAAATCCCTTCCTCTTATAATAGTAGCTTTTGAATCCAACTTATCTGTTGGAAAAGCTGAGCCAATTTCTATTTTTACCTCTTCTGCTGTTCTTTCTCCAATCAGCATCCCATACCTAGTCCTCATATAATTGACAATAGCCTCATCCAATTCATCTCCAGCCACCCGCAAAGACCGGGAAATAACCATTCCTCCCAAAGAAATAATGGCAATTTCTGTGGTTCCTCCTCCAATATCTACAATCATTACCCCTTCAGGCTCTTCCACCGGAAGCTTGGCCCCAATAGCTGCAGCCATAGGCTCTTCTATTAAATATGCCTCTCTGGCTCCAGCAGAAAGACAGGCATCCTGTACTGCCCTTCTTTCAACTTCTGTTACACCACTAGGAATTCCCACCACCACTCTGGGTTTTGGAATTTTAGGGAGTGACCAGGGGCCTTTTTCAGGGCTTTCATGAACTTTGTGTATAAAATAACGAAGTAAAGCCTCACAGGTATCAAAATCAGAAATAACTCCATTTCGAAGCGGTCTTATAGCTTCAATGGCAGCTGGAGTTCTACCTAACATTCTTTTGGCCTCTCCTCCAATGGCTAAAATTTGTCTGGTTTTTTTATGAAGTGCCACCACAGTTGGTTCCCTTATGACAATTCCTTTGCCTTTAACTAAAACTAAGGTATTAACAGTGCCTAAATCTATACCAATATCATGAGCAAAATAACTCCACAGCTTATTAAGCATATTGTCTGGCAGTTTAGCATAATATAGATACTAGATTCTAGTTGCTAGATGGCTAGTTATGCTAAACTAGAATTTCATGTTGGACAAAGTAATTACTTATTCTTTTTATCTACTCTTTTTTCTAACTCCACTTTTTTGGACTTCCTTAAATTATGAACTTTTTGAGTTCAACAAGATGATTTTGACCTATGCTCTAACCACCATAATTGTTGGAGCTTGGGCTTTAAAAATGGTAAATCAAAGATCCTGGATTATAAACAGAACCCCTTTGGATATACCTCTTCTTTTATTTCTGTTAGCCAATATCTTATCCACCATTTTTTCCATTGATCCTCATACCTCCATTTTTGGATATTACAGCCGGTCTAATGGAGGACTTTTATCTATTATTTCCTACCTATTATTATATTGGGCTTTTGTTTCTAATATGGATAGGGCAAAAGCTACAACTCTACTTAAGGTTGGGCTAGCCTCAGGCTTTTTAATCTCTCTTTGGGCAATTTTTGAACATTTTGGGATCTCTTTATCCTGTGTAATTTTAAGAGGGGAATTTAATGCTAGCTGTTGGGTGCAGGATGTTCAAGCCAGAGTTTTTGCCTCTTTAGGTCAGCCTAATTGGCTGGCTAGCTATCTGGCTATGCTTATTTTTCCAGCTCTATATTTTTATCTTAATGAATCTAAAAAGTATTTATATTTCACCCTTCTTATTACTATGTATTTAGCCTTCACTTTCACTTATTCCAGAGGCCCAACACTGGGACTTATAGGTGGGTTCGTAGTGCTTACAGTTTTATTGTTCGAGCGAAGTCGAGAACTTTCAATTTCTCCACTCGCTCCGCTCGGTCGAAGAATATTAATTGTACTAGGCTCTTTCCTTATCATCAATATTCTTTTTGGTTCTGCTCTTACTAGCTTCAGGTTAGTTTCAAAATTTGCAGCCCCTGTTAGGCCTGGAATTTCTCTTCCCACTACTCAATCTGTGGGCACCCAGCTTGAAAATGGTGGAACAGAATCAGGAGCAATCAGGTTTATTGTATGGGCAGGAGCTTTAGATATATTTAAAGCTTATCCTATTTTTGGTTCAGGCTTGGAAACTTTTGCTTATTCTTATTATCAATTCAGACCAGCTTCTCATAATTTAACTTCTGAATGGGACTTTTTATACAATAAAGCTCACAATGAGTATTTAAATTATTTATCCACCACAGGTTTCATAGGATTTGGTGCATATATGTTTATGATAGGTTCGTTTGTTTACTGGTGTACTAGACTACTAGTAACAAGAAAGCTAGCAAACCAGCAAACTATCTTTCTTACTGCAATCCTAGCCTCCTATGTTTCCTATCTTATATATAACTTCTTTTTATTTTCTGTTGTTATAATTGCCATCTTCTTCTACCTTTTTCCTGCTATGGCTTTCGTTTTTACAGAAGGTTTAAAGCCTCTAAAATTAAAATGGCCTTTTGGCAAAGTGACTTTTATTGTTAAGGGTGTGGTAATTTTTTCTACCCTCTATCTTCTATATTCTATATTCCAACTCTGGAGAGCTGATGTTGTATTTAATGCAGGATCAAGACAATCAGAGTTGGGACAAGTTGGAGAAGCCTACAATCTTCTGGCAAGAGCCTCCAGTTTAAATAAAAACGAGCCTTTATATAGATCTGAATTTGCCTATACAGCAGCTGCAGCAGCGGCACTGCTAAAAGCTGATGCCTCCAGCTCAGCTGAGCTTACTTCGGAGGCTTTAACTCAAACCCAAATAGTCCTGCAAACCTCCCCTAATAATATTTCTTTTTGGAGGACAGCCATCAGAACATACTTTGAACTATCTAGCTTAGATCCAAAATACATGGAAGATACACTAAATGCCATTGATACAGCCATAAAATTGGCCCCAACTGATCCAAAGCTCTACTACAATAAAGCCTTAATATTAGAATCTCAAAAAAAGAAAGATGAAAGTATTCAAGCCCTAAAAGAAGCTTTAAAGCTTAAGCCTAATTATTTGGAAGCACAAGAAGCATTAAAAGAAGCAACTGCCTCAACAAAATAGATTTATGATTTATGAGATATGACTTATGAATTAAAATCATAAATCCTAAATCATTATTCATAAATCATCTAAATGAAAAAAATAAGTAAAGTACTGGAAGAGATTAAATACAAAGACCGCCCTAAGAATATATCTCAGGAATTTCAGATGTATGGAGTATTTTTAGCAGAAACCTTAGATGACACAAAACACTACAGCCTCTACATAAAACTTGCCAAAGAACTTCCCAGAGGCCTTTTGGAAGAGGCTTTAAACTACACCAAAGATTACTACAACGCCAGAAATAAAGGCAAGATTTTTATGTGGAGATTAGCGCAGCTAAGATCCACTAAAGAAGGAAGCTAGCACGAGCCTGCGAGTGCAGACCCTATCTTATGTGGAGACTTAAGCAGCTGCGTGTCAGCACATAATTTGATACAATGCCTACATGCAAGTTGTCAAAGCACCAAATCCCGCTTTAAGAGTACAAACAAAACAGGTTAAAAAAATAACACCTGGTCTCAAAACAACCCTAAAGGAGATGATCAAATTAACAAAAACTTTTAAGGATCCTGAGGGAGTAGGTTTAGCTTCCACTCAAGTGAGTTTAAATGAAGCTTTTTTTGTGGTTAAAGACAAGGAAAAATTTATCTCTGTTATAAATCCCAAGGTTATTTCAGCTTCCAAAAAAACTAAACTCTATTTTGAAGGATGCTTATCTACCCCAAATATCTGGGGAGAAGTTAAAAGACATATAGGAATAAAGGTCAGCTTTATGGATGAAACAGGTAAGCTTCAAACCAAGGCCTTGAAGGGTATTTTAGCCTGGATTTTTCAGCATGAGATTGATCACATTAATGGAATTATTTTTCAGGATAGAGTTTTAGAACAAAAGGGTAAATTTTATAAATTTACAGGCAAAGATAAAACAGGCACAGATACTTTTGAGGAAATGACAATATGAAAATTATATTTCTTGGAACCTCATCCTTTGTCCAATCTATCAAGGAAGAACTAGCTAAACATTTTACCCTGGTTGATACATTAAAAGAGGCTGATTTAGGAGTGGTGGCATCTTATGGACATATTTTATCCAAAGAGGAGCTAAATTATCCAAAATTTGGCTGCATAAATGTTCATCCATCTCTTTTGCCAAAATATAGAGGCCCATCTCCTATCCAATCTTCAATTTTAAATGGAGATCAAACTTCTGGCACAACAATTATAAAAATGGATGAAGAAATAGATCATGGGCCTATTATTTATCAAGAGACTATAGAGCTTTCCAGTATAGATAATTTTGATATATTGAGTAAGAAAATGTTCCAACGTTCAGCAGAAATTTTACCAAAAATTGTCGAAGATTTTATCTCTGGTAACATAGATCCGATAGCCCAAGACCACACTAAAGCCACTTATTCTGAAAAATTAACAAGGGAATCTGGCTATTTTGATATTACTACCCCACCAGATTCTGAAAAGTTGGATAGAATGATAAGAGCCTATTATCCCTGGCCAGGAGTTTGGACCCTCTGGGACGGAAAAATAGTAAAGTTTCTACCTGCATCCAGTCATCCTGAACTTTATTCAGGATCTATAAGATTTGTACTACAAATGGAAGGTAAAAAAGCTATTTCTTACAAAGACTTCCTGAACGGCTATCCAAACTTCCACATTAAGTCTTCCTGAAGTCTTGCCAGTATATTTTTATAATCTTGACGAAGCTGATCTGCATCAACACCAATTTCTGCTCCGATCTCTTCAAAAGTTCTTTCATCAACGATAACTGAATAAATTAATTGTTGTTGAGCTTGAGAAAGTATATCCATACTTTCTAGCATCTGCTCACTAAATGCCTGGCTATATCGTACATTAGTATCCGAAGAAGCTACCAGAAAATCTCCTACAGTTAAATTATCTATATTTCTAATAGGAGTGTCTAAGGATTTCTCTTTGTATTGTACTGATACTTCTCCTCTTAAAATTTCTTCAAACCTGCTATGAATTCTTTCTATAAAATCCCCTGGAGATCCGGTAATTTCAAACTCTTTAGCAACTATAAATGCTTCTGCCTCCAAATCTTCCCTGGATATGCCAAATCTTGGATTTTGATACAAAGAGGCCACCGATTGAATCCAAGGCATTAATCCATCTAAAGTCATAATCTCTGCAGATTCTCCAATCACTTGCTGTTTAAAAAATTCATGCATCTGCAGAGATTATGACTT
>MFCV01000019.1:25958-26356 GCA_001777015.1 Candidatus Daviesbacteria bacterium RIFCSPHIGHO2_02_FULL_36_13
CCAGGAGCTCTTTCTGAATGATGATATAAATGCCACATTAAGCCTAAGAGTGAACGCCCGTTTAGAAGAGCCAGCGGTCTTTTCCAATCATTCATGACTGTCGGTAATCTTAGGCTAAGATCTATAAGATCTAATTGTACTTCTCTTGGGATTCTCCTCCAAAATACCATTCTTCCGGAACTTATGTGTGCTATCAAATCCTCCACACTAACTTTAATCCCTGCCCGTTCTGAAAGGAAACTCATGACAGGTTTATTTTGTCTCTCTTTATGCGTACGTGCAAAGGTGTACAAACGGCGTAAATTGCTTCCATTTAAAAAAACCAAAGGGGCATCAAAATCCGGACGATTAAGCATTGATTTTGGTTTCTTTAGCTCATCTGCCATTTTACCTAAAAT
>MFCV01000020.1 GCA_001777015.1 Candidatus Daviesbacteria bacterium RIFCSPHIGHO2_02_FULL_36_13
AGATACAACTGATCAACGAGAATTCTCTAAAAGAACATTAATTGGATATGTTGACGAGGTGGTACTTGCTGAAAATCCTGTAACCACCGCCAATCTTCTGCAGAGTGGTTTCAATAATGCAAATAATATTACTACAACCGAACCATAATCACTCGTGTGCCGGGAACAGGACTTGAACCTGCAAGCTTTTTACAGCACAACCACCTCAAGGTTGCGAGTTTACCAATTTCTCCATCCCGGCTTGTTTGGCTATTATAGCTAATGCTAACAGAATTTTCGAGCGCTTTCTTTTAAGAAATGGTATATTTTCTTTGTAATATATTATTTTAAGTAGCTTAATCGAGGCCGCCTTAGCATAAACGAGCTGGTAAATAGATTTCCCTGAAAATTTAATTTTTCCTTCAACTTGATAAAGTTTTTGAATTCTTTCTTGAATCCATTCTAAATGGATAGAACTGGCAGAAACAAAAGTTGTATAAAACATAAAGCTGCTTTTCCAGCGCTTGTCCCAATAAGAATAAGTACATCCATCTCCATCTAAATGTCCCCTAAGAAAATCGGCAAAATAGCGTTCAGGAATAGCTATACTACCAATACTTTTAGTCTTGTGGGGAGTTAATCCTATTTTCAAAAGGAATCTATAGAATTTTACGTTGCCAAATTGAATTTGAAAATATTCTTTATCCTTTTTCGCAGAACTGTACTTTATACCTATTTTATTCTTAAGAACTAATATTTCTGCAAAAGTTTCTATTTGATCTATGTCTTTAGAGGTTAAATTAATATGTCTGCCATCTTTAGATAAATTACCATCAGTCGTTATTAACCCGATTGCATAGGAAAGTTTGGCACTCCATCTCATTAATTTATAATAGCATGCCTCAAGGATATAGTGTATACCATTTCCCCTGTGTTAACTTTATTCTATTCCACCTTCGGAGACCATAGCATCCCTCTTGTGCACTCTATGGAACGATGTTCGAACCTGCTTGAGATTCAACAACATAATATAGTCTTAATGCTCCAAGATCAGGATTGTTATAACCTACAGCACGCATTCTAATAAATAGCGGTAGTATATATTCGTAAAGGGCTAAATCATCTCTATTTCTTCGCATCTGTTCCATTTTCTCAATATCTAAGTGTTCTTCTTGGACTCCACCTCTGATAGCTTCATAAAACTGTTTGGGAGACTGATTGAATTTAAACTCGGATGTGCCTTCTTGGATGCCAGAATGTTCTCTGTACGGCTTTTCCCACTCGTTGCTCTTTCTAGCATTATTTTCAAATGTATAAGACTCTGCTTTTGCCGGATCAAGAGGTAAATCAAACATGAAATGCTCCAATGCAATTAACTTTGCATTTCTTTTTATTCTTTCAAGTTGTTCAATTTGTTCAGGTCTAGTAGGATTGAATGATTTGAGTTTCTCATATCTAGTACGAGCGTCATCACAATTATGGGAATTCCAATATAATTCCATTTCCTCTTCAACTCGTTTAGCAGTTTCCTCCAATAGAACTTGTTCAACATTCACCGAAATTTCAGGGTCACTCATTGAACATAATGTAAACCTAGGACCTTACAAAAGTCAATTTTTGATATAATCTATATATGTCAGGCAGAGAAGCCTTTTTAGGCCCCAAGCATACAATCACTGGAATTCCTGAGGGTAATCAATCTGTTGGAGAATTTAAGGCTCCTCCTACTGAACTTGAAGAGTTAGCTTTAAAATGGCCGGGCTTAACAGTGGAGCAAAAGGATGAAGTAATATGGGGCCAGTTAACAGATGCAAATAGAGCACAATTTATAAATATACTGCCGCCCGTAGAACCCCCAGCACCGGAATTCTTTCAGGAAATATTTGACAGAATTAAAAGAGAAAGAGGCCTCTAAAATAGCCCTCTATTGTGCACCATCTGGAACGATGTCGGAACCTATTTGACCTCAAACATCAGTCCCAAAGAAAAAACTGAGCTCATTGTAGCAATTAACTATTTCAAAGAAGAATGGTGAATAGTAAGTTTGCTAATTACCCAGTAATATATTACTCTCTCTTCTTATGGCTAGTCCAGATATTTTTATATCTCCCTATGCTCTAAAAATAATGGGTATATTAGGAGATCCAGTAAGATCTACTATTTTAAATGGATTTCATCCTGATATTAAAGCCAGTATTGGGGAAGTAGAGGAATGGGTAAGATCTAATCGCCCAAGAGTACAAATACCTACCTTATATCGTATGTGTGATGAAATGGAAGGTGATAATCTTCTTGAGAGAAGGGCCCGTGGTGTATTTGAACTTACACCATTTGGCATAACTGTAATAGAATCATCCAGAGTTTTTCATAATAGCATTAAGGCGTCTCTTTTCGACTCACGAATGAGACCAACAATCGAGTTTCAATACAATAAAGAGTATGCTGATGAAAGGGAGCAGGATTTCTTGCAAACTGACCAACCAACTAGAGAGACACGTAGAGTAATGGGTCTCTTAAAACATCCTATTCGTGTTAGAATGATGCTAGTTTTATCTGAAGCTCCGGCAGAATTGTTACAACCCCAGTTAGTGCTTGATAGAGTATCAGAACTCCAAGGTAAAAAGGTTCCAAGTATCTATAAATATACAACTGAATTAGAAGGAGAACGTTTATTGAAAAGACTATATCCCAGAGTAGACCCTCAACTTGCGATAACCTCTCTTGGGGTTGCTGCTACAGAAGGCTTTGTAGAATTTCAAAAAACTTTGACTACTTAACTATTATAAGAGCGTAGTTATCTAATTGTGCGGACGGGAGTTCCTATTTTGAACCGCTCCTACCGCAAATACTCTCCCATTTTAGCAACTTAATGGAGGCATATCAAGCTAATGAGGAGGTAGAAGAGACATGAGCTCAACTCTGTTTAACTCCCAGCTTCATGATGAAAAGACATTTTATCAAAAGTTCTTAACTGATCTTGAAGGCTGTACTAATGAAATAATCATAGAAAGCCCCTACATTACCACAGAAAGAATGAGAACTTTTGATCGTTTATTTAAAAAACTACTTCAAAAGGGCGTTAAAATCTATATTTTTACCAGAGATCCAAGAGAACATGATGAATACATGGAGCCACAGTCAGAAGATGCTATAACCTGGTGTGAACAGGAGGGAATACAGGTTTTACTTTGTATTGGAAACCATCACAGGAAATTGGCAATTTTAGACAGGAAAATACTCTGGGAAGGCAGCTTAAATATTTTAAGTCAAACTTTCAGCCGAGAGATTATGAGAAGAATAGAAGGGCAGGAATTGGCTTTACAGATGTTTAATTTTCTAAAACTCGAAAAATTCCTCTAAATCTGTTATATTCAGGCTATAAATGAGCAAAATTAATATTCCAGCTATGGATTCCTTACCCTGGGATGAAATAGATAATATGATCCAAGCAGATCGCCACCAGGAAGTAATTAAAAAGATCAGTAAAAGCACCTTAAGGTATTTATCTAGTGAAAAAAGTCGCCCGGAACTGATTGAATCTGCACTAAATTATTTACAAAAGAATAATCCTGAGCAAGCTACACCAAGTAGAGCTGTAAATGCAGTGGATATAATTCAGAACTTTGCTAAATTAGCTTTAGAATCAAAGACCTAATAGATCTTCTGCTTTTACATTTAAAAGCTTGGCAATGTTTCTAAGCACCTCTCTTGTAGGATTATCTTCCTTGCCACGTTCAATACGAGAAATATAACTGACATGTTTGCCAATTTCATCAGCAAGTTGTTGCTGGCTTAATTCAGCATCTTCTCTGGCTTTCTTGATGATCCTTCCAAGTTGTACTTTTGAACTCATACGCATATTATACAACTTTTTGGCTAGTTTTCGATTCTAGTATCTTATAGCTCTTGTTTTTGCTAGAATTGAAATCAAATGGCTCAGAAAAATTTACAGCTCGCTAAACAAAAGAAAACAGATGAATTTTATACTCAGCTTGTTGATATTGAAAAGGAACTAAAACATTACAAAGACCAATTTCGTGGTAAAGTGGTTTATTGTAATTGTGATGATCCGTTCGAAAGTAACTTTTTTAGATATTTTGCAGCAAATTTCAACACACTAGGTCTCAAAAAACTTATTACTACTAGTTATGTTAAATCTCCAATAGCTGGTGGACAGTTACCTCTATTCGAAGTAAAGGGATTAAAGCCGAAAGGAAAAGAGCCTTTTAAAATCGAAATTAATGAGGTCTTAGATTCTAATTCTGATGGCGCGATAGGATTATCAGACGTTGAATGGCTACTTAAGCACGATGCAAATGTTTCAACGCCTCTCAAAGGAGATGGTGATTTTCGTAGTCAAGAATGTATTGAGCTGCTCAAAGAAGCAGACATAGTAGTTACCAATCCTCCCTTTTCACTTTTTCGAAAATATGTTGCACAACTTGTTGAATATGACAAAAAGTTTCTAATTCTTGGTGATCAAAATGCAATTACCTATAAAGAGATATTCAAGTTAATTAAAGAAAATAAACTTTGGTTCGGGTATGATAACGGTGGAACAAAATGGTTTCAAGTTCCTGATGATTATGACATACCAACAGAATCAAGAAAGAAGATTGAAGATGGAATCCAATATTTCAGTATGGGAAGGGTCTTCTGGTTTACAAATCTAGACACAATTAAACGTCATGAAGAACTTACCTTATATAAAAAGTTTAGTCCAGAAGAATATCCAGAGTTTGACAATTATATTGCAATAAGTGTAGGTAGATACATGGATATTCCTATGGATTACGATGGTGTAATTGGTGTACCAATTACATTTCTAGATAAATATAATCCTGAACAGTTTGAAATCGTTGGAAGTGACTATAATATAAAGGAGGGTTTATTGCCCCAATTAGTTAATCCAAATTGGCAAGGAAAAACAGATCGAGCATATTTAAAAGGAAAAAGATTATATAGCCGTATCTTAATTAAAAATAAAAGATTAAAAAAATAATATGCAAATTGATTTACATAAAATAAAAATTAGAGATGTGATTTCTGGATACAAAGACAGCGCCGAAGAGGGTGTGGTGGCTTATGGAGGAAAACTTGATATTCGACCAAAATATCAACGAGAATTTGTGTATACAGGAAAACAGCGTGATGCTGTAATTGAAACTATAAAAAACGGATTTCCACTTAATGTTATGTATTGGGTCAAAACAAATCTAGGTAGTTTTGAAGTTCTGGATGGTCAACAAAGAACTATAAGTATAGGGCAATATGTAAATGGCGATTTCTCACTTAATAATTTTTATTTTGGTAATTTGACTAAAGAAGAACAAGACCAAATTCTGGATTATGAATTGATGATTTATTTCTGTGAAGGTACTGACAAAGAAAGATTAGATTGGTTTAGGATTATCAACATTGCTGGCGAAAAGTTAACAGACCAAGAAATACGTAATGCTGTTTATACAGGACCATGGCTTAGCGATGCTAAATTGAAATTTAGTAAAACTGGTTGTGTTGCATATTTACTGGCTAGTGACGGAGGACAACTTCTTAGTGGTTCGCCAATCCGACAAGAATATTTAGAAACCACACTTTCATGGATCAATGATGGAAATATTGAAGATTATATGGGTCAACATCAACATGATTCGCATGCTGACGAATTGTGGAAATATTTTCAAAATGTCATTGCATGGGTCAGAAATACTTTTACCAACTACAGACGAGAGATGAATAATGTAGCGTGGGGGGTCTTATATAATGAATTTAAAGATTCAAAGTACGATAGCAAAAAATTAGAAAGTGAAATTAAAGAACTAATGCAAGATGAAGATGTAACTAAAAAATCAGGTATTTATCCCTATATTTTAACTAGGCAAGAAAAATACTTATCAATTAGAGAGTTTACAGACAGGATGAAACGTGAATCATTTGAGCGACAGAATGGAAAATGTGTGAAATGCAAAAAAACATTTACTATAGAAGAAATGGAAGCGGATCATATAACACCCTGGCATGAAGGCGGGAAAACTATTACTGATAATTGCCAAATGCTATGCAAGCAAGATAATAGAACTAAATCGGGAATATAACTCCTTAGAAAAAATCTTACATTACCTATCTTATAAGGCTAGTTTCTGGTAAAATTGACCCCATCATGCCCCCCATTCCAAAAATTGCAGATATAGATGCTACGTTCAACTCGTGGGCAAAAAGTCCGAGTACAACTGAACAAGAAAAATGTGACAATTCGGTACGAGCTGTTAAACAAGCTGTAGTGAGTTTTGAAGGATTTAATGATAAAGATGTGAGCGTTTTTGCTCAAGGTTCATTTAGAGATAGAACAAATATTAGTTCTGAAAGTGATGTGGATGTTGGAGTACTATGCACGGATACTTTTTATTACGATTTACCGGAGGGTACCACTAAGGAGGATTTCGAAATTAGTGCAGCTGGATATGAGCATCCTCAATATAAAGACGATTTGCATCAGGCTTTGAACGACCATTTTGGGGAAAGTGCTGTAGTAAGGGGTAATAAAGCCTTTGATGTCCATGAAAATTCCTACAGAATTGATGCTGATGTCGTACCTCATTTTGAGTACAGATTGTATGATAAGTATGGCTCGTATCGAACCGGTACAGCCTTTCTTACAGATGATGGTAACAGAATAGTTAATTGGCCAGAACAAAACTACAGTAATGGTGTGACTAAAAATGATGAAACAAAAGGATCATTTAAAGCTGTTACACGAATCATCAAAAATCTGAGGGTTAAAATGGAAGAGGATGGAATAGCTGCTGCAAAACCAATTCCCTCATACTTAATTGAGTGTTTAGTATGGAATGTCCCTAATCCAGGTCTTATGCACGATACTTACAAAGAAGATGTTAGATATGCATTGGCACATCTATTCAATGATACTAGAGAGTTTGAAAGCTGCAAAGAATGGGGAGAGGTAAATGAGATAAAATATCTTTTTAGAGATTCTCAACCATGGAGAAGGGTTCAGGCAAATGCCTTTCTTGATGCTGCTTGGAACTATTTAGGATTCGAATAATGAAAAATATAAAAGAAGAATTATCAATGTGGTTTAATATTGTTCCCTTTATTACTGTTTGGTATTTTGTTTGCTATTTTTACAATATACCATTCGGTACTAAAGAAGCGTTGTGGAAATTACCTGACGTTGTATTTATTTTAGTGATCCTCAAGGTCTTATTTTCTAATTGGATTTGGCGATTTTCTATACTTCAGGGTTGGTTAATTAAATACCCTGATTTACAAGGCACATGGGAAGGTTCATTACAAACAAACTGGCGAAATCCTGAAACGAGTGAAATACCAGGACCTATCCCCATGATTTTAGTTATAAAACAGACTTTTAATTCAATTAACTGTGTTATGCATACACAGGAGTCTACAAGTTACAGTAACGCTTCTATGCTTAATGAGGATGATGATAGCGGTATTCAGAGACTAAGCTACAACTATACTAATACTCCGGATACAACCATCCGAGGAAGAAGCGCAATACATTATGGGGCAGCAACTTTAAGAATTGTTAAAGAAAGAAATAAATACACTCTTCAAGGTGAATACTGGACAAGTCGAAGTACTGCTGGAAGCATATCATTAAAATTTAGGACAAGAGAATTACTAGGTGCATTCCCAGAAGACTTGATACCTAAAAAGAAATCCGAGACAAAAGTTACAAAGAAAAGTAAATGAATCTTTTTAAGAAAGAAGAAAAGAAACCAATTAGTTTTGCTTCAGTTGAGATGAAGAAAAACTCCAAAGGCTCTGGTTGGTGGACTGTAATTTTACTCCTAGCAGTTATAGTTTTAGTAATTTTTATACTAACAAGATAGCTTCTTCTTTGGTAAAATTAGCTACATAAAATCAATCTTCCTATGCCAAGTCAGTTTAAAAATAATCACTATGTTCCCGAATGGTACCAGAATAGATTTTTGCCTGCTTCCCAAACAAACAAGGAGCTCTACTATCTACATCTAAAGCCAGAAATATTTATTGATTCTAAAGGTATCGCCCACCCAACAAAAGGAGTTTTTAAACAGGGTTTTAGAAAATGTTTCGCTCAAGATGATTTATATACACTTAAACTAGGACCTGTTGAATCTACTGAGATCGAACAAAAGTTTTTTGGGGATATTGATAGAAATGGCCAGAAAGCTGTTGAATTTTTTACTAACTTTACTCATTCTTCGCCAGGTCATGCTCATTATGCTCCCATGGTGCTGTATATGAGCACTCAAAAACTCAGAACCCCTAAAGGACTGGATTGGTTAGCTACACAAGTTGATACTGGTGACTGGAATCAACTTCTAGCTTTTATGGTAAAACTCAGGAATCTCCATAGTGCAATTTGGACAGAGTGTATTTGGCAAATTACAGATGCTTCTCAATCTCCAACAAAATTTATAATTTCTGATCATCCAGTTACAGTATACAATCGCGTGTGTGGACCTCGCTCACAATATTGCAAAGAAGCAAATGACCCAGATATTCGGCTCCATGCAACTCAAACCATATTTCCATTATCTATAGATAAATTGCTTATCTTAACTAACTTATCGTGGGTCAGGAATCCTTATCAGTCGGAAGTTAAATTTAGACCAAATCCAAACCCTTTTAGAAATTCTGTATTCAACTTTTTGGATATACAAATTGGACGTCAGTTAAGTGAACAGGAGGTAAGGGAAATTAACTTTATCATTAAAAGTAGGGCTTACAATTATATTGCGGCTGCAGAAGAAGATTGGTTGTTTCCAGAAAAATATGTATCAAAGTCAAATTGGAATAAGTATGGAGATGGGTATTTATTAATGCCTGATCCTAGAGGGGTAAATGCAGGTGGAGAACTTTATTGGGGTAATAATGATGGTACAACTGGTGGAATAGATCCATATGGTCGACTACCTGGTGACCCAGATTTCAGTAAAGAAAGCGATGAAGGAATAGAATTTGCCACCCTGCATAAATTTAAAGGTGAGTTTGCTACTAAATTTGGGCCAGTAAGAAGAGGTTGGAATTTCGATATGGGAAGTTTTATTAAAAAAGACACCGATGAAATGTATAAATATCATTTAAGTCTATTCAAGAAGAAAAAATATCCACATTAATTAGAGTTTCCCGAGCCTAAGAATGTCCTGGGATTTACAGGAATTCCAAATACCCTTACTTCAAAATGAAGATGGGGTCCTGTTGACCAACCTGTACTACCTTCTCTTCCTATAACTTGTTTTGTATCTTTTATTTCTTGCCCTTTAATAACAAATATTTTATCTAAATGGGCATAGACAGTTGTAATATTATTTCCATGATCCATAATAATGTGCTTGCCATATCCCCAGAATATTTCACCGGCATAGATCACTTTTCCAGGTAACATAGGATTTATGGGATCTCCTACTTTCCCTTTGGCATTTGCTACATCTATTCCTGTATGGAAAATCTGATATCCACTGCTTTGTGCAAACTCCAAAGTGATAACTCCTGTGGTAGGCCAAGCAGCTTTAACTTCAATTGGGGTGGCTTCACCAGTTAAAGGATCATGTATTTCAACCTGTTGAGTGACTTCATTAACTGTTGCTAACTTATCAGAGATAATATCAACACCAATCTGGGTTAGAAGAATGACAGCAATTATGGGAACAAGAAGTGCCAGTCCAAATGCCAAAGCCACATATTTTAAGTCTTGTTTAAAGGAAAACAGTGTTAAAAATAATTTTGGGTTCATCTGCCTACGAGGCAGGTAGGGCTATTATAACCTATTTGAAGCTGTAGGTACTTTCTTCTTCCTACTGTTATAATCCAATTATGGATGAACTTGTAATTAAAGCAGCTCAAAATAACGCTGATTGGTGTGATGTTGTGTGTAGAACTCATGGAGTACCAGGAGAATTTTTAGAAAATGTATGGATTAACCAACATGAAGTTCCTGCTTATTACCCAAACGCAGTAACAATTAAACCTTTATCTAATAATGATGTTACTGATGCTCTAAAAAAGATCTCTTTGGAAGCGTATGCAATAAAAGATAGTTTTAATGAATTAAATGAAGATGAAATAGGATGCAAAATTTTATTTGAAGCTGAATGGATTTCTTACTCTCAAGATGAATCAAAACGTAAAAGTACAATTGATAACTGGACTATCATAAAAAATGATGAGGAATTAAAAAATTGGGAAAGGGTTTGGAATAATGCTAACCCAACGGATAAAAAAATCTTTTTACCAAATATTTTATCTTCCGAAGGCGTATTTTTCCTAGCCAAATATAAAGATAATCAGATAGTCGCGGGAGGAATTGTAAATATCTCTCACGATGTTGTTGGCTTATCAAATGTATTTACTAAAGGATTAGTTAATAGCAACATATATTCCGAGTTGGTTTCTTTTATTAAAGAAAAAATATCTACAATACCTATTGTTGGGTATGAAAAAGATAAAGAACTAGAATTAGCACATGAGGCAGGTTTTAAAACAATTGGAAAATTAAAAGTTTTATTAAAGATATAAATTTTTAGGTTATAATTTAATTATGGCTGAAGGATCAGGTATAGAAATTCATCAATATCAATCTAGTGATTTAGAAGGGGTTAAAAATTTAAATTCCAAAGCAATAGAAGAATTTGGAGATTCTTTCAGAAGACCTACTTTTCCAGACCTAGATCAGATTGAAAATACTTACTTAAATAATAATGGAGATTTTTTAGTAGCTACTAATGAAGGCAAGGTTATTGGCATGGGGGCCTTAATGAAGGTTTCTGATGATAAGGCCGAAGTTAAAAGAATGAGAGTATCTCCCGATTCACAAAGACAAGGGTTAGGTAAGGCAATCTTAGATAGGTTAGAACAAAGAGCAAAAGAATTAGGATATAAAACACTTGAGTTAGATACATCCATTAACCAACCAGCAGCACAAGAATTTTATATGAAAAATGGTTATGTTGAGGTTAGAAGAGAGGGTCCAGAACAAGGTTGGCCTGTGGATACCATTTTCTACGAAAAATCTCTTTAATTTAGAACTATTCTTTCTGCTGGATTTGTAGTTATAAGTGGGTGTTCTTTAGATGAAGCCACAACTTTTAAAGCTACATGGTTTTGGTCTGCAATTATTAGAGCTTCACCTTTATCACAGGTTAATAAAAACTTCTGCTCATATTCTGAGAGATTAAATTCTTCAGCTACTTTTTTAATAGTGGTGGTATCTTGCCTCATTAAAATTCTAAGTGAGGCTTGGGAAGCTATGGCTTTGCCATGTTCACTACTTAGAAAATCACTGGCTTGTTGGGATATAACTGAAACTCCCAAGTAATATTTTCTAGCTCTTCTTGTTAGTCCTGATACAAAATTAGCTGTTTCTTCATGTTTTAGAAGCATCCACCCCTCATCAATAACTAAAAGTCTTTTGACCGGATCTTTTTTAACCTGGTTATAAACAAATGAGGCTACTGTAAACATCATTATCTGTCTTAGGCTTTCAGTTAAATCTTTAATATCAAAGACAACTAATCTATTATTTAGTTCAATATTGGTCTTGGAATCAAATACTCCTGATAATGATCCTCTGATGTATTTAGAAAACCTTGTACATAGCTTTTTCTGGCCCATTTGTCTTAAAGTCTTATATAGATCCTTTAGGATTGGATAATCTCTCATCTTTCTTGGCCTTCCTCTTTTTACTTTCTTCTTTCTCTTATTCTTCTTGGTAATTTCTTCTTCGGTTTCTTCCTTCAATGAATGGTGAAAATGTTTATATGTTTGGATGATAGCTTTATCAACCACTGCTTTCTCCTCTGGGTTTAATCCATCTGCCATTAAAGAAATTAATTGTGTTAAATCCTGGATATGTTCAGCTAAAGAGCCTTCTTCAGAAGAAGACAGGGAAAAATCAAATGGGTTGATTTTCTCTTTGGATCTAACTGATAGCTTAATATAGGTTCCACCAACTGATTCAGCCAGTTTTTTATATTCTCTCTCAGGATCAATCACTATTACTTTTGTGCCTTGCATAAGATGTCTTAATATCTCTACTTTTGCTGTAAACGACTTACCTGATCCTGACTGAGCGAAAATAATTGAGTTTGAATTATTAAGAGAAAATCTGTCTATCATTACCAGGGAATTATTAGATTTATTGATTCCATATAATATTCCTGATTCCTGAACCAGTTCTGATGAGGTAAAAGGAAAAGTTAGAGCTGTAGATGATGAATCTAAATTCCTTTTTTGATTAAGCAGATTTTCAGCTCTGGGCAGAACAGATTGTAATCCTTCAAGCTGTTGGAACGAAGCAGTCTTGGTATAAAATAGCCTGGTAGATAAAGTAGTTTCTAAAAGGGTAGTGATCTTATTTAGTTCTATCAAAGAATCAGCGGATAGACTAATAATAATTGATATTTGAAATAGCTTCTCTTGCCCTCTCTGGATTTTATTTTTAAGTTCTATAGCACTCTCAAGAGGATCAAGGATTTCAGAACCTATTAGTTTCCCTGATTGCTGCATGGCTCTTTTGGTTGATTCCAGCTCTGTTATTTTTCTATTTAGCTTAGGTAAAGCCAGTCTTGGATCAGTCTGTTCAATGTGGTAGGAAATATCTGCATTATGGTTAAAATTAATAAGGTGTGCTAACCAGCCAGTTGAAGCTATATATGGGTATCCGGAGATAAAAAGTGTTCGTATATACTTATTACCCATAATTAAGTAATTAGCTTGTTCTTGTAATCCAGAGTATGAAATGAGATCAATTTGATCTTGAGAAGCATAATTAAACTTCACCATCCTTTGCTTATCTTTTTTAGTCTTTCTTTTATTTTGATATTCTTTCCAAAGATTAATTAACATAGGCTCCTTCAAAAAGTGGTTTTAGATTTTCTGCTTTTAATGGTTGGGATTTAATCTGGTCTGGATTATAGAAAGTATAAAATAATTCTAAAACTTCCAAAGAATCTAGAACTCTGGTTTTCATGCCTAGTTTTTCTAAACCCTTAACAATAATATCTTGCCTAAGCTGTATCTGTTCTTTAATCAGTTCAAAGTCACTCTTTTTATCTAATACATCATAGGGAATAATTACATAAAACTTTCTTGAAAGGATTTTGTTACCTGAAACTAAATCAGATATAAATTCACAATAGTTTTGGATCTGATCCTTATAAACTTGGCTTTCTTCGTTCTCCTGCTTTTTGGTAAAGTCTTCCAAATACTTATCAATATCAACTTCCCTTACTCTGATAAGTATTTGAATATTGGCAGGAAGAGAATTTAGGAAGTTTTGAAAGTTATCTATAATCTGATCTTTTTCTTCTTCTGATCTAAGTTCAAAATTAACAGCTGATGTTTCAATAATACTTCTGTACCTATTGCCGGGCAGTATCAGAATTCCCTCTTTTACCTCCTTAATCCTAATCTGTTTTCTGGATGATGATTTTTTACCTCCGTTGGAAGAGTTAGTTTTTGACCGGCCAAATAGCATCTACTGTACCTCCTTTGCCAAATTTTAAGTCTAATTTGCCTCTATGCAGTGCCAAAATCTTTTCCAGTTGTCCAAAGTCGGAAATTACACCATCAGCAGTTTTAGCCTTTATAGTAGCCTTCTCTTCTTGGATAGTTTTTTTCTTAATAAGTTGTATTTCAGGAAGATAAACTATGTCCCTAAGATACGAATCATTTTTATCAAAGACATATAATTTTGGTCTTATAAAATATCCAGATAAAAGTAAAATCCAGTTTAATAACACCCTGCCCTTTATTCTAAAAGAGAGGGTAAAACAGGAAAGAGTTGTAAATGTAATCAGAGGAATTTTATAAAGGTTAAATTGTAGCTTTTCAGGTAAAACTGCAAAGATGGCTACCCCAATAAATAGAGCTGAGGCAATCAGAACAATTTGGGTCATGTTTAAATTAGCCACAATCTTATCCTCAACTGTGGTGATTTGTGCCGGAACTATAGTAGTCCTCATGCAGCCACCATCTTTCTACCTGCTTGTGTTTCTTTATCAGGAGAAGCCAGTTTCTTTTTCATGCTAGCTTCTCTGGATGAAGCAGATATGACATTCATAATCTGTCCTCCCACTTTTCTAATAACCATCTTGCCAGTGTTGTAGAAGATAAATTGCATCATAATTGATGAAGTTTTTAAAAGTGTTGTTAAAAGTCCAATTCCTATAAGGATTGATATTAAAGAATTAGTACCGGTCTGCCCTGGAATTGTTAAGAAAGCTGAAGCCAGCTGAATAATAACTATGTGAACAAAGACAGAAAAAATAGCTACCAGATAGCTTTTAAATGCTACCTCAGCAGTATCAGCAAACTTAGGAATTGCCCAAAGAAGGCAAATTAAAGGAGCAAGTACAGCTCCTAAAGCAATAGTGATAAGCCTGGTTATATAAAAAAGCAAAAGCACTATGGATAAGATTACAAATAGGATTATAAAAATTAAAGTTATTAAGGCCATACCTCCCAGACCAATACTAGCTGGATCAATAGCAGTATTAATAATCCAGGCATTTTCTAACCCTCCTGTTACATTAAGGAGTGCTTTAACTAGAGTATTACAAAGCAAGACTAACCAATCTGCCAAAAAGATTGACATATTAGCTCCTAAAAAGGCAAGACCGATTCTGGGAAGGAGATGCTTAAACTCAATCTCTTCAAATCCAAAAGTAGTGGCAGACATAAAATGAAATCCCAAAGCCACAATGACAAAAAGGAATAAAGAATCAGCAATGGCTAAGATAATTGCCCAGTATTGAAAGATGACAGAGTTGGAAAGGATAGAAGGAGTGGTAGTTAAAAAGGTGATGATGGCATCAGTTAAAGGTTTAACAGCAGACTGGGATATATTTTGTAGAAAGCCTGCAACAGCATCAAGTAAAACTTGAGTTAAACCATCTGACGGTTCAGCAGGTTCAATATTTGTTAGCTGAATCTGGGTTTGGGTAGTAGATGAGGTAGGAGTATTAAAGGCGTTTTGAAGTAAAGATGAAATAACAGCAGCTCCGATAACTAAAGCCAAACCAATTAAGGCATTTCTGATAGTCAGTTTTGCATGATCTAGGGAATCAGGATTATTAGCTGAAGTGATATACCCATAACCGCCTTTAACTAAAAAGAAAGTAGCAGCTAGTGTGGCAAAGACTAAAAGGGTATTTAAAGTTTGATTGGTAAAATTATTTACATCTGAATTGGTGGTAGCTGCAAAAACTGCGGAAGGAAAAAAGAAGGTTATAGAAATTAAAAATAAAGAAGCAATGAACTTCATATTTAGATAGACAGACTGGCAGAAAAACTTAGGCAGGAGAAAATCAGCCACCAAAAGCAGTTTTGGCAGCAGATGAGACAATCTGCATAATGACGTAAGCTGCGATAACAATAACCAGACCAATCAAAGAGTTAGCTATAGTCCTTTTAGCTCCATCAAGATGTTCTGGATTATCATTTGCACCCATATACTTAAATCCTCCATATACTAAAAATCCAGCTGCAACAGAGCCAGCAAGAAATGTTAAGTAACTTACTATAGTTTTAATAAAGGATTCAACTTTACCTATATCAGCACTTTGTGCAAATACCGGAGAGGCAAATATTAATGCGGTCAGTAATAATGAAGATGTAAAGATTACTTTTTTCATACCTCACCTCCAATCTTTTTAGGCAGAGGCAGAAAATCTTAAGCAGTAAATTTAAGATTTAGCAGTGTAGCGCGAATATAATCCTTCCAAAGAAAAATGTCAAGGCTTGGTACACAAGTGTCATCTTCACGCACTTAACAAATAAGACAATGTTGACAAATCCAGTTTAGACTACATATACTAAGCTCAGTATGTCTGAACCAGTAGATAGTTCTAAAAACGAAGCGCCGAGAGAGAGAGAGAGAGAGAGAGTAACGAGGACAAGAGAAAAAGAGTCTGGGAACCCACTGTTAGAGCTCATCAAGAAGGTTTAGACCTTACCCCTGAACAACAGAGAGCAATAGAACTACGAACTACAAGTCTTTCATTTGTGAACGCCTTAAATCAGCTTGTTGAAGACCCTGATATTAAAGAGGATGCAGCAAAAGAGGCAGAAGTAACAGCACAGTATTGGCAGGCATTGCTTAAGTTACAAGACTTAGGTATTGAAGAAAATATGCATGTTGGTAAACCACAAGAATTCTTTGATGATCCTAAAAATGTTGCAGAATATGTAGCTGGACAATTAATTGGAATTGAAGGAGATAAAATTCCTAATGTCAGACAAGCCTTGTATCAAGTCAAAGAACATTCAGAAGACCCACTCAAAATAACTGAAGAAACTAGTATGTATACAATACCTACTGAAAATATATCTCCAACATTAAAAAATTGGATGGTACTCCGAAGTATGGTTAATATAGCTCATATGTTTCTTGCTTCAGATTTAGATAGGCCTTCTAAAACTTAATTCTCCTCTCTTATTAAGAGAACATTTTTACCTTCCTTCGGAAGGTCGTTATTTTTCAAAACTTTGTTATACTCTTGTTATGAATTTAAACGAATTTAGTAAAAATAAAAATGAGGTCTTAAAAGTTATGTTTAAAGCTAGCGAAATGGCTTGGCAAAAAGCGATTAAGCCTAGAATGAAAAAAATCCGAGAGGATTCTGTTGATAAAAGTTCTATAAAAGGCGGGGGGACAGACTTTTTCACTGAGGCTGATACAGAAAGTGAAAGAGTAGTTAAAGAAGAATTAATTAAAAGATTTGGTAAGGATGTTTTTAGAATATTCGGAGAAGAAGAAAATGGTTATATAGGGAATTTAGAATCAGATATAACAATCCGTATAGACCCAATTGATGGCACAGAAGCATTTAAATTTGGGAAGCCCAACTGGAGTATTCTGATTGGAGTATATAGTGGTAGGGATGATCAAGAGAAACAATTGTTAGCTACAATCTATTATCCTGAATATTACAACGAAATGCTCTACTTCCTTGAAGGCAGCGGTATATTTCTCCAAAATATGTCAACTGGAGAAAAACAGGAAATAACTAACATAGAGGATCAGGATAGTTTAGAAAATATTATTGTGGCATATTGGAAAAATTCAAATCTTCAAAAAAGAGGTAGGATAGATGAGATCTTAGATGAATTAGAAAAAAATGGGGCAAGAGTCAGGAGTATCTCGCCTACTGAAGTTAAAGAAGCTCTTATAACCCATGGTAAAAGAGCCATGATTATGGATGGTGATTATAATCAAGTCGACTTTATTTCATATTCACTACTAATAAAACTTGGCTATAAGGTTTATGACTGGAATGGATCTGAATATAATATAAATGATCCAGGCTTAACTGATAAAAAACTTGTAATTATTCCTCCAGGAAAAGCAGGTAAGCAAATATTAGAGATTGTTAATCAAAATAAATAAAGTTTTACCTTCCTTCGGAAGGTCGTTATTTGAATATTAATCAAGATAGTGGAAGATGTTTACCTACACTCGCACTATTAGTACCATTTGCAATTTGTCCCCAAATTAACCATACTTAAATCATGGATCCAGAAGCTTATAGGAAGAAACTTGAGTTGGATATTCTTACAATTATTGAGGAGAAATTAAGAAATGGACAGATGGATGCTGAAAGAGCCAAAGCTATTGCTAGAATGGTTTTAGATAAACTTCATCCTCCCCTTACTTTAGAGCAAATCCATCAAATTGCCCCAACGCTTGATGACCATTTTGCAGAACTTGCAAAAGCAGTCATGCCCATAATTCATGACCATGAAGAAGAAGTTAAAAAAGTTGTTTCAGAACATGCTTCCAAACTCATCAAATCTGGTAAGATTGATGAGGCCTTATCAATTCTGAAACAAGCAACACAAAAAGGAATAGAAGTTAAAACATAATGGAAATAACCGCAGGAATAAAACCAACCCTAGAGAATACTGGTTCTGAAAGTCCAAAAGGACATATAAAAGCCCGTACAGAGAAACCGGATACCTATCCCGAAAGAGCACCTGTATCAGATGGAGTATCATGGGAGACAATTGATAAAAGTAAATATCACCCACCATATTTTGTAGATAATAGGGTTTTAGCAAACGATCGAACAAAAGACCCCAAAAATAAAAAATTGTGGGCAGATCCGGAAGATATTTCGCTACTTGAAGACAAAAAATTCCTAAGCTACGAGGGAGAGGTACGGCTTGATGAGAAAGGTAGGCCACTTAATCCAAGAGGTCCAACAGGAATTGAGGGAAGAGGAGAACTAGGAAGATGGGGAGCAAATAAAGCTGCGGATCCAATAGTTTTCCGTACAAATGAAGACGGTTTTATGGAAATGATTACTATAAAGCGAAAAGACACTGGAGAGTGGGCTATCCCTGGAGGAATGGTGGATGAAGGAGAACGGGTGACTGCTACCCTAAAGAGAGAATTAGGTGAAGAGACTTCTGCAAATCTAGACTTTGAGGATGCCCAACCGATTTATCAAGGGTATGTGGATGATCCACGGAATACCGATAACGCATGGATGGAAACTGATGCTTTCTATCTCTATTTGCCAGAAGGTACAAAGACTAATCTTCAAGCAGGAGACGATGCTTCAGATTCGAAGTGGATGGTGTTAAACGAAGAATCAGTTAATTCGTTATACGCCAGTCATGCGGATCTTGTTCAAAGAGCTATAAGATCCTGGCAAGAGAAAACAGGTTTTGTTGTTGATAAAGAAGGAAATATCAAAAAATCAGCAGAGGGAGAAATAGTCAGTCAAATCACGGAAGCTCGCGCGAACGGAAACAATTCAAATCCTGATGATGTATTGGAAGAAATTGTCTCATCTGGTGCAGAAATATTATCAGCATCAGAGCCTACTATTGAAAGCTCCTCTGAACAATTACAAAGCTATCTCGTAACAGAGGCTAAAAGTGCGTTGGGACAACCCACTTTTAACACAAGGAATGAGCTCATGGGAAAAGCAGTTGGTCTTGAATCCTCCTTATTAGCAGCAAAGTCTATTGGTAAGCCAGAAGTAGCTGATAAATTAAGAGGTGTTTTCACCCAAGCTGCTGAAGAATCAGGAAAAACTTTTGCAGGTGCATTTGATGAAACTGGTAAAAAAATGGAAGATAAAAATGGTGAATACGATACTGCGATGAAAGCCGCCGGAGAAGTTGCACTCCAACATCTTCCGGATGCGTTGAAAGTAGCTGGTATTAATGTTGACATTCAAAAAGTCTTAAGAGATGCAACATTCAATGATGTTTTAAGAGTAACAGCAAAAGAATTGGGCCAACCTGAACCCGTGGGTATAGATCCAGATCAGGTTAGACAAACCCTACATAGCATGGTACCAAATAATGAATATGGTGTAGAACATATTGATACGATGCCATTTGATGAAAATACCCCATTATCAGAACAGGAACAAAAAGCATTAGATGTAGCTGTAAGACTCGCAAATGCAACATGGAAGGTGGGACAAGTTCATAGAGCAGCTTGGGAAGGCAATGATGGTAGAATCAATCCTGATGTCAGAGAGGTGTTTAATCCATTTGATTTATTAAAGAAAACTCAATTTGACAGAGTTATACAGGAAGGACGACAACCTCAAGAAGCATTAACAAGAGTGGGTTTTGAAATTTATAAAGATGTAGCTCAACTTAAACCACTTGTTGCTCAACCCCAACCAGGACCAGCTCGTTAATCCGAACCTCTGAATTGATTGACTCCTCAAATCAAAAATGAAACAATGTTGATATGGATTCTGAAGCAGCAAGTGCTGGTACGGCTAAAATAGCAGCTGCAGAAGCTGCAAAAGGGACTGAGCCAAAGACCCAGGAAGCAGGCTCTCCTCACTTACAACCTCAAAAGGATGCTGACGGAACGTTGCCTCCTGCTCCCAATAGTGAGACACCAAAAACTACACAAGCAAGATTAATCGAAATTGCACAAGTTGCAGATGCTAATCCTAGAGAACAACAAGGAGTTCCTAATAGTGAACAAGAGCTACAATTAATTGACACTCAACTCGGACAGTCAATTCATAATAGCGAAATAGCAACTATTGCATCAAGATATTTGAGAGATAATGAGAAAACAGATATCCAGACCTTATTGCGTAATAAAGATACAAGACCTCTTGTTATTGACCAGCTAGGAAAAATCTCTGATCGTGCATATCGTTCTTTAGTAAGCTCATTGGTAGAAGGCCCCGAAGAAATCAATGCTATTGGAGGTGTACAGGCAAGCGTTGACGTATTAAGTCGGGAGATGATGACTAGGGGTTCTGCAATTTTTGAAAGAGGAAAATTTAACTTACCGAATGATCCAGACTATTGGGTAGATGAAACACGTTTTATAGACACAAGAAAAACCAGTGGTGATAGTAGATGGTTGGTGTGGGATGTTAATAATCCTGAGCATAGAGCAGCAGCAGAATCAATTCTTGCAGAAGCAAGAGGATTAGAAGATGGGTTGGGAACCTTTCTAGATCAAATTAGACAAAGAGCTGGTTTGGCAGAAGGAGCATTTGTAAATATTTCCCACAGGACTAAAGGAGTAGAAAGCTTACTTAATAAAACTGGCAAGTTTAGAGAAACTGAGTGGGGAAAAGATGCGACTATTGCAGATGCAGTTGATCTACTTGGAGGAAGGATTGTTGTGCAAGATCTTACTTCTTTAGAAAAAATAATGACAACACTTGAATCAACCGCCGAAGGTACTCCAGGAGTTCAAATACTCAGGAAAGAGAATAAATTTATTGCAAATCATGAAAAACCTGATCCATATAGAGCCATCCAATATATTGTTACTATCCCAGGTGAAGGAGGAAAACTACATACCTTTGAGTTGCAGCTTAAGACATTTTCTTCAATGGTAGCTTCAGATTTGTTTCATAATGCTGTTTATAAACCGGATGTATTAAATTTACCGGCAGAACTACAGCAAGTTGTTAGAGAGTATAACTGGGAAAGTGATGAGCGAGAAATGATGGATTATCTAGATGTAAAAACCGGTGTTACAGCAGAACTAACTCCTGATCAGCAAATCGAAAAAGCAATTTCTGAACTCGATTATAATGCTTTTTATGATTTGGTATTGAGCAAGGTTGATCCTGGTAAACCCTTAGACGAAGCAGCCAGACAAAGGTTGCAACTCTTCCATCAAAAAGAAGTAGCAAAGTTTCAAGGATTACAAGATAGAGATGAATCTGCTGTATTAGAATTAGCGGGTGCTGCCCATGATAGTTATTATCAAAAAGCTGCAAAGGATTTAGTGGAAAATCCAAAATCGGATCAACTAGGAAATAGTATTCCCGAAGCAGCTTTACAATATCTTAGTCCTGAAGCACAGGCAAAATATAAGGCAAGGTATGAGACATTTAATGGTAGGAATAACAAGCTTTCTGTAGAGGACTTACAGTTGTATAAACTTACAGATGAGCAACTAACTCAATTCCTGACTGCTGCCGGTAAGGATTTATCCACTGATGGCACAAAAGTAAGCGCTTTAGTTGAAAAAGTGAAACAATTTAGGGGTGAAGATGAGGTTTCAAAAGCAGAACGCCAAAAAATGAATGTAATGAATCTATATCACGCACCATTTGAACAATTAGTCAGATTAACACAAGAGAGCTCACCTGATGCTATTCAAGATCCTCAAGTTAGAGAACTTTGGAAACAGACTCTAATATCAAGCCAAATCAAAGCCATAGCTACATCCTCTATTCTAACTGAGGTGGGAGGGTATGATAGCGTGGGAAATTTAAGAGATTTAAGTAGAGAAGTTATTCAAGGCAGCGGATATTCACAAAGAGAAATGTTAACTTTCCTATTTTTCACATCTGCTGATAGATCTAGTTCAGAGTTTGCAAATACGTCCTACCAAGAGTTTGCTACATCGGAACAAACAGCTTGGGCAAGAGATTTTGATAGGACAATGGATAGAGCCATACTGACTAAATTAACTGCTATACAGCTTCAATCCATTGACCAAGCTATGGCGGGTGAACCAAGTGCCGTTTATATGGCGAGATATCAGAAAGCTAGGTATGAACTTATGAATAAATATATACGCTCTATGGTAGCAAATCCCTATTTAGCAGATCGGGTTTCTCCTTCTATCACTCAAAGAAGTAGAGAAGAGGTTGGTTTGCTACTCGAAGGAAGTGAAGAATCCCTGGAACTTGCCGCAAAAATAAAAGATCCAGCAGCATTTCAAGAATTTTCAACTTTTATAACTACAGAAGCTGGAGTACCTAATATTGTTCTACAAAGGAGTTAAGATCTAAATTACTAAGCTGCTCTAACACTTTCTAAAGCAGCATCCAATTTATCTTGCAATGAGGAATCAATACTTGCTAGTTCAATAAAATATTTTTCTGTCTCTACTAAATACCTATCACTAAATTCTTTAGTTCCTACATTATTAGGTGATGTCGTAAGCAAAAGTATTGAATACAAATTATCAATTCGATCGTAGACTTTAATTCTCCTAATATAATTTGGGGAGGAGGGTGATTTTAAAACATTAAAATATTCATCCGTATCTTTTTTATTTCCAGTACTTGCAATGGTTTTTGATAAAGCTGCTACTCCTTGAGAAATTTCATTTCCAAAATTGGTATTTAAATCATCTGTAGTTAATGTAGGACAATCTTCTAGAGTGTCGTGCATAACTGCAACAGCAACTGCCTCTAAGGGTTGACTGCCTTCTTCAAGGAGACGTAGAGAGACTCTTAAGGGATGTAGGATATAAGGTGTTCCCTCTTTCCTCTTTTGTCCAGTGTGTGCTGACTCAGCAGTTTCAATTGCTCTTGTAACCAATCCAAGAGAATCTTGAGCTGCAACCCTATGTAATAAGATACCTTTAAGAATGTCAGGATCTTTAATTAACATAAATTCTGGATTGGTTGAGCTCATTTCTAAGTAATGATCAGATATAGTACGTTCCATTAGGTGATATTATACTAAATTGCATAATAAGAGGCTCATGAGACTTATTTTTAAATTAAAAGAAAGGGATTAGGAAATAGAAGATTATCATAACTAAATTTAAGACTAAACAAGCTATTGCCAGTTTCAAGTATTTATCCTTGCTTTGTAATTGTGCAATCCCTGAAAATAAATTTATTAACCCGTAACTAACAAGAGCAACGGAGATAACATAGGTCATGGGAGTTTGCAATTTTAATATTTGACTGTTTGTTTGGGTAAGGGATAATCTTGCTGCATTCAATAAAAATAGACCAGACTGTAATGATATTACAATTCCAAACAATATATTAAAAATTCCAATTAATTTATTCTTCATAGTAATTAAATACTAGCATAATAAATTCCAATTGCTATTAATGAAGATTCATTTAAGCTCTCCCCTTATTGGGTCATTCGGAGATTGATCAACAGGTTCAGACATATCTATTTAGTTGGTTGAGCAGGAGGTGGGGTTGGTGGTAAAGGTTCTGCGGGTGTGTGATTTACTCCCTCTTGATGTTCCATGCCCATTCTAAAAGCGAGTAATTGATCGTGAGCAAAAGCTAATGCTATCCGAGACTCTTCTGTTGGATTTGTATGATTAACTTGTAAAACTCTTCTAAAATTATTAACATTTGCCATTAGACCGTTAAAGACAGGAAAATCTCCTTCTTCCACAATTAGACTTCCAGAAGGTTGATTCTCTGGATGAATGCCCACTTCTGCTCTTCTGGCATCTCCCATTGTTTCTTGGCGTAATCTTACTTTGCCTGAATTGAATCTTGGAACCGGAATATTCATTTCTGTTAGCTCATTTATTGTATCAATGTAAATCTTGTAATCCTCTTTACTATTTAAAGGTATCTCTTTTGATGGAGCTTCACCAACTTCCATATGATGAAAAAATCTAGCATCGGGTACTTCAGCCATATTAACTACTATAATAATACTTACTTTTGGGATAGTCAACCGCGTATGTTTTCACTCTAAACATATGGAATACTTAAATCCTATTTTTAATTCCTCATGGCAGTAGAGTTTAACCCTCCTTCACAATCTGACCCCATAGGAATTTTACAAATTACTATTTAGTTGGAGTGGGAATAGGGGTAGGAGCTGTTGCAGCAGCAGCTTGTGGAGGTTGTGTAGGTCTGTAAGTTTCATCAAAAGATTTTTTGTCAATAATATAGATATCATCCAAGTTACCTGGTACTTCTGTTACAACATCTACTGTGGTAGCTACCATACAATCGGGTTCACCATATTGGTATCCACCCCATGCTGGTACAATAGCTATTTTTTCTGCGTGTGGGTTAGTTACAGCTCTAATTTTTCCAAAGGCTTCAAAAGTACCGGGTTTCTCTTCAACTGGTCTGTATCTTGCTTGAAACTTGTTAGCGGCTAAAACATATTGCTCACCTTGGGGGCCAGTAATAACATAATCACCAGGATTTGCAGTATTCCTTGTTTCTTCTTTTCCTTGAATGTGAGTTACAACTTCTTCTGTGGCTTCAGCAACCCTTGCAGAAACTTCACCAAACTTTGTATAAACAGGAGCTTCAGTTAAAGTTTCTCCCATACCTTCAGCTTTTAGGTCATGATAAGCAAAACCTGGTTCTACGTCCATTGGTGGTTGTCCTCCTGCTTCCATATCTTCAGTTAACTCTATTCTTACAGGATTGTCAAGACAGCTATTTTAGGGGATTGACAGTTATGTTAAAGAAATAGTTAAATTAAAATATGTCAGAGGGTACAGATGGTATAGAGCAATCAGAACAAACTCAAGAGGTTAAGTTATCCCCAGAAGAATTAAAAGAAAATGCCCAAACATTGTTAGGTTCATACCTAAATCATGAAACCGTAAAAAGTGCAAAATTTCAAGAGACCGTAGACTCAACAAATAAAGATAGAGTTATTAAACGTAGTACTCTTTACGGAGGAACAGGTTTAGACCGTGATCAAAAAATAACCATTGTAGAGATTAAGGGTCAGCCAGTACAGGTAACGCATGAAACTTCAGCTGGAGGAGTAATGCCTTCTAGGAAAGAGATCCACATAACCTCGGATCCTGACGGAAAAAATAGTATTCAAGCATTTGATTTTGGTCCAGGGGGTAGTTATCGTGGATCGCGTTATATTGAGCCCAGAATAGAAAAACAAGGGATAGATAGTAATATAGCAGTAGGAATGGCTGAAAATATGCTGGCGAAAATACCTCAACCCGTGAAAGTAGCCGCCCCTGTTGCTGCCTAATTAAATTTCATGAATAAGTACATATTTTACTACTCTTTAGCCTGTTTTTTAGGCTTGCCTAAAATGTCAAAACGTACGATTCCAGTAACTACTGATAGGAAAATAAATATTTCTGTAGCCATGCCAGCATAGGAACCAACAATAAGGTTATATATAAACCATAAAGGTCTTGGAGCTAACATAATAAATCTGATGGCTCTTGGGTTTGTTTGCCAAACCGCAATTGTTCCGAATATTTGAGCTAAAACAGGGAAAGAATCTACCCAGGATTTTGAAGTAACTGCTCCTGCAATAATAAAAAGAGAGATAAAAAGGTATGGCCAAAATTTTTGCTGTGCCCACAATCTAGTTTCTTTTTTGAAAGCTACAAACACCATCCCAGCTTCAATTAAGTTCATCAATGCACCTATCCATGCACCAAGTAAGCTGTAATGGACTACAAATAATAAGAGACCAATAAGCATAAAAGACAATAAGGCAAGCCTTTTATTTTTTTGGAACGAGAAGATAACAAAAAGAAGAGCTACAAAGCCTATACCCTGAATAACTACTTGGTCCACAAATTTACTATAGCAGAATCATAATTAGAATGTACTTCTTTCTAAAGGGGTTGCACCCCTCAGATTACAAGGGTCTAGATAAACGAGGTCGTTGCCTCGCCCTTGTAATCCTCACCCCGCTTAAAAACTTCAGGTATTGGTAGCAGGCAGGCTGCTACCAGAAAAAATATTTTCTAGGTAAAGGCCAGGAAAGGAGGTGAACTAAATGCAACTTTTGACAAAAGAATTAACAACAAAGTTACCCTTTTTATATACGCAGGAAGATGAAGATGACCCCATTGTTATCTGTAAATTCTTTGCTGTCTGGACTAACTGGACATGGTACGCCATAGAATTTGACGGAAAAGATACCTTCTTTGGTTATGTTATTGGTCATGAGAATGAGTTAGGATATTTCACTCTTTCCGAGCTACAAGGATTAAAAGGTCCTATGGGTTTAGGTGTTGAAAGGGATATGTACTTTAGACCGTGCAAGCTTTCAGAAATTAAAAGGCTACACGAAGGACAGTATTAATATTTAGACCTGCCGCTGTTTCCCCGGCGGCAGGTTTACTCTTCTGGTCTAATTTCTTCCCAATTAACTTGACCTGTCCTTATTTCCCTTTTAGTAGTTAAAAATAGGTCAATATCATCTCCTATATTTTTAGTTAAAATTGCCTGGCTGAACATTTTAATATGGTATTTCCTCTTATCTGAGGGGAGAACAAACAGAATGGTAGGAAAAGGAGCATTATTAGTATTTGCCTGCCAATCACCACCTTTGCAGTAGTTAAGATAATAAGTAACTCTTTCTGTTATGACCTTGTGAGGGGTATAATCGTCATAGTAGTCTAGAAAATATCTGTTAGTATCAGCACCATCTATTTCCTCAATATAGGCAGTTGGCAATGGGTCAGGAAAATATTCACAACTGCCAAGTTCTTGTTTAGTAAAAAAGTTTAATACCTGCCCCTTTGTTTTCCTGGATAGAAAGAAGAGGAATATATCTGCAATAAATAAATTTCTTTTGATAAATGGGACCTCTTTTGTTTTTTCTTTATATAACCTGTCCAAAAAGTCCTCATCAATATTACTATCTTCTTTGCTGCTTTCTTCTTTTAAGATGTACCTTGCCTTTGTATCCAGACAATAAATATAACCATCTGCAATTTCTTTATCCTCTATATAAGTTATAAACTTTTTGCTGACTAAATCATTTAATGCAATTTGTAATCTTTTTTTATCTTTATGTTCAAATAATTTTATTAGTTGTTTAATAAGTAAGTATCTGAATTGATAGAGATAGAAAATAATATCATCTTGTTTTTTAGAATGAGGTGGTATTTCCATGTAAGTATTTTTAATAGTTCGTTTTAGGTTTTTATTTTAAGATTAGGGTAGGAGTTTTAATAGACTAAATAAGAGGGCAGATTAAACTAATCTAGTAGTATATATAAAGAAAGGATGTGTTTTTGTCAACTTTAGCTTCATTTTTAGTCAATTTTAGCCCTAACCCCTAGGGCATAATTATTATTACCTGTTCTTCTTAGGTAAACCACCTTTAGGAGTTGTATTTGTGGTATTTTTATCTAATTTATCATTAGCTGGTTTAGTATTTTCTTCTTTTACTTCAACTTTTTTCTGAGCTCTTACATATTTTATGGCATAATTTTTTCTGGATGAGTCAATAAGTTTTTTAATAAGTTCTAAATCCTTATCTATTTTTATCTTAATGGTTTCACCGGAAAAGGCTGCCTCTGCATCAGTTGCTGAAACCTTAATATAGAATTTATATCTTGGTAAATTCATAATTTGTCCCATCTTTACAGCCGGTGCAAATTGAGCAAGCATTAACTCTTCATCTTCTGGATTCCCTGTTTTAAAACTAATTAAAGTAGTTACATTAGCTAAGATGGTACTGACAATATTGTCATCACTTTGTTGGGCAGTTGATTGCTCTGCCATACAAATATCCATTCCATATTTTCTAACCCTCGATAACATCTTGGCAAAAGATAATGTGGCAAAGTCCTGAAACTCATCAACATATAAGTGGAATTGTTTTCTATCTTCCTCAGGTATCTCTGCTCTTCTAAGGGCTGCTTGTTGAATTTTAGTTAGAATTGTTGTCCCAAGTAACTTTGATGTATCTTCACCTAGTTTTCCGGCTGATAAATTACAGATTAGAATTTTGCCATTTAATATCTCATTAAAGTTGATAGTAGATTTTGGCTGCTCTAAAATTCTTTTGGCAATGGGAGAAAATAAAAATCTACCAATTTTAGCTGTTACTCCACCTACCATTTTAACTATCTGGTAATCACCAGCCCTACCAAATTCATTCTTCCAGAAATCTAATAAATCAGGATCTTCTAAGGTTTTAATAACAGATTTTAAATAGGTTGGATTATTTAGCAGTTTATAAACTGTAAATATTGTCCTATCTGGGATAGTAAAAGCAGTATGAATGGCATTTCTTAGGATATATTCAATTCTGTGAGCTTCTATTCTTTCATCTTTGGAGAATACTTTTCTAAATAAAGAGATAACCCCTTCTGCCACTACTTCTTTTTCCAAATCTGCCTCATTTTCAGATAATCCCGGTGTCAGCTCTAAAAGGTTAATACCGATTGGGTTATCCATATCACGGGGATTAAAGTAGACAAAATCATTTATCCTTTCCTTTGGAATAGAAGATACTAAAAGCTCAGATACATCACCATCTGGGTCAATAAAAGCCAAACCTTCACCTTTTAGAATGTCCTGAATAGCCATTGAAGACATCAGAGTGGTTTTACCTCCACCAGTTCTTCCTATAATATAGGCATGAGTTTTTCTTTCCTCTTCAGTTAGTCCAATTGGTGTTTCATCACCCCCATACCTATTTACTCCAAACACCACTGCTAAATCCCTGCCTTGTTTTAAAGACAAAGGAGCTGATAAATCATCAGAGTATGATTTAACAATATTTTCTGTTTGAGTAGTCCTGGTAAAGGGAAAATGGTAGAAACTTGATACTTCTGAAGCAGATAGCAGTGATGAACCATTATCAGAAACTAAAGACAGCAATCTTTTCTGGAAATTTAACATCTTTAGTTTTCCAAAGACTAAATCATAAATTAAGGGAATATTGTTTTTAACAATTATTGATTGATATTTAGGAACAGAAAAAGAAGTCATAGTTGAGGTAAAGCCCTTAGTTCTTTGATTTAGTGATTTTTTATCTGAGACTATAGCTAGTAATCTAAGTGATGTTTCAAATAAAGGCTGATCAATCTTTTCCTTAATTGATTTAACAGTTTCTTCTTCAAATGGAGTGATTACTCTGGCTGGCCTAAGTTGCATTTGGTATTGAAATTGGTTTTGCTGAAATTGGTAATCAGGAGATGCAGCATATGAAGGTCTAGCTTTACTATGAGCAATAGAATTTAGAAACCATTCCACTTGTTTACCTATCTCAAGGCACATCTTTATTAAAATACTAATAGTAAAAGTAATTGGAATAAGGAATGCTGGATATCTAATTCTATCTAAATACTTTAAGACATTTTCATTACCCAAAATCATGTTATTGATTTTGTTTGTTTCATTAGTTTTAGTTGGAGAAATAACAATTTGAAAGGAAATTAACTCATCAGGGGATAATTTTGTCATCATACCTGTTAAAAAAGCTATTGGGTCATGCTCTATAAACATATCCAGTTTTTGCAGTGGATAGGCAAAATGTTTTTTAAGACCGAATTCTAAAACTTTTTTCCTCAAGCCTTTTTTCTTTTCAATATAATCCTCAACCTCTTTAATCTTTAAAGAAGACATAAATGAGGTTAGGTGTTTTTTAACATTAGGTGCTTCATTAGGTGTAGTTCTAACCAAGTATCTTATACCTGTATGTAAACTTGATACTATTTCAAATGAGAGCTTCAACTTTCTTCCTAATAACTTATCCATCCATGATCTGTCCCAATTAAGCTCCTGGTGGAGGATCTCAAATAACCTCTGGGTAGTATAAGCTGATTTATCAATATATGCAGGAGGGGTTATTTCTAAAAGCACTGATTCTTCATTAAATATCTTTTTAAGTCTTAGAATTAAACGGATTGCCAGTAACCCTAAAACAAAAACTACTAATAAATATAAATAAGGCAAATAAGAGAACAAGTTGATTATAAATCCTACAAAATCTGAGATAGGCTTGGTTATAAAAGGAGGAAAAAAAGTCCAGACAAGTAAGAAGAAGTCTTTTATAACAGCTAAATAATTCCCGTCAGAGAAGTTTTTAAGAAGTTCTTTGGAATAAATGTCCGCAGGCTTATCTACCATATTACCTTTAAATTGGCAGGTAGGCAGATTAGCCCGATTATATACCCTGAACATAAAATTGCAACAGGGCAAATTAGGCTTAATCTTCTTACAATTCTCTATCTTGACAACTGACCATATATGGTTATATACTAGTCATATATGATTAGTTTAGCCTCAATTTTAACCATTTTCAGGACTTAAACTATGGAAACTGCCGAACAACAATTACTTATAACAGAAGAACAAATTGTTACACCTGCAATAGAGATTTTAAATGAAGTATCACCCCTTGTAGAAAAGACCCCTAGTCAACAATTAGAAAGCTCAAAAGCTGTAGTCAATGTCCTAGATACCTTATTTCCAGAGCAACAATTTGATGAAAAGAATATCCAAAAAGCTAAGGAGATATTAGGATCATTAACTGAAAGTTTAAGCCCTCAACAACTGAGAGATACAGTAGCGGAATTTCAATACCTGGTGAATAGTTGGTTGGATGATTTTGAAAGAGAAATTTTCAAAGGGAAAACTTTAAAAGAACTTCTTCACGAGAAAGGGGGCGTATGAGTTTTGGGCAAAATGTAATTCATGCTGACGGGAAAAGAGCCATAATTTATCTCCGGGTCTCAACAGAAGAACAAGTTGATAATTTCTCATTAGATACTCAAGAAGATTTATGTAGAAAAGAAGCTGAAAAAAGGGGCTATGAAATCATTGAGGTTTTTAGAGAAGAAGGCAGATCAGCTAAAACTATTTTAGGAAGACCCGTACTCATAAACCTCCTTGAATATTGCCGAAAGAATAAAAATAAAATTCAAGCTATGTTTGTCTATCGAATTGACAGAATTTCTAGGCAAACAGCAGATTACTTAGCTATCAGAAAAAAACTATCTGAAAATGGAGTAACAATCATTTCTTCAACAGAACCTACTGGGGATAGCCCCACTGAAAAGTTAGTAGAAACAATTCTGGCTGGTTTCGCCCAGCTAGATAACGATATAAGATCAGAAAGAGCTAGAAATGGACTTAGAGCTAGGTTTCTCTCAGGAAGAATTGTTACGGGCATGGTTCCACTAGGTTATACAGTTCAGGCTGGATATGCGGTAAAAGATCCTGCTATTTGGGATAAGATGGTTGAGGCTTGGAATTTAGTGGCTACCGGAACCAAATCAATGGAGGAAATGGCAAATATTATGACTGATTGGGGCTTAAAACATAAAAGAGGTAAAAGAGAATACTCCTTAATCCGTCAAAGAGTTAATGAAATTTTTAGAAATAAATTCTATATGGGTGTTTTAACTTCTGGAGTTTATAAAGAAGAGGTTAAAGGTCAACATGTGCCTATGATTACAGAAGAGATATTTTATAAAGTCCAGGCAATTCTAGATGGTAGAAACCCTAATAAGCTAGCTTTAGCAACTAGAAAACATCTAAATCCTGATTTTCCTTTAAGAAGGGTGATCAAGTGTGGTAAATGTGGGATGGGCTTAACAGGTGGATGGAGTCAAGGAAGGCATGCGAAATATGGATATTACAGGTGTGGTGGACACTGTACAACTGCCTCAATTAAGGTTGAGGACTTAGATAATGCACTAATTAAGGTTTTGAAAGAGACAACACCTAAAAAGGAGTGTTTAAATCTCTTTATTGAGTTTATGTATAAAAATTACCATGAGAGATTATTAAGGTTAAATAAGATAAGAGGCGAGGCTGAAAACGAAATAATAAGATTAAAAGCTCTTAGAAAAACTTTAGTTGACAAAAACCTATCCGGGATTTATTCAGACGAGATATTTAAGGAACAAAGTAAGGAGATAGAAAATCAGATTACAAAGGCTCAGATAGCCAAAGAAGATGCACTATTTGATAAATACAATATTGATAAGCTGACTTCTTTTATAAAGACACTACTAGCAGACTTAGGAGAAACTTACAAAAGATCGAGCTTAGGACAAATAAAAGTGCTTATTGGTTCAATCTATCCCACTGGGGTTGCTTGGAGCTACAATGGCACCTTGAATCACCAGATTAGCCCATTATATCAAGCTATTCTGGGGTTCGATAAAGTCACTAGACTTCCGTGTGCCGAGGAGAGGATTTGAACCTCCACGAGCTTACGCTCACTATCGTCTGAGGATAGCGTGTATACCGTTTCACCACCTCGGCAGATTGAACCTATTTTATCATCCCTTCATTTGTAATGATATAATACACAGTTAAATGGCAACTAACGGTAAGACATATTCATTTAAACAAAAAATTGTCACTTTTGGTGGGGGAACAGGTCATTTTTCCCTTCTTAGGGGTTTAGTTGAACTAAACCAGCCTGAAAATATTACTGCTATTGTTGGAACCTGGGATTCTGGTGGATCTTCCGGCAAGCTTAGGACAGAATTGGGAGTGCTGCCTCCTGGAGATATCAGACAGTGTCTTTTGGCTTTAATGGAAGATAGTAAACAAAGACAGGTTGCCCAAAAGCTTTTTGAAGACAGGCTGATTGATATAAAGGGCCCTCTTCGTGGTCATAGCATGGGTAATTTAATTGCAGCCAGACTTGAACAAATTTATAAAGGACCAGACAGAGGCACAGAAGCTGAAAGACTGCTTTTTAGAATCAGAGCTAAAGTTTTACCTGTCAGTATTTCTGAACTCAATTTAATGGCTCACTTAGAGGGTGGCAAAGAAATTAATGGGGAATCAAAAATAGATTTAAGGGGCCAAGATAAAAATTATAATCCAAAAGAAAAAATAAACAGAATTTATTTTGAAACAAATGCTGACCCAAATCCAGATGCTATTCAGTCTATTACTGAGGCAGATAAGATTGTTTTTTCTGCAGGGGATTTATATACCTCTATCTTGCCTCACCTGTTGGTTGGAGGAATAAGAGAGGCTATAGAAAGCTCAAATGCCAAAATCATTTTGATTTTAAATTTAATGACTAAAGTAGGGGAAACAGATAATTTTAAGGCCTCTGATTATCTTAAGGCTTTTATTTATTACCTGGGAGGAGACAAGAATATTGATATCATGATTGCCAACTCTAATGGATTGGATAAGGAAGTCTTAAAAGTATACAAAAAGGATAAACAACAGCCTGTGGAAGTTGATTCTGAAATCTGCTCTAAAATTGCCCCAGGCATTAAGATTATTAAAGAACCACTTGCCATC
>MFCV01000021.1 GCA_001777015.1 Candidatus Daviesbacteria bacterium RIFCSPHIGHO2_02_FULL_36_13
ATAGATTTAGCTGAGGAGGACACAAATTATCATATTAGAGAGAGTCTGTAAGAATGATATATTGTGATGGTAAGAATTTGGTAAGCGAAGCGTGCTTTAAGAACTCTTTTGTAACTCGTTCTTAAAGTAGTCTACCCAGGGTATGACTGAAGGGTCCTGCTTATATAGCATAGCCAGGTAATATGATAGATACCCACCGAAAGATAAAACCTCCAGCATTTGAAGAAACTTTGTTTTAGATTGTGGATTATACTCAATATAAGATAAGCCATTCTTTTCAATCACATCCTTGGTAATTTCCATTCTTTTAGTTAATTTCTCAGAATATAGATTGGAATTTATAAAAAGAGTTTTTATTTTTTTATCGGGTGGGTTTTTTAAGCCTTCCATCAAATGATGGTTTAATTCAGGCAGTTCAGCAAATGCAGAAAAGCTCTTTGCAGTCTCATTAATTTGATTCCTTAAAATATGTATATTTCCATTTAAGTGTTCAGCGGCTATTAGCAGGGGTATATATCTCTCAAGCTCTTTTGCCAGAGCTTCAGCTTGCTTTTTGATGCCTTCATTAGATGAATTTAAAAATTCTATTCCTTCTATTATTTCTTGATCAGATAAGAATATATATCCTAATTGGTTAAGAATTCCTAAAATTCCAAGTACCATGTATCCCGAACCTAACCTTGGCTGATCAGAAGGATTAAATTTAGGATCAAAGATTAACGCTGGAAGATTATTTTGTTGAGCTATCTCAGAAGCTTTCCCACCGTAGGTTAAAACAGTCAAGGGTAGCTTTTTTAAGACAGCCTCCTCAGCACAATTTATTGGTTCTTCTGTATTACCAGAATAGGAGGAAAGAATTATTAGGGTATCAGAAGAAGCAAAACCTGGGAGCCGATAATCACCTAAAGTTATAATTGGCGCTTTTAAGGAATCATGAAACAAAGCGTTGGCAATATATGCCCCGTACATTGATCCACCCATAGCGCAGCAAACTATTCTTTTTAAGTTTTTAAATCTATCTGGATAATCTATTTCTTTTGAAAGAGTCCAAACACTTTCAATTTGATCTGGAAGCATTTGTAAAGATCCGAATACATCTTTGGGGTCTAAATTATTCATAAATTAGGGTATAGGTTTTAGGGTATAGGGTTTAGTATAATCTCTTTCATAACTAGTTTCTAGACCCTAAACCCTAGTCGCTAGTCTCTACCTTATGGATTCTTTTGCACTGGTTATTTTTGGTATCACTGGAAATTTGGCCCAAATTAAACTGATCCCTGCTTTATATGACATGGCAGAAAAAGGCCTCCTTCCAAAAAATATGAGTGTTGTGGGAATTGCCAGAAAGGTCATGAATAGAGATGATTTTAAAAAACATTTTTACGATAGTTTAAAAACTCAAAATATCCACCATCAGCATGAGATTAAAGAGGAAGTTTTTAAGGATTTAGCAGACAGAATTCACTATATTGACGGGCATTTGGATGAGCCCTCTTTTTATAAAAGATTAAATGAATTTTTGGATAAAAAAGGCTATAAAAATAGAATTTACTATTTAGCTACATATCCAGACCTTTATTCCCATGTTTTTGAAAATCTCCAAAAATTAGGAATGAATCAGCAGAAAAGTGGCTGGATCAGACTAATGATAGAAAAGCCTATTGGAGATAATCTAAAATCAGCCCAAAGTTTAAACAAGCTTCTTTTAAAATACTTCAAGGAAGACCAAATATTTAGATTAGATCACTATTTAGGTAAAGAAACTCTGCAGAATATCCTGACCTTTAGATTCTCCAATGATATTTTTGAACCAATGATAAATAAGGATTATATAGATCATATTCAAATTACAGCAGCTGAAGAATTTGGGATTGGAAAAAGGGGCGGATATTATGATTTGGTTGGAGCCTTAAAAGATGTAGGTCAGAATCACCAGCTCCAAATGTTGGCTTTTGCCACCATGGATGCCCCTACTGAGTTTAAAAATGAAGCTGTATCAAAACAAAGAATTAAAATATTGGAAAATCTTAAACCCATGCCTGAAAAAATTGTCTTCGGCCAATATGAAGGCTATAAAAATGAGCCAAATGTTAATCCTAACTCAAATACAGATACCTTTTATGCTTTAAAAACATATATAAACAATGACAGATTTAAAGGAGTGCCGATTTATATAAGGGCAGGAAAAAAACTAAAACAATATGTCACAGAAATATCAATTGTTTTTAAAAATCCAAAAAATAGGCTTTTTAGGGATACAAATTTAGGGGATGAACCTAATGTTTTAATTTATAGGATTCAACCCAACGAAGGCATTGTTTTAAAGATGCTAACTAAAGAACCTGGACATCAAGTTAAAGTTAAACCTGAATATATGCAGTATTGCTACAGAACTGACCCACACGGTCACTTGCTTCCTGATCCTTATGAAAGACTGCTTGTAGATACCATAAGAGGAGATCATACCTTTTTTAACAGTGCAGAAGAGGTTGAGGCTCAGTGGGCCTTTACAGATCCCCTTTCTAAAGTTAGGGGAAAACCTGTAATTTATAAAGCAGGTACCTGGGGACCAAAAGAAGCTGATAAACTACTGGAAGATGATAGCAGGGCCTGGCTTGAGCCATCAATGGAATTCTGCAGAATATGAAAATAGAATCAGAACAAAATACTCCCGTTCAAAGATTTTTAGGATGGATTGGACAAAATAGATTTATCCAGGGAATTTTGTCTGAAGGCCCATTTCCTCATGGACGAGCAAGACTGATGCAAGATGTAGAAGGATTTTCTAGAAATCTTTTAGGAGAAATTGGTGTTAGTGATCACCCACTTTTTTCTGATGAATTAGTAGAAAGGCATTTTGTTAATCAGTTAGCTGCCAATATTATAGAGAAAGTATTCTTTCAAAAAGATCCTCAGGATGCTCTGGATGGGAGAAAGCATTCTCTTTCGCAGGGAGTGGCAATTGATTTTCTGTTTGATTTTTCCAGGGCTGCCAATATAAGCGTTGGTCAATGGGATGATGAGGAAAAAAACCGAATTCCGAATTTACAACACCAACAACTATCAGCTATGGACTTAGAAGCAAGATACATTCTTTTAACTTCAGGTTATTTATCCCTTTTTGTGAATGATTTCCTATCGGAGATACACGGAAGGAAAACAAATCATTTTCCTATATATGGTTTTTTAAATTTAAGAGAGGGTATTTCCTTAAGATTAGATAAGTTAGAATCTCAAATTGAAAAAATGAAGCAAGAGGCCTAATTTTTTTTAACAGGGTGTCTGCCAAACTGCCATCTTTGTGCTGCTACTATTTTATTTCTAAAACCATTTGGTGAGTTTTCGACGTCTTTATCAGAATTATCTCTGACATCAACTGAAGCCTGGATTACTGGAGTATCAACACCCATATCTTTGGCAAGTTCTAAAGTCCAGTGAGCTTCCCCTTTGGCTTTTTCAGAACCCCCAGCTGATCCAATCACAGAAACTATATTATCTAAATTTGGATCATTTTTAAGTTCAGCTAAAGTCCAGGAAACTAATCTTGAGTCAATAATGGATTTTTCTGAGTAAACTCTAAAAACTTCTCTTAAATCAAAATTAAATTCTGGAGTATGTTTAAGCATTGCCGCTCCCTCTCCAATTGCCTCCATCATGCCATACTCAATACCATTGTGAACCATTTTAGTAAAGTGACCTGCTCCAACAGGACCTAAATGACCATATGCATTTGGTGCTGCCTCAGCCTTTAAAACTTCCTCAATTCTTTCAAAATCTTCTTTAGATCCTCCTACCATCATACAAGCCCCAGTCCTGGCTCCTTCAACTCCACCAGAGGTTCCGCAATCCATGTAGTGAATTCCTTTTTCAGAAAGCTCTTTTGCTCTTCTTAAAGTCTCCCTATAAAAGGAATTGCCTCCATCAATTATTAGATCTCCTTCACTTAACTTGGGAGTCAAATCAGCCAAAACAGTATCCATGGCCTCAGCAGAAACCATTAGCCAAATAATTCTGGGAGTTTGTAGGAATTTAACCAAGTCATCTGTATTTTCTACAATAGTAAGATTTTGTAATCCATCGGCTTCTTTCTTAAGTTCCTCGCGAGGCTCAGGTGATCTATTCCATGCCACCACTTCTATTCCATGCTCAAGTAAGTTAAGAACAATATTCTTGCCCATTCTGCCAAGACCAATGAATCCAACTCGTAGAGAAGCTCCGCTTATCTTCATGCTATGATTATATCACCATGTTTTTAGTTTTTGATATTGGCGGCACAAAGACAAGGTTGGCAATCTCTTCTGATGGTAAAACCATAGGTGCTTCTAAAGTGATTCCTACAAATCCGGATTTTGAAAAGGCCATGGAAGAAATTAAAAAAGGGGCTGATGAATTGTCTGGCTATCAAAAATTGGATGGAATATCAGGAGGTGTACCAGGACCTCTTAATAAAGAAAAAACAATGGTTATAGGTGCTCCTAACCTAAAAGCCTGGAATAACAAACCCTTTAAAAAAGAGCTTGAAAGTCTTTTTGGATGCAAAGTCAACTTAGGTAATGATGCTGAACTGGCAGCTTTGGGTGAGGCTCATTTTGGAGCAGGTATGGGTAAAAAAATTGTGGTTTATATGACTATTTCAACAGGAGTTGGTGGAGCCAGAGTAGTGAGCGGCAAGCTTGATGAAAATTCCTTAGGATTTGAACCAGGACATCAAATTATTGTTCCAGATGGTGAGCCATGTAATTGTGGTGGAAAAGGCCATCTTCAATCCTATGTTTCCGGCTCAGGACTTCAATCTCTTAAAGGCATACGGGCAGAGGAAATAAAAGATCCTGAGGTTTGGGATCAAGTAGCCAAATATTTAAGCATAGGTCTAAATAATGTTTCAGTTTTTTGGTCACCGGATATTATAATTTTAGGAGGCTCTGTTATGCAAAGCATACCCTTGGAATCAGTAAAAAAATATTTTGAGGAATACTTAACTATTTTTAAAAATCATCCTGAATTAGTTTTATCAAAAAATGGGGATCTATCCGGTTTATACGGAGCTCTTACTCTCTTAACATAGTGGGGCAGTCACTGATGTTACTTAGACAATTTTCTCTGCAAATCATCCAAAGTCTTTTTAGCTGTTCCCTGTCCACCTAACCCAAATGCCAATCCTCCTGCAATTGCCAGCATAGCCACAATTCCTGTAAATAATATTCTAACCAAATCAGATGCTACTCCAAGTTGATTTAGAACCACTAAAGTTGTAAAGAAATACAGAGCATATCTTGAAATTGTGGATAAAAGATTAGAGCTGGCACTCCCCAAACCTTTTCCTGCATGCTTAACTATTTCTGAAACCAAATTAGCCAAAACCAAACCTACAAATCCAACAACTGCTGCTACAAACACATTAGGAATGTAGAGTAGGAATTGATTTAAAAGTTCTGTCACTTTTGGCAGTCCCCAAGCCTCTGCCGCCGGAACCAAAAACAAAATTACTACTGTCCATCTCACCAATTCTGCCACCAACCCTGTCCAAACAGATCCTCTGGCAGCCTTATCAGATTTCATTTTCTCAAACCACTCAGAGACATCTTCCATCCAGGCCTCTAAATTAAGAAATCTAAGAAACCTTAAAACAACCTCCTTAAGAAGAGCAGAAATAGTCAGACCTAAAAGCAGTAAAATTAAGCCGCCCAGAAATTGAGGAAAATAATCTCCAATCCCAGCAAGAGATGTAGTAACTATAGCAGTAACCGTCAAACCGATTGCTTCCACTTATTTATCACCTCCTATCTGGGCTAGTGATCTACTATAGACATAAATTAACTCTTCTTGTCAATCGGTCTTTTTTCTTTTGGGGTAGGTGTTTTACAAGATTCCTTAGGCTCTGTGCCTTTTTCAAAATATTCTAACCTGGCAGAAGATGAAGCGATGCAAATTTTTTGTGACACAACATCTTGTGGTGGTATAAAATTCTCAACCTCTGTTCCTTTCAGAAATTCCTCCATTAATTGTTTCCAAATTGGAGCAGCCCCTAATGATCCTGCCACTCCATCCATTGGCTCCCCAAAATTATTTCCCACCCAAACTCCAACCGCCAGAGATGGAGTATATCCAATAGTCCAGGCATCTTTATAGCTTTCACCAGTTCCTGTTTTAACTGCAGCTGGCCTGCTGATATTTAAAGCATTTCCAAATACTTCGAATCTGGCAGCATTATCTGAGAGAATTGAAGAAATTAAAAATGTATATTTTTCATCAATAACTCTTTCTGCTTTTGGAGAATATTTATAGATAGATCGGCCAGATTTATCTTTAATTTCTAAAATTGAAGCAGGAGTATTTTTGAATCCATGATTGGCGAAAGTTGCATAAACATTGGTGATCTCTAAAGGCTTAACTTCTGCAGAACCTAAAACTAAGGATAACCCATAATTTTCCGCCTCACCAATTGTGGTTATTCCTAGCTTCTCTGCAAAATCTATAGTATCTTCTATCCCCACTTTTTTCATAATCTCAACTGCAGGTACGTTTAAGGAGTTTGCTAAAGCCCTTCTTACTGTCACATTCCCTCTAAATTTTTTATCATAATTTTGGGGAGAGTAAAAAGCATTTGGATCATTTCTTAAATTTTCCTGGGCAGAGGCAATAGTTGGAAAAGAGGAAAAAAACTTTTTCTCATCAAAATTGGCAAATTTTGTAGGACTATCATGCAAAATTGTTGCAGGTGTAATTAAATGCCGCTCCAAAGCTCTTATATAAACAATAGGCTTAAAAGAAGATCCTGGAGACCGACTAGATGTGGTTATGTTGACTTTGCCGTATTTGTCATCAAACCAATCTTTTGATCCTACCATAGCTCTTATCTCACCTGTTTTTGGATCCAGAACCACCGCAGCACCATTGGTAGCTTTATTCCTTTTTAGGCTTTCAACGTGCTTTGAGACAATATCTACAGCCTTTTTTTGCCATTCTAAATTTAGGGTTGTCCTAACTCTAATACCTAATCTTATAATGGCTTCTTCCCCATATTTTTCTTTTAGTTGATCAATTACCATTAGGGCAAAATGAGGAGCTTCCTGATTAAGACCTGAGAGAGTTGGATTTAAATTTATTTTGTCCTTTTTGGCTTCATCCCTTTCTTTTTCTGTAATATATTTTTGCTCAACCATTCTGTCTAAAACTAACTCCTGTCTTTTTTTAGCCTCATCAAAATTGCCATTAATCAAAGAGAGTCTTGAAGGGGATGGCAAAATTGCAGCCAAAATAGCACTTTCAGCCAAATTTAAATCTTTTATGTCTTTATTAAAATAAAGCTGGGAAGCATCTTCTACCCCTAAGCTTCCTTCCCCCAAATAAACTGAATTTAAATACATTTCTAAAATTTCATCTTTTGAATATCTTCTTTCTATTTCTGTGGCCAATACAAGCTCCTGGTATTTCCTCATAAATTCTTTTTTTGGAGTTAATAAGGAATTTTTAACGAGTTGTTGGGTAATAGTAGAGCCTCCAAACATAACTTCCTTGCTTTGAAGGTTTTGAATGGCAGACCTGACAATGGCTTTTACAGAAAATCCCGGGTGGGAATAAAAATCCTTATCCTCCATGGCTATAAAGGCCTGCTGAGTTGTTTTTGGAATTTGAGATAAAGATACTTCCTCTCTGACTTTGGCCTGATAGAATGTAAAAAATGGAATATCATCTTTATCAGTTAAAATAACTCCCCTGTTATTTCTATTCATGATTTTTTCTTTAGAAGTTAAATCAGAGGCAAAATATATATAAGTAATAATGGGGATTAAGGCTAAAGTAGCCAATATGGCAAAAAAACCTATCAAAAGGTCATGCCTAAGCCCTAAAGTAAGTTTTCTCATCTAACCATATAGTGTAATGGTAGGATTATAGGATTACGTAAGAATCAGCTGAGACATGCGTAAGAATTATCTAAAGGTTATCCAGCTGGCATATTTATCTTTTAACTGCTTTTCAGTAACGCTTACAGCATCTAAACCTACCCTATTAAAGCCTAAATCCAGGAGCTGTGAGGCCCATAAATCTCGCTCCAATACCCCTGGGGCTCCTAAGACTATGGAAAGAATTCTCTTGCCATTCCGCTGTGCAAAAACTATGGTGCAGTTACCTGATCCTTCGGTATTTCCAATCTTTAATCCCTTTGCTCCTGGATAGATTCCCAAAAGTCCATTCCAGTTTTGAAGGTAAAATCTCCTGTCTGCCCAATTATTTGTTAAATCTATAATTTCCTCCCCTACAACCTCAGCTATAAAGGGATAATTTGTTAAAGCATAGTGAGAAAGAATGCTTAAATCCTCTACTGTTGAGTAGTGATTACTATTATCAAATCCCTGGGGATTGGTGAACATGCTATTTTTCATTCCCAAAATTTCAGCCTTTCTATTCATAGCTTTTAGAAATGCTTCTTCCCCATACTTTTTATCTATTCCTTCTTTAATAACTTGGGCACTATCATTGGCAGAGGATATTAAGGCATGCTTTATGAGGTGATCCAGACTGTAGGATTCTCCAGATTTTAGAGCTACTTTGGTGGGAATTTGAGAGGCGGCTTTTTCACTGACAGTAAAATTTTCATCTAAATCAGCTAAATCCAAAGCTACAACTGCTGTCATAACTTTGGTTAAAGAAGCAATGGGTAATTTTTTATCCAGATTTTTGGAGGCTATTATTTCCCCGGAATCCAAATCTATAACTCCAAAACCTGAGGCCTCTTCATAGTCCTGACCTGCAGAAACAATAGGGATAAAATTTTGCTTTATTCCAGGAACCGTCAACCGAAAGTTGTTATCTTTTTGTTTTAGTTTCGGTTCAATGATTTGAAGGGTATCTACTTTATTTGGCAAAGGACTAACCCAACTTTGTTGAACGTTTAAGTGTGGAACTACAGTCATTAAAAAAGCTGCAACTACATTAATTACAAAGACTATGAAGGACCTTTTTGTAAATCTAAAACTAATTAGTTTCAAGCTTTGCTTAATTAACTTCATATTTTAAAGCCTTACGGGCCACAGATCTGCCGTTTAAATCAGGGTTGACAGGTCTTCTGGCAGCTATAAAATTACCTTTGCTAGCCAAATTTGCCACATTATTATCTTTAAAGAAGGCAGCTAAAACTGCTGCAGCAACCTCAGGAGTTCCTGCCAGTTCTGGGTTTTTAACTAATCTTTCTCCCATACCAATTCTTTCTCCTATGACTTTATAATTTCTAAGGTGAGTCAGTTGAATATAGCCCCTGCCAAAATAATTCATCCCTCCTTCATATCCCAATCTTCTGGCAGAAAACCTACCGTTAATTTCTTCTAAGGGCTCAAAAGTCTCATCTGTTTCATGCTCAATTGTAGCCAGTGCATAAGCCAAAACATTAGAATCTAAAATTCCCTCTTTTTCTAGAGCTTTGGCAATTAGAGGAATACTGATTCTTGCCCCAACTTTACCTTTGTCGGGAACCCCATCAACTAATCTGTCTATAGTTTCTGAATCTAAATTAACCAATGATGCTTTTTTATCTTCTTCCTCTGGAGCTGGATCTTTAGGAGTGTATAAAGGATAATTATGACCATTTCCATACCAAGCCCTTTCCATCACAAGCTTTGGGGTGGCAATTTTTGTTAAAAGCTCGCCTAAAAGGTTTGATAGTGTACTCCAATATTCCTTTTCTGAAAAACCATAAACAGGACTCAAAGGACTGGAATTTTTAACTTCAGGAACTATAAAATCGGAGGCTATTAAAAATATTTGATCTGCTTTTTTGGATAAATCTGAAGGATGATAAATGGAGGAATTTTTGGACAGAGAAGAAGGTACAGCCACAGCAACCTTTGCATTAGGATTACTTTTGTGAACTCTGTCAGTAAGATTACCTATAAATTCTGTGAACTTTTTCTGATAACTCTTGCCTTGTCCTTTTGGGTATTCAAAATCAATGGTTATCCCATCAATACCGCTTGAAGTAATTTCTTCAGAAATTTGATCAGCTAATTTAAGTTGGGCATCTTTGCTGTTTAGAAGGTTTTTAATAATGTCCTCTTCCCAAGCTGTTAGTGTCAGGAATATTTTGACATTTTTTTGTCTGGCTCTTTCAAAAAGCTCTAGGGTGGCCTCTGAGATAAAAGATCTATAACCTCTGGAATCAAAATTTATATCCCCCTCCTCATTTAAAGGCACATCAAAAAAGGAAAGTGCTGTTAAATTGTTTAAATCAATATCTTCATATTTATTGTGGGACCCTCCTGGTATAAAAGCAAAAGAATCACCGATAACTGTTTGGCTAAATACTGCTGCTACTGAGTTAACTAAGGGTGAGACCAAAGGAGTCATCAGTCTTTTTGCACTGTCTGCTCCACCGATTAAAATTACTAAGATCAGTACAAAATCTAAAATGGCAGCTACTAAATATTGTTTTCTTTTTGAGTTTGAGAAGTCCTGGAATTCCTGTCGTATACTTCTGGTTGGCAGTAACTTCATCGTTGCTGACTAGGCAGTCAGAGGAAGTGCGAAGAGTACCAGATGTATAAGAACTTGTCAAGTTTTAGGTAAGGAGTTTGGTGCAAAACTACATTTAGGTTGATTTGAC
>MFCV01000022.1 GCA_001777015.1 Candidatus Daviesbacteria bacterium RIFCSPHIGHO2_02_FULL_36_13
ACTTTTACTGCCAGATACTTACTTCCCTCAATTGCTCCAATGTTTATTTTTGCAGGATTTGGATTGGTTTCTATTTTAAACAGAGTGAAAACTACCAATATGGCCAAAAATTTAATATCAGCAATTTTAATTTTGCCTCTAGCCCTTTATTTTAATTATCAACTTTTAACCTCTCCTCCTCCTGACAATATGCCTTTAGAGGGAAGAATTGGATATTTTGAAGAATGGACAGCAGGATATGGGTTTAAAGAAATTGCTTCCTTTTTGGAGGAGAAATCTAAAAAGGAATCTGTGGTTGTTGGGACTGAAGGATTTTTTGGCACTTTGCCGGACGGTCTTCAGATATATTTGGATAAAGCCAATGTTAAATTTGTCGGTTCACATGCCACAATTTCTGCGCAAATTCGACAGGCAGCTAGGGATAATTTAACCTATTTTGTAGGCAACAAAGCCAGGGTAGAGGGAAGAATAGATAATGTGATTTTTGTCAAAGAATATCTTAAAGCTAAACCATCTTTAGGCAGGAAACAGGATGCTATAGTTATTTATCAGGTACTGCCATAAATATGGGAAAATTTATTTTTCTTTTAACAATCCCTTTATTTTTATCCTTAATCAGACCTGGATTTTTTCCAATGCAGGATGATCTTCAGGCCTTTAGAATTTTTGAGATGGGGAAGTGTTTTTCGGATTTTCAATTTCCCTGCAGGTGGATTCCTGATATGGGCTATCAGTATGGCTATCCCCAATTTAATTTTTATCCCCCCAGTATTTATTATTTGGGAGCTTTCTTACATTTAATCGGAATTCAAGTGATAGATACTGTCAAGATTTTATTTATCTTAGGATTTCTTCTTTCTTCAGGAACAATGTATCTTTTATTAAAAGAGTTATTTGGAAAGTATCCAGCAGTTATTGGAGCAGTACTTTATTCAATAGTTCCATATAAAGCAACAGAAGTGTACGTCAGAGGATCTCTATCTGAATTTTTTTCCTTTGTATTTTTTCCTTTAATTTTTTGGGCAGGTTTAAAAATTGTTAATGAGGGGAAGTGGAAATATGTGGGATTTCTGGCTTTATCAATTGGTCTACTTTTAACTACTCATAATTTAATGTCTTTTATATTCCTGCCTATTTTTGGAATTTGGGCTTTGAGTTTAGTAATTTTGAATAAAAAAATTAAAAGATTTCCAAAAATAATTTTGGGATCAATACTGGGGTTGGGTCTTGCAGCTTTCTTTACCCTGCCTGTTATTTTTGAAAACCAATATGTTCACATAGAAACTTTGACAGGAGGATATTTTGACTGGAGACAACACTTTGTGACCTTTAATCAATTATTTTTCTCAAACAACTTTGGATATGGATCTTCTTTTCTGGGACCGGTTGATGATCTTTCTTTATCAGTTGGCATTATTCACTGGATATTGGGGCTGACAGCTTTAATTTTTGCCCTGGTTAATTTTAAAAAGGAGAAAAAATTATCAAGCCTTATTTTAATTTTGGGAGCTGTAACTTTATTTGTAATATTTTTAATGCATCAAAGATCAACTTTCCTTTGGGAGATAATACCGGGTTTTAAACTTCTTCAATTTCCCTGGAGATTTTTATCAGATTCAACTTTTCTGCTGTCTATTTTAGGTGCATATTCTATATATATAATATGTAAGATTAAAGAAAAATGGGGAAAAGGAGTTGGGGTAGGGGTGATTGCAGGACTTTTTATTTTACATGGATTATTTTTTCAACCAAGGGAGTGGATAGATATTTCTGATCAGGAAAAATTTTCAGGAGAGTCTTGGGAAAAACAATTAACTATTTCTATTTTTGACTATCTGCCTATATATGCAAAACTTCCTCCAAATAAAAAGGCTCCTGAGCTTCCTGATACTTTGGATGGGGAGGTTGAATTTTTAAGTTATAAAAAGGGCAGTAATTTTCAAGTAGGGGAGGTAGAAGTTAAAGAAGCCGCTACTTTAAGGCTCCCTCTTTTTGATTTTCCCGGTATGGAGGTAAAAGTTGACGGGCAAAAAATAGTCCACTGGCATGATGATTGTAGGGGACAGGAGTATTGTTTGGGACTGATTACTTTTAGTGTTCTTCAGGGCAAACATACAATTGAGGCTAAACTTAAAGATACCCAAATAAGACAAACAGGCAATATGATTAGTCTTGTATCAGTTTTTTTAGTTGGATCTTTATTTTATCTAAGCAAAAAATATGACAAAAATGATTAAAAATTATTGGCCGATTTTAATAATACTTATTTTTTCTATCTTTATTATCTGGCCCATCTTTAGGCCAGGATATTTTTCTCACCATGATGATTTACATGTAATGAGGATTTTTGAAATGAGAAAATGCATTGAAGATCTGCAGATTCCCTGCAGGTGGGTGCCAGATATGGGCTATGGCAACGGCTATCCTTTATTTAATTACTACAATCCCTTTCCTTATTATATTGGGGCTGCCTTAAGCATTTTTGGAGGGTTTGTAATTTCTGCCAAGCTTTTATTCTTAATACCCCTAATCTTAGGCGGGGTGTTTATGTATCTATTGGGAAAAGAGTTGTTTAATAAAGAAGCAGGACTAGTGGTGGGAATTCTATATCTTTTTGCTCCATACAGAGCGTTGGATTCTTTTGTCAGAGGAGCAGTGGCTGAAAGTTTTGCTATAGCAATAGTTCCTTTAGTTTTTTATTTCCTTATTAAAAAGAAATTGATATTTTTTTCTATAACTTTGGCAATTTTTTTAACAAGCCACACTATTATGACTCTTTTGTTTTTAACGGTTTTGGTTTTTTTGATTTTATATCATCTTTGGACAGAAAATTTTAAAAATGTAAGAGGGGTAATTTTTGCAATCCTTTTAGGGATAGGACTTTCTGCCTTTTTTACCCTGCCTGCTTACTTTGAGAAAAATTTAGTGCAGATTGATAATCTGGCTAGGCTTGATTTGGATTTTAGAGCGCATTTTGCAACTTTCCCCCAACTTTTTATGGACAGAGCATGGGGATATGGGGCATCATTCCCTGGACCTATTGATACAATTTCTTTCCAAATAGGCCTGCCTCATTGGATCTTAGTGTTTCTTTCTGTACCATTTGTATTGGTTCTTAAAAGAAAGGAAAGGAAGTTTTTAGTTTTATATGCAGGGTTTTTACTGCTGTTTTTATTCTCGATTTTTATGACTCACAATAAATCAGCTTTTCTCTGGGAAAAAATCGGGATTTTAAGGTTTACACAATTTCCCTGGAGATTTTTGGCAGTTGCTATTTTTACCTCATCTATTTTGGGAGGATTTTTAGTTTATTCTTTAAACAAAACTTTGGCAAGGATTCTTGCAGTAGGTATCATAATACTGACAGTTTTTTTAAACTGGAATTATTTTAAGCCGGAGAAATTTTATTTTGAAATAGGGGACAGTCAAAAACTATCAGGGGCTGAATGGGACACTCAACAAAAAGCCTCAATATTGGATTATCTGCCTGTCGGGGCGCAAAAACCTTTGGAGCCGGCTCAAGATATACCTTATATAGAAGGGGAGGCGGAAGTTAAGAATTTTAAAAATAAATCAAATAAATGGGATCTTTTAATAGATGTAAAATCCCCCAGCAGGATAGAAATCCCGGTGATAGATTTTCCAAATTGGAAAGTGTATGAAGGTAAAAAAATTATCAGTCATACAAATGATAATTATGTAAAAAGAATAAGCTTTAATCTAGAGCCAGGTCTGCACCAAATTTCAGGGAGACTTAAGAATACCCCAATTAGGGAAATCTCCAATATCATAACTTTAATCTCGATTCTCACAGTTTTATATTTAACTTATGGTAAAAAAATTGTTAAATAAAAACTTTTTAATTTTTGGGCTGCTAATCATCCCTGCAATTTGGGCTCTTTTTGTCCCAGGATATTATGGAGCCTCGGATGATCTGCATATTGCCTGGCTTTTTGAGTTTCATAAAACTCTGATGGCAGGACAGATTCCCCCCAGGTTTGTTCCTGATTTAAGTTTTGGGTTTGGCTATCCGTTGTTTAATTTTGTTTTTCCCTTGCCTTTTTATATTGCTGAACTTTTTCATCTTTTAGGATTGAATTTAGTTGACAGCATAAAAGCAGTATTTCTCATAAGTGTGCCTTTATCAGGACTTTTTATGTATCTTCTTTTAAGAGAGTTTACTAGTAAGACTGTAAGTTTATTTGGAGCAGTTTTATATATTTACACCCCTTATAGAGCTGTTGATTTATATATCAGAGGAGCAATAGGGGAGATACTAAGCTTTGTATTTTTACCGCTGCTTACTTTATCGGTTTTAAAATTAACAAAAGACGAAACAGAAGAAAAAAGATGGATTGGAATTGGAGGGCTTTCGATTGCCGGACTGATATTAACTCACAATATTACAGCTTATATGTTTTCTTTCTTTTTGATTATTCTTTTTTTATTAAGAACAATTTTTGTAAGAACAATTTTTGTGAAAAATTGGGGCAGGGGAGTTTTAAAAATGTTGCTGGCAGGAATATTAGGGCTTTTAATAAGTTGCTATTTCTGGCTGCCGGCAATTACGGAGAGTGGGTTAGTTAAATATGACACTGTTTTTAATTTTGTAGATCACTTCCCTACTCTAAAACAGCTGATTACTCCTTATTGGGGCTATGGTGCATCTGTGGCAGGACCCTATGACGGAATGTCATTTTTCTTAGGAATTGCTAATTTAGCAGTGTTACTTATTGGAAGCTTTTTGACGATTTTATCCTGGCCTAAGTTTTCTAAAGATAAAAAAGTAATATTAGTCTGGGCTTTAATTTCTATTTTAGTTTCCATGTTTTTAATGAACTACAGGTCCACAATTCTTTGGGAAAATATTCCTCTTCTGCCCTATTTCCAATTCCCCTGGAGATTTTTGATAATAACTACATTCACTATTCCAATTTTGGTCGTTGCAATGGAGGAGATTCTAAATAGAAAATGGCTTTCTGTTTTGCTGATTATCTTAACACTGGCAACCACATACAACTATTTTCATCCACAGGACTTTTTAGGAAGGGAAGATGGTTATTATTTAAACAAGTACATTCCTACCCCTTTTGCTTCCTCAGAATATCTTAAAACTCAGGAAGAGTATTTAAGGCTACCAAAGGAAACAGAGGTCAGGCCTGACAAAAATTACCCTCTTGTCACTGCTGAAGAGGGAGAGATAAAAAATGTTTTAAAAATTAATGATCTAAATTCTAAGATAGAGGTGGATTCTGAAAATGGTTTTAAGCTTAGTTATTCTAAATACCTTTTCCCGGGATGGGTGGCTAAAATTGACGGCAACAACACTTCAATTTATGCCGGCAAGCCATTTGGACAAATAGAGTTAAACGTGCCTGCAGGGGCTCATAGCTTGGAGATTAAATTTGAAGAAACTGGGTTCAAAAAGCTTCTGGATGCTATCTCTTTAGCCGGTTTTTTAGTATCATTAAGCTTGGTTAATATATGGAAGTACTCAAAAAAAGTTGGCCCTTTCTCTTAGGACTTATTATCTCGGCAAGCCTGCTTTGGCCGCAATTTGCAGCTCCCTCTTATCCCTATCACGATGACGTTACCTTTATAAGGCTTTTTGAGATGGATAAGTGTTTTAAAGATGGTCAGATTCCCTGCAGGTGGGTGCCTGATTTAGGAAATTTATATGGCTATCCCCTTTTTAACTATTACGCCCCGCTTCCCTATTATTTTGGAGAACTAATCTATTTTTTTACTACAAACATAATTTTTTCAGTAAAAATTATGTTTGTAGTATCTTTTATTGGCTCCTATATTTTTATGTATCTTTTGGCAAGGAAATTCTGGGGCCCAATGGGTGGAGCATTATCAGCTATTTTTTATTCGCTGGCTCCTTATCATGCTGTAGATTTCTATGTCAGAGGGGCTTTGGGGGAGATGTGGGGACTGATGTTTTTTCCTGCTATTTTTTGGGCTTTTACAAGGCTTCAGGAAAATTCAAATATTAGAAATATGCTTTTGGCCGGACTTTTTCCGGCACTACTTGCAACATCCCACAATCTTTCAACATTTTTATTTTTACTACCAACAGTGATTTGGATTGCAGTTTTATATTTTAAGAAAAGAGCCAAACAATTTTTATTTTTCAGCTTAGGATCAATTGTAATTGCTTTCGGGTTGGCCTCCTTTTATATTTTACCCGCCATAGTGGAGAAGGATTTAGTCCATGTTGATTCAACAACCAGTGGATATTTTTTCTATACAGAGCATTTTAAAGGTTTTAAAAAACTTTTAGGAAATTATTTTGGATACGGAGGATCTTTTAGGGAAGTACCCGGGGGGCCGACAGACGGAATCCCTTATCAGATTGGGTGGGTACACCTTTTAGGCTTTTTGATTTCCATTTACACAGCCTGGATGTTATGGAAGAAGAAAAGATGGTTTGCAATCGTTTTAATTTCTTCTGCTGTAATGGTTTTAGTGTCAGCTTTTATGATAAATCCCAGATCAGAATTTAT
>MFCV01000023.1:0-3397 GCA_001777015.1 Candidatus Daviesbacteria bacterium RIFCSPHIGHO2_02_FULL_36_13
TATTTCTAATTATTCGAAAGGAGGTGATTGTATGGCAGTAGAAAGTGGTCCTATAGGACCCGTTACTAATGTCCGTGTTGAGGGAAGAATACCTGGCACTTCTGAAGATCCATTTCCAAAGGTGAAAGGAAGAAGAGCGCCTGTAACTGATCCCATTTCCAGAAGTTTAGAAGAAATGGAGATGGCAGGTTTTAGGACAGTAGGAAGACACCTACAACAGGTTAAACCGTAAAAGGAACCTGTTTTTTTGTGCCTAGATTAATCCGCTGAGGTAACAGGGGGTACTAACGTGCTAAAGCGGATTAATTAAACTAACCTCCACCCACAAAAACAAGCATACTCAGATGGGAAAGGTCAGTAGCAGGAGGCCTAACAAAACCATAGCAATGAGCCTCAGAAGGGTCAATGTAATCATGTACAGCCAAATTTCGAAAATCATTCTGGTAACCATTTCTTAAAGTAGTTTCTACACCACTTACAACAAATACAGCAGGTGTAATAACAACTTTAAACTGCTTACCTCTAAGAGTTGGCAAAGTTATTGGATCTACATTAGTAGGTTCCCTTGTTCCTTCCACAAATTCTAAATCATGGGAATGCTCCTTAGCAAAATCATTTAACTCAGAAAGGGTTCTAATTAATCCTTTTCCTAATGCTGGAGAAACAAAAAGTCTTATCCCAACGCCTACCCAATCAGGTACAAATAAATCCTGGTCTTTTTTTAAGCTAGCATGAGCTACTAATAATCCATTTCCTAATCTCTCTAGATGAGCCTGGTTTGGATTTTGACCTATTACTTCTATTAGCATAATCTGAAGATTATAGCAGCTTAAATACTTATTTCAACTTTTCCCTAAACTGATCATAACTTGTTAGAGCTGGGGTATGATCTGTAATTTCATACTCTTGTTTAACCAGAATCTTTTTATTATCAGGCACATCATCATAAAGTGTAACTCCAGGTCCCACTAGGGAGTTTGAACCAATTTTAACTCCTGGCATAGTTGAGGCATTAACTCCAACCCTGGAACCTTTTCCAGCTGTTAATCCCAATTTATGCCTACCAGAATCCAGGTCCTCCTGCCCTGAGCTTGTCGAAGGGTCTCCCACTTTTACCCTAATTGTATGATCATCTAGCCTTAGATTAGCTAAAACAGCCCCTGAACCCATTCCAAAATCCCCCTCAATTACAGAATCACCTATATAGTTTGTATGAAACCAGGAATTGGCCCCAATATAGGATCTGGTGATATCTGAATTAAATCCAGTCACACATCCTTCTTCCAAACTAGATTCCCTAACCATGGTATTAGTTCCCACAATGACATTTTTACCAATGTAGCAAGGCCCTTTAATAACAGCCCCTTCAAACACTTTTGCCCCATCTTCTATTACTACTTTTCCTTCTATAATGGCCTTTTCAGACACTTTTGCCCCTGAGGAAATTTGTTGTTCAATAGTAGATAAAAAGTAAGCTGTGATATCTAAAATCTGCCATGGATATTTTAAAGGAATCCAAGTCCCAGAGTAACTAATAAATTTTATCTCTACCCCATCAGAAATCATCTGAGAAATAGCTTTTTCGTAATGATCATCCTCATCTGAAGTAATTTTTTCCAAATAGGAAACTAATTTCTTGCCATCTTTAAAATAATCCACTACCAGTTTTACCAAGTCAGAGGGTTCATTTCCCTCTCCTGGTTTTTCAACTATCCCCTGTACACTATCCCCTGTTACCTTTAAATACCCACCAGGAAAATATTTATCTACTTTTATCCCTCTTAAAACCACTTCCCCATCCATATCTTTTTTAAAAGCTTCTGGATCTAAAATATCCTGGGCATTCACAATTAATACTTCTCCCTCAATCAAGTCTTTGGCAGAAAGAATAGAATCATGCATACCTTTAGGCTCCTGCTGGATCACCACAGTACCAGTAAGACCAACCTCAGAAAGGATTTTGGATATTTGATCTTTACTTTCAGGATTAGCAGTAATAATCACCTCTTCAGGATTTAAAGCTTCTTGAATTTTCTTAAGGTTATGGTATAAAAGGGGCTTTCCTAAAAAAGGAATTAAACACTTATCTGTTTGAATCGGCCACATTCTTTTACCTTCACCTGCAGCTAATACAATTACTTTCATAGTTTTATGATACCTCAAATCAAGTAGCAACGGTTGGAATCGAACCAACGACCTAAGCTTTATGAGGGCTCCGCTCTACCACTGAGCTACGTTGCCAAACCAGGCTAAATTGTACCAGATGAGAAGATTTTAAACAAAAAAGAAATAGATTGTAGCTATACCTATTACTGCCATAACTACTGTAATAAACCAACCTAAAAGGGTGGTGAAAGGATGATTTACCCTCTCCCCCATGACCCTTTTATTACTGCTTAAAAGAACTATGGTTGCCAAAATAACAGGCGCCACCAAAGCATTGGCAATGGCTGTATAAATTAAGACTTTTATAGTATCAAAGCCTAATAAATTTATACCCAGTCCTACTAAAGTTGAGAGAATAATGACTCCATAAAAAGCATTTGCTTCTTTAAGTTTTCTATATAATCCATATTTCCACCCAAAAGTTTCAGAAAGAGCATATGAAGCTGAACCTGCCAGAACCGGTATTGTTAAAAGTCCTGTTCCGATTATACCTAAGGCAAAAAGAAAGTAGCTTAAATCTCCTGCAAAAGGGCGCAAAGCCTCAGCAGCCTGCTCAGCTGAGGTAATTTCTGTGATGCCATTGGGAAATAACACTGCACCACAAGCAGCAATGATAAAAAACATTACCAGGTTTGATAAAAACATCCCTGACCAAACATCCAACCTCATGTTTTTGATTTCTTTATTGGTAGTTTCTTGCTGTCTTAACTTTAAAGTTGTTCTTCCCACTAAAATTTGCTCTTCTATTTCCTGTGAGGTCTGCCAGAAAAATAAGTATGGTGAGATGGTGGTACCCAAAATAGCAGCCAGAATAAAAAGCTGATCCTCGGTAAACTCAAGAGTTGGTATAAGTGAGATTTTTACAATTTCTACAAAATCTAAATTGGCACTAATTGCAGAGAAAACATAAGCCAGTAATACTAAAGCCATCCATTTTAAATATTTGGCGTACCGGTCATAGGTTGTAAAAATCTGTAATCCTAAAGAAAAAATAGCAAAAGCTAAAATCAAAAAATTAAAGCTAATATTAGGATATAAAAGCTGAGTAGCCTTGGCCATAGCTCCTAAATCTGCTCCAATGTTTAGGGAATTTGCCCCAAAAAGCAATAATGTAGAGGTAAGAAGCACCCATTTAGGCATAAATGATCTAATATTTCCAGCCAATCCCCTACCTGTAACAAGACCAATGCGGGCACACATTTCCTGTACAATCGCCATTAAAGGGAAAGTG